>NZ_JBEXUX010000021.1:0-145624 GCF_040629175.1 Embleya sp. NPDC005971 | reverse complement strand
ACACGAAGTCACGAGCGAGGGGCCACTTTTTTGTGGAGGAGCCCGCGACGGAACAAAAAAGTGGTGCCTCGCGAGCCGGCGCCGAAGGCGCCCAAATAGAAGCAACGCCGCATCGCCGAAAGCCGCCCACCCGCCCGCCAAGCCCGCGACCCCACCCCGCCCCGCCCCCGCCCACCACGCCCGGCTCACGACTGACCAGCCCCGCCCGCTCCACTCACGACCGAGCCCCAGATGTCGGACTCGACATGCGACCGAGCCCCACCCCTCGCTCCACTCGCGCCCCCGCCCCGGATCTCGAACCCGCTCTACGACCGCCGTCGATCCCCTCGCCGCGCTCACGATCTCGCCCGGCTATCGGCCCCGGCACTCGGACCGAGGTCGTGAGCGCGGCAAGGGGATGAACGTCGGTAATGAGCTGCGCCGGATATTCCGGTCCAGGTCGTAAGCGCGGCGAGCCGGTGAGTCCCAACGCTGTACCCGACATCCGGTCGTAAACCGGGTGGGACACCCCAGCCGAAGTGAGCAGCGCGGTGATGGGGTGAGCGTAGGTCGCAGGTCGAGCCGGACCCTCGGGCCGGGGCAGGATCGGGAGCGGGCCAACCAGGTCGGCCCCGATCGTGACCTGGGCCGGACGCTCGGGACAGGGTCGGGATCCGGCCAAGCAGGTGAGTCCCAATGGCGGGCCGAGCCGAACACCTGGGGCGGTGACGCGAACGGAGCAAGGTGGTCGACCTCGGTCACGGCCGGAGCCGACAGCCGGGCTCCAAACCAGCTCACGACCAACGCCCAATCCCCGCATGCCGAACCCGGCTCACGCCCGACGCCGCCCTCACCACCTCGGCCCGAGTACCGAATCCGGCGCACGACCAACCCCCACCCATCGCCACGCTCGCCATTCGCCCCGACAACCCGCCCCCACCCGAGCTTCGCCGCCCACCCCACCCGCGACCTCGGCCCGCCCAAGCCCCACAAACGCAACAGGGCCACCCCGACCAAGCCGAGGCAGCCCTGTACCCAAAAACGCCCTACACCCGCCCGCCGACCCTCACCACCATCGACGCGGCCCCGACCCCGACCCAACGCCCAGCATCGCCCAAACGACCCTCAGCCCTCGGCCCCAATCCCGGCCTCAAGCCCTCAGCCGGAAGCCCTCGAACCCTCAGCCCGAAGCCCTCAAGCCCCGACCTGCCCCCGATCCCGACCCAGGTCCCGGCCCGGCCCCGGCCCCCGCCCAGGCCCCAACCTCACCGCCGCCCCCGCCCACCATCCCGCCGAGTCCCCCGAGTCTCCCGAGGCGCCGGCTCCAAGATCGCCACCGACTCCACGTGATGCGTGTTCGGGAACAAATCAAACGACCGCACCGACCGCAGCCTGAACCCGAACCCCGCGAAATACGCCACGTCCCGGGCCAGTGCCGCCGGGTCGCACGCCACATAGGCGACTCGACGCGGGGTCAGCCGTGCGATCCGCTCGACGACCGCCTTGCCCGCACCCGCACGCGGCGGGTCGAGCACCACGATGTCCGCGCGGCGCAGGAACCCGGGTCGGCCCAGCACCTTCTCCACCGTGCCGGTCTCGAAGCGCGCACCCGGCACGTCCCGAAGGTTGTGGATCGCGTCCTCGACCGCCTGCTTGGAGCTCTCGATCCCGATGATCGTGTCGCTGTCCGCCAACCGCTCGGAGATCGCGCCCGCGAACAGCCCGACTCCGCAGTACAGGTCGAGCGCCAAATCGCCCGGTCGCGGCTCCAGTCCCGCCACGACGGCCTGCACGAGTACGTCCGCCGCTGCCGGGTGCACCTGCCAGAAGCCGCCCGCCGAGACCTTCCAGGTCCGTCCCGCGGCCACCTCGCGCACCGCCGGTCGCCCGTGCACCTTGCGTACCCGGCCCTTGTCGTCGGCACGGAACACCGACACCGCGCGGTTCAGCTCGACGATCGGCATCCGCCCGTCCGCGCCCTCGGCGGGCACCACGGTCACCGCGCGATCCAGCGAACCCGTCGCCGAGACCGCCTCGACCGAGGCCACCCCGGGCCACTCGTGCGCCTCGATACCCAATTCCTCGACGCCGGGCGCCGCGATCGGGCAGGAGTCGATCGGCTGCACATCGTGCGAGCGGTGCTTGCGCAGCCCCGCGCGGCCGGTCGCCGGGTCCACGGCGAACTGCACGCGGGTGCGCCAGCCGAGGCCCTCGGCCATCCCGGGCGGGCTGTCCACGGCCTCGACCTCGACGTGCACGTCGACCTTGCCCAGCCGCAACAACTGCTCGGCCACGACATCCGCCTTGAGCCGGCGCTGCGCGGCGGGTGCGGCGTGCTGCCAGTCGCAGCCGCCGCACATGCCGGGGCCGGCCACCGGGCACGCGGGGGTGATCCGGTCCGGGGAGGCGGCCAGCACCTCGACCACGTCGCCGCGCAGGAAACGCGAGGTGGGTCCACCGTCGGTGATCTCCACGACGGCCCGCTCGCCCGGGAGTCCGTGCCGGACGAAGATGACGCGGCCCTCGTGGCGGGCCACGCAGTGCCCACCGTGGGCGACCGGGCCGATCTCGACCTCGTACCGCTCACCCCGCAGGGACTGGTCCGATTCGGGGGTGGTCGATCCGACAGGCACGGCACTCCTCGTACAACTCGTACAACATCGACAGGGGTTTCGGTGGTCCCTCGGCCGGCGGCGCCCGACGGCGACGCCCGGGGACGACACGGCGACACAAAGAAAGCGCCTCACGGAGGTGGGCGCGCATCCAGGGTAGTCCCTACCCGAACAAGCCGCGCCCACCGTCACGACGCGCCGTCCACCACCGCCGCCCGCACACCCCCCGGCCCGGACACCAGGCGCCCGGACCCGGCCCACACCCCCGGCCGAGCACCCGCCGACCGCACCTCAAACGCCCGTCAAGACTCCCCACCCGAACCACCTGAACCGCCTGAACCGCCCGACCCACCCGACCGGTCCGAACCACCCGAGCCACCCGAGCCACCCGAGCCACCCGACCGATTCTCCGGCCGCACCGGCCGACTCTCCGCCCGCTCCCCCGACCCCCGCTTCCCGTCCCCGCCTCGCGGCGTCCGCGCCGGCCCGCGCCGCACCGACCCCGGCGCGACCCACGCCTTCGGCTCCTTGAGCCGCTCGGAGGACTCCAACTGCCACGGCACCGAGGTGACCATGACCCCGGGTGTGAACAGCAGCCGGCCCTTGAGCCGCAGCGCACTCTGGTTGTGCAGGATCTGCTCGTACCAGCGCCCGACCACGTACTCGGGGATGTACACGTTCACCACATCGCGCGGACTGGACCGACGCACCGACTTCACGTATTCGATCACCGGTCGGGTGATCTCGCGGTACGGCGAGTCGAGCACCTTGAGCGGCACCTCTATACCCCGCTCGTCCCACTCCCGGCGCAGCGACTCGGTCTCGGCCGGGTCGACGTTGACGGTGACCGCCTCGACCACGTTGGGGCGCGAGTATCGGGCATAGGCCAGCGCCCGCAGGGACGGCTTGTGCAGCTTGGACACCAGCACGATCGCGTGCACGCGCGAGGGCAGCTTGGTGTCGTCGATCTCGACCGCGGCCAGCTCGGCGGCGACCCGGTCGTAGTGCCGGCGGATCTGCTTCATCAGCAGGAACAGGAAGCCCATCGCCGCTATCGCGATCCAGGCGCCCTGGGCGAACTTGGTCACCAGCACGATCACGAGAACCGTGCCGGTCATGAACAGACCGAAGGCGTTGATCACCCGGCTGCGCATCATCCGGCGGCGCGCGGCCGGGTCGGCCTCGGTCTTCAGATGCCGGGTCCAGTGCCGGATCATGCCCGCCTGGCTCATCGTGAAGGACACGAAGACGCCGACGACGTAAAGCTGGATCAGCTTGGTGGGTTCGGCGTCGAACGCGATGATCAGCACGATCGCGAACGCGGCCAGCATGATGATGCCGTTGCTGAACGCGAGCCGGTCGCCGCGCGTGTGCAGTTGCCGGGGCAGGTAGCGGTCCTGGGCCAGGATCGAGCCGAGCACCGGGAAGCCGTTGAACGCGGTGTTCGCGGCCAGGATCAGGATCAGGCCGGTGACCGCGAGCACGAGGTAGAACAGCGGCGACGCGAACGTGCCGCCGAAGACCGCGTCGGCGACCTGCGCCACCACGGTCTTCTGCTCGTAGTCGGCGGGCGCTCCCTGGATCTGGGTGGCCGGGTTCTCCGCGAAACGCACCTTCGTCATGTTGGCCAGCGCCAGCATGCCCATCAGCATGGTCACCGAGATGGTGCCCATCAGCAGCAGCGTGGAGGCGGCGTTCTTGCTCTTGGGCTTGCGGAACGCGGGGACGCCGTTGCTGATCGCCTCGACGCCGGTGAGGGCGGCACAACCGGAGGAGAAGGTGCGCAGCAGCAGGAACACCAGCGCGAAGCCGCTGAAGCTGTCCTCGGCCTCGATGTGGAATCCGGCGCTCTCGGCCTCCATGTCCGCGCCGGTGGAGGCCCGGATCAGGCCGAACAGCGTCATCCCCAGGATGGCCGCCATGAAGGCATAGGTGGGAACCGCGAAGAGCTTGCCCGACTCGCGGACACCACGCAGGTTCATCGCCATCAACAGCAGCACCAGGCCGACCGCCAACAGCACCTTGTTCGATTCCAGCGCGGGCACCGCGGAGGCCATGTTGGCCACCCCCGAGGAGACCGACACCGCCACGGTCAGCACATAGTCGACCAGCAGCGCGCTGCCGACCGTCAGGCCGGCGTTGGGCCCGAGGTTGACGCTCGCGACCTCGTAGTCGCCGCCGCCACTGGGATAGGCGTGCACGTTCTGGCGGTAGGAGGCGACGACCGTCAGCATGACCACGACGACGGCCAGTCCGACCTTCCACGAGAAGTGGTAGGTCGCCATTCCCGCCATGGAAAGGGTGAGCAGGATCTCGTCCGGCGCGTACGCGACGGAGGACAGTGCGTCGGAGGCGAAAATGGGCAGCGCGATGCGCTTCGGCAGGAGCGTCTCGGACAGCTTGTCGCTGCGCAGGGCTCGGCCGACAAGGATGCGTTTGGACAGATCGGTCAGTCTTGACACGCAGGTGATCGTAAGCCCATCGACTTTCGCCGGGCCGGGGGCATGCCGTAAGGCGTCCACGTGTAACGTCTCGGCGAGGTCTGCCACCCTGGTAACACCACATACGAGCATCAGACCGGGCACAACGGACCAAATCCGGAAGGACGGCCGTGCACATCGTCATCATGGGCTGCGGGCGCGTGGGTTCCACGTTGGCCCAGACGCTCGAGGAGCTGGGGCATTCGGTGGCGGTCATCGACCGCGATCCGTCCGCGTTCCGCCGGCTGGGGTCGCACTTCTCCGGCCGCCGGATCAAGGGCATCGGCTTCGACCAGGACACCCTGCGCGAGGCCGGTATAGAAGAGGCCGGCGCGTTCGCGGCGGTCAGCAGTGGCGACAACTCCAACATCATCGCGGCGCGCGTCGCCCGCGAGACCTTCGGCGTGGAGAACGTCGCCGCGCGGATCTACGACCCGCGCCGGGCCGAGGTCTACGAACGCCTGGGCATCCCGACGGTGGCCACCGTGCGCTGGACCGCGGACCAGATGTTGCGCCGGTTGTTGCCCAGCGGCGCGGAGCCGCTGTGGCGCGATCCGTCCGGGAGTGTGCAGTTGGCCGAGGTGCACGTGAACTCGGCGTGGGTGGGCCACCGGATCAACCGGCTCGAACAGGCGTCGGGCGCACGCGTCGCCTTTGTCACCCGTTTGGGCGAAGGCATCCTGCCGACCTCCGAAACCGTGATCCAGGAGGGCGACCTCGTGCACGTGGTCATGCACCAGGCGGATGTGGCCGCCGTCGAGGCGGCCTTCGAGAAAGCGCCGGAGGAGAGCTGATGCGGGTCGCAATCGCGGGCGCGGGGGCGGTGGGTCGCTCCATCGCGGCCGAGTTGTTGGAGAACGGCCACGAGGTGCTGCTCGTCGACAAGGCGCCGGATGCCATCAAGGTGGACAGCGTGCCGCAGGCCGAGTGGCTGCTCGCCGACGCGTGCGAGATCTCCTCGCTCGACGAGGCCGCGCTGCAGCGCTGCAACGTGGTGATCGCCGCGACCGGTGACGACAAGGTCAACCTGGTCGTCTCGCTGCTGGCCAAGACCGAGTACGGGGTCCCGCGCGTGGTCGCCCGGGTGAACAACCCGAAGAACGAGTGGCTGTTCAACGAGGCGTGGGGGGTGGACGTCGCGGTGTCCACGCCGCGACTGATGTCGGCACTGGTCGAAGAGGCGGTCAGCGTCGGTGACCTGGTCCGGCTGATGCGGTTCAGCCAGGGCGACGCCAACCTGGTCGAGCTGACCCTCCCCGGCGACGCCGCCCTCGTCGGCACCCGCGTCGGTGACGTGGCATGGCCCGAGGACACGGCGCTCGTGACGATCATCCGCGAGGGCCGCGTACTGGTACCCGGCAAGGACGACTCGTTGGAGGCCGGCGACGAACTGTTGTTCGTCGCGGCGCCGCATCGCGAAGAGGAACTGGAAGAGCTGTTGTCGGCCTGACCGACAACGCGGTGGAGTGGACGCTCAGGCGGCGGCCAGGTCACCCATGACCTGGTCCGCCTCCTCGCTGAAGGCGCGCGCGAGCGGCTCCCGGCCGTACGGGCGCAGCCGCCTGCGGAAGTCCGCGAGGAAGTCGTTGCACTGGGCGGACGACAGGTTGCCCGCGATCCGCAGCGCCTCGGTGGCCTTGCCGCAGGCCGCGTCCAGGTCGCCCTGGGCCAGGTGGGCCGCGGCCATGAAGGTGGTGTCCTGGGCACACCGGCGGGACGCGCCGGCGCGGCGCAGTTTGATCGACTCGCCCGCGAAGTCGTGGATCCGGTCCGGTAGGCCGAGGTCGCGATGGCTGTGCGCGAACTCGTGTTGCAGCTCCGATTCGTCGAAGTAGTTGCACCAGGAGGGGTCGTCCTCGATCGGGCCGGCCGCGTCCAGGTGCCGCTCGGCGATGCCCATCGCCCGTTCGCACGCGCGCCGATCGCCCAGCGCCGCGTAGCCGCGCGCCTCCATCGCGGCCACGATCGCCCGCGCCCGGGGACCCAGCGCGCCGCCGGCGCCCTGTTCGGCGGCCCGGGCCAGTTGTACCGCCTCCCAGCCGTGCCCCAGGTAGACCGACTGACAGGCCATGTTGGCCATCACGTAGGCCCCGTAGGCCGGGTCGTCGGCCGCCTGGGCCAGCCGCAGGGCCTGGATGTGGTAGCGCTGGGCCAGCGCGTGCCGGCCGGAATCGAAGGACAACCAGCCTGCCAATTCGGTGAGTTCGGCGACGGCGCGGAACAACCGGCGGCCCACCTCGTCACCGTAGGAACCGGCCAGCTTGGTGCGGGCGACGCCGTTGAGGTGGTTGACGACGGTGTCCCGCAGATCCCCGCCGCCCTGTGCGCGGTCGAGTCGGCGAAAGGCCAGGACGGTCTGGTGGATACGTAGGACGTCCGCGTCGCGCACGGTGACGGGACCGCGCGAGGCGAGCTTCTCGGGCTCGCCCTCGGCCCGGGACGCGGTCGACCAGAACAGCGCGGGGGCGGCGAACGCCCCCACGCCGAAGGCCGTGTTGGCCAGGAAGGTACGGCGGTTCATGTCTCTCTCCGACAATTCGGCCACGGCGTGTCTGACTTCGGCCGCGGTCCGGGCGACTTTCAGCCCGTCGAAGGGGTCGGGGTTCGGTGGCCGCCGGTCGCGCATCCCGAGGTCCTCGACCGTGAGTTCGCAATCCAGGCGCCGACCGAGAGCCTCGGCCAACAGCTCCGGAATCGGCCAACGCGGCTGTGCGCCTTCCAGCCAACGGGCCACCGAGGTGTGGCTGCACCCGAGGTGCAGCCCGCGTCGCTCGGCGACCGAGTTGACCCAACGGGCCAGTTCGCGCCGGGAGAGACCGGCTTCCGCTACCAATGCGATGAGGTCACCGTTTCCGGCCACCGTCCCCGCCTCCTTCGTCCACTGGAGGTCTAACGGGGACGCTAACGGCACGGTTACGCGATCATGCGGGAATAGCCGATTGGACCGCACATGGCCCAAATTCTCCGTAATCGACCGATGCGCCATACCCGAATGATCACCGCGATGATCACTTCGGCGCCCACCCGAACCGGCCCGACACGGCTCGCATCATCCACCGCCACACGACGACGACCCGACGACCCGACGACCCGACGACCCGACGACCCGCGACGATTCGACGACCCGACAGCCCGACGAGCAACCGCTCAATCCGCGACGCGGTCTTCCCGCCGCTCGTCCCGCTGCTCGCCCACCGGCGCCGCCTCGACCGCCGCCGAGCCGTCTTCGGCGTCCTCGGCGTCCTCCACCTTCACCGGCGGCGGCGCCTTCGACATGATCAACCAGGTGATGTAGCAGACCACCAGGAACGGCGGCACGCCCAGGGCCACCTTGGCGATCCCCAGCGCCGTGACATTGCCGGTCCAATAGATCGGGATCTGGATCACGATCCGCAACACGAACATCACGAACCAGACCCAGGTCGCCCGGCGATACGCCGCGAACCGGGCCGGGTTCTGCCGCCAGGTGAAGTTCTCGCCCAGCGCCGGGCCGAGCACGATGCCGATGAGCGGCCAGCGCACCAGGATCGAGATCAGGTAGGCCAGCGCGTAGGCGCCGTTCAGCAACATGCCGAAGGCGTAGAAGTTCTCCGCCTTGCCGGACTTGACCGCGATCCAGCCGGCCAGCGCGACGCCCAGGAAGCCGCCGAGTGCGTGCTGCAGGGTCTCCCGGCGCGCGATCCGAACCACCGCGAACGCCAACGCGACGGCGCCGGCGGTCATCGCCGAGGTCCACGTGGAATGGCTGATCGTGAAGGCGACCACGAACACCAGGCCGGGCACGGTCATGTCGATCATGCCGCGCACACCGCCGAAGGCGGCGATCATCGAGGCCGCGCTGTCGGTGGGGGCCGGCTGCTCGCCGGGCGCGTCGGAGGCGGACTTTTCCATATGGGCGGTCACTCGTTCACTCTCGGCCGACGGGGCGCAGCTCGTACCTGGGGTTGAACAGGACGGGGCGGCCCGCAGTGGTGCTCACCCGCCCGTGGGCGACCAATTGCCGCCCCGGCTCGATCCCGGCTATCCGCCGCCGACCGAGCCAGACCACCGACAGCGCCGCCGAACCGTCGTACAGCTCGGCCTCGAGCGCGGGCACGCCCGCGCGCGGCCGGAAGGTCACCGTGCGCAGCGTGCCGCCGACCGTGATCAGGTCCCGTTCGACCACGTCCACGATCTTGGTACAGCCGAGCCGCTGGGTGTCGTGCAGCAGCTCCTCGGCGTGCAATTCCTCATGGGTGGAGGTCCACCGATCCAGCATCCGCCGCAATCGCCCGGATCGACGCTCCACCCCGGCTGCGCTACCACTCATGCCGGCAAGGGTACCGCCTATCCAACGGCCCTCGGCTGCCCGAAAGTGCCCGCCCGCCGGGGCCGGCGGCCCACCGGGTGAGGCCGCGAGCTATCCCTCGAAGCGATAACCCATCCCCGGCTCGGTCAGCAGATGGCGAGGGTGCGAGGGGTCGTGCTCCAGCTTGCGGCGCAACTGGGCCATGTAGACCCGCAGGTAGTTCGTCTCCGTCCCGTACTGCGGCCCCCACACCTCCTGCAACAACGCGCGCTGGCTGACCAGCCGGCCGGCGTGCCGGACCAGCACCTCCAGCAGGTGCCACTCGGTCGGGGTGAGCCGCACGTCGGCTCCGTCCCGGGAGACCCGTTTGGCCGCGAGATCCACCGTGAAGGATTCGGTGACCACGACCGGCGCCTCCTCCTCGGGCACCGCACGCCGCACCGCCGCGCGCAGCCGCGCGAGCAACTCGTCCATCCCGAACGGCTTGGTCACGTAGTCGTCCGCGCCCGCGTCCAGCGCCGCGACCTTCTCCGCCGACGCGTGCCGTGCGGACAGCACGATGATCGGGATCCTGGTCCAGCCGCGCAGTCCCTTGATCACCTCGACCCCGTCGATGTCCGGCAGGCCCAGGTCGAGCAGCACCACGTCCGGATGCCGGTCGGCGGCGGCGGTCAGCGCCGCGGTGCCGTCCCCCGCGGTGTCCACGTCATAGCCGCGGGCCTTGAGGTTGATGGCCAGGGCCCGCACGATCTGTGGCTCGTCGTCGACGACCAGGACCCGTGTCATCGCTGTTCCTCCCAAGTGGTTCGCTGATCGGTCGCGGGGGTCCGCCCCTCGCCCGCACTCTCGACTTCACGAGCGCCCGCGCCCGCACCCACGCCGGCGCCCGCACCGGCATCCGCACCCGCACCCGCGAGCGAGGCCGTGCGCAACGCCAGCACCATCGTCAGCCCGCCGCCGGGCGTATCCTCGGCCGTCAACGTGCCGTCCATGGCTTCGGCGAAGCCACGCGCGACCGCCAACCCGAGTCCCACCCCATTGCCCTTCGGCGCGTCCCCCAAGCGTTGGAACGGCTCGAAGATCCGCTCCTTCGACTCGTCCGGCACACCGGGCCCGCGGTCGGCCACCCGCAGCTCGACCCGATCCTTGAGCGCGCCCGCCGACACGTGCACCCGGCGGCCCGGCGGATTGTGCTTGACCGCGTTCTCGATCACGTTGGCCAGCACCCGCTCCAGCAGGCCCGCGTCCGCGGACACCGCGGGCAGCGTCTCGGGGATGTCCAGCGCCACCCGGTCCTCGGCGACCCCGGCCAGCGCGCCCGGCACCACCTCGTCCAGACCGATGTCGCCCATCAGCGGAGTCACCGTCCCGGTCTGCAACCGGCTCATGTCCAGCAGGTTCCCGATCAGCGTGTCCAGCCGGTCCGCGCCGAACTCGATCGCCGCCAACAGCTCGGCCTCGTCCTCCTCCGACCAGCTCACATCCTCCGCCCGCAGGCTCGACACGCTGGCCTTGATCGTGGCCAGCGGCGTGCGCAGGTCGTGCGAGACCGCCGCCAGCAGCGCGGTGCGAATCCGGTTGCCCTCCTTGAGCCGACGCGCCTGGGCCGCCTCGGCGACCAACTGTCGGCGCTCCAGGACCACCGCGGCCTGCGCGGCGAACGCCCCGAGCACCCGGCGGTCCTCGGCGGGCAACACCCGCCCCGACAGCGCCAGCGCCAGCGAGTCGGACACCGGCACGTCCACGTCCGCGTCCTCGGGCCTGACCGCCGGATGCGGCCCCACGCTGCCCACGCACAACCACGGAGTGTGGTGCTCCTCGCGCTGCAGCAGCGCCACCGACTCCATCCCGAACGTCTCGCGCACCCGGTCCAACAGCGCCGGCAGCGCCTGCTCGCCGCGCAGCACACTGCCCGCCAGAAAGCTCAGCGTCTGCGCCTCGGCCTGACTTCGCGCGGCCTGATGGGTACGTCTGGCCGCCAGGTCCACCACCGAGGCCACCGACAGCGCGACCAGCACGAAGATGCCCAACGCGAGCATGTTCTCCGGATCGTCGATGGTCAGGTTGTGCAGCGGCGGCGTGAAGTAGTAGTTCAGCAGGATCGAGGACACCACCGCGGTGAGCACGGACGCCCACAATCCGCCGAGCAGCGCGACCGCGACGGTGACCGTCAGGAACAGCAACATCTCGGTGGACAGGCCGTGGCTGTCCCGGGTCGCGTCCAGCGTGTAGGTGAGTGCCAGCGGGCCGATCACGGTCACCGCCCACGACGCGATCCGCCGGCCGCGCCCCAGCGGGGAGCGCATCGGGCGCAGCACCCGCCCCACGCCCGCGTGCTCGTGGGTGACGATGTGCGTGTCGATGTCGCCGGACTGCGCGGCCACGGTGGCGCCCACGCCCGGGCCGAACAGGTACTGCCAGGGCTTGCGCCGGCTGCTGCCGAGCACTATCTGCGTCGCGTTCACCCCGCGCGCGAAGGACAGCAGCGCGGTGGGCACGTTCTCGCCGACCACCGAGTGGAAGGTGCCGCCGAGCGACTCGACCAGCGCGCGCTGGCGGGCCAGCGCCTCCGGGGAGGCGCCGGTGAGGCCGTCGCTGCGCGAGACGTAGACCGCGAGCAGTTCGCCGCCGGAGCCGCGGGTGGCGATCCGCGCGGCCCGGCGCAGCAGCGTCTCGCCTTCCGGACCGCCGGTGAGGCCGACCACGATCCGCTCGCGGGCCGGCCAGGTGGCGTCGATCTGGTGTTCGCTGCGGTACTGCTGGAGGTATTCGTCCACCCGGTCCGCGGTCCACAACAGCGCGAGTTCGCGCAACGCGGTCAGGTTGCCGACCCGGAAGTAGTTGGACAGTGCCGCGTCGACCTTCTCCGGCGCGTACACGTTGCCGTGTGCCATCCGCCGGCGCAGCGCCTCCGGCGCCATGTCGACCAGCTCGATCTGGTCCGCCCGGCGGGCCACCTCGTCGGGCACGGTCTCGCGCTGCGGCACCCCGGTGATCGACTCGACCACGTCGTTGAGCGATTCGAGGTGTTGCACGTTCACCGTCGAGATCACGTCGATCCCGGCGTCGAGCAGTTCCTCGATGTCCTGCCAGCGTTTCTCGTTGCGCGAGCCCGGCACATTGGTGTGCGCCAGCTCGTCCACGAGGGCGATCCTCGGTCGCCGTGCGATGACGGCGTCCACGTCCATCTCGGTGAACGCGCCGCCTCGGTGGATCATGTCCCGCCGGGGGACGACCTCCAGACCCTGTAGTGCTTCCTCGGTGGTGGGTCGGCCGTGGCATTCCACGAAACCGACGACGACGTCGCTGCCGCGCCTGCGCCGACGTTGTCCCTCGCCCAACATCGCGTAGGTCTTGCCGACGCCGGGTGCCGCACCGAGATAGATCCGGAGCTTGCCGCGTGCCATGTCACCCATTCTCTGCCTCGGGGTGGGGAGTGCCGACACCGGCACTCCCCGTCCCCGGCCCGCCACGACCGCCGGGATCAGCCGGCGAGTCGGGCGAGCGCGATGTTGAGGTCCAGCACGTTCACCCGTTCCTGGCCGAGGAATCCGGCGTTGGGCGCGTCCACGTGCTTGTCCACCAGGGCGCGCACCTCGGCCGGGTCCAGGCCGCCGCGCTCCTTGGCCACCCGCTCCACCTGGAGCAGCGCGTAGGCCCGGGAGATGTGCGGGTCCAGGCCGGATCCGCTCGCGGTGACCGCGTCCACCGGGACCCGGTCCTCGCTCACGCCGTTGAACTTGGCGACCTGTGCCTTGCGGTCGCCGATGAGCTTGACGAAGGTCGGGTTCTCGGGGCCGTAGTTGGACGCCCCCGAGGCCAGGCCGTCGTGGTTCGAGGCCGACGGACGCGGCTGGAACCACCTGGGGTCCGGCAGCGTGCCGACTCCCTCGGCCTGCTCGGCGGTCAGCGCGCCGCCGCCCTGGAGGTAGGTGTAGCCCGCGCCGTCCGCCGTGGCGAGCACCTCGCGGCCGTCGGCGTCGAACTTGCGCGGGTCGCCCTGCGCGTCGACCAGGTCGAAGGACTGCCCGATCAGGGCGGAGCCGACCTTCCTGCCGTTGACGCTGACCATCGAACCGTCGGCGTTGTCCTTGAACAGCGCCTGTGCGATCCCGGTCATGGACAGCGGGTAGAGCACGCCCAGGAGCACGGTGAGCACCAGGAAGGCCCGCAGGGACGCGCCCAGGACACGGATACGGGTACTGAAGTTGGTTGCCATCTGAATCAGCCGATTCCGGGGATGAGCGAGACGAGCAGGTCGATGAGCTTGATCCCGACGAACGGGGCGATCAGGCCGCCGAGACCGTAGATCCGCAGGTTGCGACCGAGCAGCTTGTCCGCCGACATCGGCCGGTAGCGCACGCCCCGCAGGGCCAGTGGGATCAGCGCGACGATGATCAGGGCGTTGAAGACGACCGCCGAGATGATCGCCGACTCGGGGGTGGCGAGCTGCATGATGTTCAGCTTGTCCAGCGGGCCGAGCGCCTCGGCGCCCTTGATGCTCGCGAACATCGCCGGGATGATCGCGAAGTACTTCGCGACGTCGTTGGCGATCGAGAACGTGGTGAGCGCGCCGCGGGTGATCAGCAACTGCTTGCCGATCTCGACGATCTCGATCAGCTTGGTCGGGTTGGAGTCGAGGTCGACCATGTTCCCGGCCTCTTTGGCCGCCGAGGTGCCGGTGTTCATCGCCACACCCACGTCGGCCTGGGCCAGCGCCGGTGCGTCGTTGGTGCCGTCGCCGGTCATCGCGACCAGCTTGCCGCCGGCCTGTTCGCGCTTGATGAGCGCGAGCTTGTCCTCGGGGGTGGCCTCGGCGAGGAAGTCGTCGACGCCGGCCTCGTCCGCGATGGCCTTGGCGGTCAGCGGGTTGTCGCCGGTGATCATCACGGTCCGGATGCCCATCCGGCGCAGTTCGTCGAACCGCTCCCGCATGCCCTCCTTGACCACGTCCTTGAGGTGGATCACGCCCAGGATCCGGGCGCCGTCCACGTCCTCGACCGCGACCAGGAGCGGTGTGCCGCCGGCGGCGGAGATGCCGTCGACCAGTTCGCCGGACCGGGCCGGCACCACGCCGCCGCGCTCGGACACCCACGCGTTGATCGCGGAGGCGGCGCCCTTGCGCACCATCCGCCCACCGCGGTCCTCGGTCAGGTCCACGCCCGACATCCGGGTCTGCGCGGTGAAGGCGATCCATTCGGCGTGCGTGAGCTCGCCCTGGTGCCGCTCGCGCAGCCCGTACCGCTCCTTGGCCAGCACCACGATCGAGCGGCCCTCGGGCGTCTCGTCCGCGAGCGAGGACAACTGCGCGGCGTCGGCCAGTTCGGCCTCGGTCACGCCGTCCACCGGGACGAACTCGGACGCCTGTCGGTTGCCCAGGGTGATCGTGCCCGTCTTGTCCAGCAGCAGCGTCGACACGTCGCCCGCCGCCTCGACCGCGCGTCCCGACATGGCCAGCACGTTGCGCTGCACCAGTCGGTCCATGCCCGCGATGCCGATCGCCGACAGCAGCGCCCCGATCGTCGTCGGGATCAGGCAGACCAGCAGCGCGACCAGGATGATCAGCGACTGCTCGGCGTGCGCGTACATCGCGATCGGCTGCAGCGTGACGACGGCGAACAGGAAGACGATGGTCAGCGACGCGAGCAGGATGTTGAGCGCGACCTCGTTCGGCGTCTTCTGCCGGGCGGCGCCCTCGACGAGGGCGATCATCCGGTCGATGAAGGTCTTGCCGGGCTCGGTGGTGATCTTGACGACGATCCGGTCCGACAACACCTTCGTACCGCCGGTCACCGCGGACCGGTCGCCGCCGGACTCGCGGATCACCGGCGCGGATTCGCCGGTGATCGCCGACTCGTCCACGCTGGCCACGCCGTCCACGACGTCGCCGTCACCGGGGATGATGTCGCCGGCTTCGCACACCACGAGGTCGCCGACGGCCAACTCGGTTGCCGCGACCCGCTCTTCCCTGCCGGCGACCACGCGCCGGGCGACCGTGTCGGTCTTGGCCTTGCGCAGCGTGTCGGCCTGCGCCTTGCCGCGCCCTTCGGCGACCGCCTCGGCCAGGTTGGCGAACACCACGGTCGCCCAGAGCCAGACGGTGACCACCCAGGCGAAGACACTCGGGTCCTTGATCGCCATGACGGTCGTGATGACCGACCCGATCTCGACCACGAACATGACCGGTGTGCGGACCATGACCCGGGGGTCGAGCTTGAGCAGGGCTCCGGGCAGCGACTTGAGCAGTTGGCGGGGTTCGAACAGGCCGGCCGAGACCCGGCCGGGGCCGGTGGGTGACTCGACGTGTTCTTCGGTGGGGCGTATCGCGGTGTCTGTCATGCCAATCCCTCGGCAAGCGGCCCGAGAGCCAGGGCGGGGAAGAAGGTCAGGCCGGTGATGATCAGGATCACGCCGACGAGTTGGCCCACGAACAGGGGCCGATGCGTCTGCAGGGTGCCCGCCGTGTCCGGAACGCTCTTTTGTTCGGCCAGTCGACCGGCGAGGGCGAGCACGAGGCAGATCGGTACGAATCGGCCGATCAGCATGGCCAACCCGATCATCGTGTTGTAGAACTCGGTGTTCGCGCCGAGCCCGGCGAACGCGCTGCCGTTGTTGTTGGCGCCCGAGGTGAACGCGTAGAGCACCTCGGAGATGCCGTGCGGCGAATCGGAGTTGAGGATCGCGGCCTGTTCACCGGGCAACGCGAGGGCGATGCCGGTGAAGGTCAGGATGGTGGCGGGGACCACCAGGATGTACATCGCGACCAGCTTCATCTCGCCGGCGCCGATCTTCTTGCCCAGGTACTCGGGCGTGCGGCCGACCATCAGACCGGCGACGAAGACCGCCAGGATCGCCATGATCAGGATCCCGTACAGACCGGAGCCGACACCGCCCGGCGTGATCTCGCCGAGCATCATCCCCAACAGGGTGATGCCGCCGCCCAGTCCGGTGTAGGACGAGTGGAACGAGTTGACCGCACCGGTGGAGGTCATCGTGGTGGACACCGCGAAGACCGACGAACCGGGGATGCCGAACCGCTGTTCCTTGCCCTCCATCGCACCGCCCGCGAGTTCGGGGGCCGCGCCGTTGCCGTGCGCCTCGGTCCACCACATCAACAGGACGGCGACGAACCAGATCACGAACATCGCGGCGAGGATCGCGTAGCCCTGCTTGAGGTTGCCGACCAGGCGCCCGAAGGTGCGGGGCATCGAGAACGGGATCAGCAGGATCAGGAAGATCTCGCAGATGTTGGTGAACGCGTTGGGGTTCTCGAACGGGTGCGCGGAGTTGGCGTTGAAGAAGCCGCCGCCGTTGGTGCCGAGTTCCTTGATCACCTCCTGCGAGGCCACCGGACCACCGGGGATGGTCTGCGATCCGCCGGAGAGCGTCCGCACGGTCTGCGGGTCGGCCAGGTTCTGGATGGTGCCGGACGCGACCAGCACGATCGTGCCGATGATCGCGATCGGCAGCAGGATCCGGATCGAACCGCGGATCAGGTCGACCCAGAAGTTGCCGATCTCGCCCGAGCGGACCCGAACGAACCCGCGCACCAAGGCGATCGCCACCGCCATGCCCACCGCGGCCGACACGAAGTTCTGCACGGTCAGCCCGACCATCTGGACCGTGTGGCCCATCGCGGTCTCACCGGAGTACGACTGCCAGTTCGTGTTCGCGGTGAACGACGCGGCGGTGTTGAACGCCTGGTCCGGCGTGATCGGCTTCATCCCGAGGTCGAACGGGAGGTGGTCCTGGAAGCGCTGCAGGGCGTACAGGCCCAGCAGCGAGAACATCGAGAAGCCGAGCACGCTGCGCAGGTAGACGGTCCAGCGCTGCTCGGCGTTCGGGTCGGCGCCGATCAGCTTGTACAGGACGCGCTCACCGCGCAGGTGCTTGTCGCTGGAGTACACCCGGGCCATGTAGTCGCCGAACGGGCGATGGACCGCGGCCAGGACGGCTATCAGCAGGGACAGCTGGAGTATCCCCGCGAGCGTGACGCTCACCTAGAACCTCTCGGGGAAGATCAGGGCCAGGACCAGGTAGCCGAGCAAAGCGATGGCAACGCTCAGGCCGACGATGCTGTCCGCGTTCACAGCTTCGCCACCCCCTTGGCGATCAAGACGACCAGCGCGAAGAACGCGATCGTCAGGAATACGAAGGCCAGATCAGCCATCGCGGATGCTCCTTGGGACGGACAGGCGCTTGATCGCCCGTAGCGAGGTCATTGATAGCACTTCCAAGCCGTCAAAAATCCTCATAAACAGGGCAAAACCGAAAGCGTTGGCGGCGCCCTAACGCACCCATATGCCTTCTTGACGCGCCCTTGACATCAAGATTCGACGCCCCCGGAACCGCGCCCGCGCGCGGGCCGGTGCCACACCCGTCCACGCCCCCACCCACGCCCCGCCCACGCCCCCGACATGCACGAAGCCCGGCCCCGCCTTTCGGCGGAACCGGGCTTCGGTGTCTCTCGGGGACCTGCGCCGTTACCGGACCTCGGTGATCTCCGGGCCACGCTGGAACGGGTCCAGGTCGCCCGCGAAGCGGTCCTCCTCGGCGCCCTGCGGCGGCACCGCGAGCCCGCTGTTCGGGTCGACCTGCGCGTTCTCCGGCAGGCGGAGCAGGATCGGGTCGCGCGGCGCCATCGGCTCGTTGCCGCGCACCACCACGGTGTCGCGGAACATGCTCTCCAGGTCGGCACCCACCGCGGGGTCCACCGCGGCACGACCGGAGATCACCCCGCGCAGGAACCAGCGCGGCCCGTCGCAACCGACGAAGCGCACCAACTGGTGGCCCTGTGTGCCGTCCGGAAGCTGGACCGGCACCTGGGCCCGCAGTTCCCAGCCCAGGCCGGAGTCCTGCTCGTCCACGATGCCACCCTGCTGGGTGATCCCGGAGGCGATCTCGGCACGCACCTCGTGCCAGATGCTCTCGTTACGCGGGGCGGCGAACGCCTGCAGTTGCAGACCGCTGTCCTCCAGCACCACGGTGGCCGCGATGATCAGGTCGTTGGAGACCTCGACCCGCAACTCCATCCGCGGGTCGCTCGGGATCAGCATCCCGCCGAGGTCGATGCGGTCCTCGTGCGGGTCCTCGAGCTCGTCGAAGTCCCACGGACCGTCCGGCCGGGGCGCGGGCGGGATCGGTCGGCTCAGCTCGTCGAGGTCCGAGTCGTCGGAGCCTTGCCCGGCCCCGTCGCTCGAAGCCTCGTCGGCATCGCCCTCGTCCTCGATGATGCCGTCGAGGTCATCGTGCTCCTCGACGGGCAGATCATCCTTTTCGCTGCGTCGGCGACGACCGAACACGTCACAGTCCTTCCCTGTCGGAAGCCGAGTCTTGCATGCCCGCGTTGCCCGCCGCCCCGGCGCTCGAAACGCCGATCGCGGCGTGGCCGCCGGTGGATCCGAAGCCGCCTTCGCCGCGCCCGGAACCGGGCAACTCGGCGACCTCGTGGAACCCCGCTCGCTCGACTCGTTGGATCACGAGTTGGGCGATTCGGTCGCCGCGACGAAAAACGACCGGCGTACGCAGGTCGTGGTTGACCACGACAACCTTGATTTCGCCACGGTATCCCGCATCGACGGTGCCTGGGGCGTTCACCAGGGATACTCCGCACCGCGCGGCGAGTCCGGAGCGCGGGTGCACGAAGGCGGCATAGCCGTCCGGGAGCGCGATCGCGATGCCGGTGGGCAGCACCACACGCTCACCGGGGGCGATCTCGGCGTCCTGCGCGGTCACCAGATCGGCGCCGGCGTCGCCGGGGTGCTCGTACGCGGGCAGCGGCAGTTCGGGGTCCAGCCGGCGCACCAGGATGTCCACACTCGTGCTCACGGGTTCACCTCGAACGCTCGGGCCGCCTTCATCAGGTCGGGGTTGTCCATGACGCGCTGTACGTCTTCCGCACGTCCATTGTCGACGAAGTGCTCGAGTCCCACGCTCACGAACAGCGCCGCCGCCTCGACCGCGACCGGTCCGTCCGGGGCGTCGAGCCGGCCCACCGCGCGCAGGTAGATCTTGCGGCCGGCCACCGCCTCGCACCACGCGTGGATGTACAGCGTGGACCCCACCGGCACCGGGCGACGAAAGTCCGTCTCCAGGTGCCCGGTCACCGCCGTGGTGTGCAGCATGTACCCGATCGCGCCGAGTGCCTCGTCGAACGCGCAGGTCAGCAGCCCGCCGTGGGCCAGGCCCGGGGCTCCCTGGTGCAGCGCGGTGACGGTGAACTCGGCGTCCACGGAGACGCCCTCGCCGGCGCGCGCGCGAATGCGCAGCCCGCCCGGGGCGGCCTCGCCGCAGCCGAAGCAGTCGCTGTAGTGCTCGCCCAGCTCGGTGCCGGGAGGAGGCGCGTCCGGGTGGAGCCGGGGCACCACCGCTTCCGGAGGCGGGGTCAGGGATGTTGGTCGACTCACGCCGAAGGACACTACCGTCGTTCCGACCGACACCCGCGCAGCGGCTTGGGAGCCGCCGGCGCCGCGGCCCGAAAGGGGCGCGGGACGGAAGGAAGCGCATGACCAAGAGTGTGGTCGTCACCGGGGCGACCGGTGGGATCGGCCTTGCCGTGGCCCTGGAGCTGGCCGGATCCGGCTTCGACGTGATCGGCACGGCCAGGACCCACGAGCGGGCCGAGCGCCTGCGCGAGGCCGCCGAGCGGGCCGAGGTGGGCGTGCGCACGGTCCTGCTCGACGTCGCCGACGCCACCTCGACGGTGCAGGCCTTCACCGAGATCGCCCAGATGACCGCGGGCGGCCCGTGGGCCGTGGTCAACAACGCCGGGATCGCGCAGCCGGGTGCGATCGAGGACGTGGACGACGAGCAGATCCGCGCCCAGTTGGAGACCAACCTGGTCGCGCCCGCGCGGATCGCCCGGCTGGTGCTGCCGCAGATGCGCAGACGTCGGGACGGGCGGATCGTCAACATCTCCTCCCTCTCCGGCCGCGTCTCGACCCCGTTCGTGGGCTGGTACTGCGCGAGCAAGCAGGGGCTGGCCGCGATCACCGACGCGCTGCGGATCGAGACGGCCGGGTTCGGCGTCAAGGTGGTGCTGATCGAGCCGGGCAGCTTCGGCACGAACATCTGGGAGCGCGGCATGTCCCGGCTGCCGCCGCGCAAGACGTCGGCCTACAACGACTCCTACGACCTCGTGGACGACGTGGCGCGCCGGGCGAAGGCGCTGCCCGCTCCGACGCCGGTCGCGCACGCCGTACGCGTCGCGCTGAGCGTGCCCAGACCCCGGCCGCGCTACCTGGTGGGCAACGACGCCAGGGCGGGTGCGCTGCTCGACCTGGTGGCCCCGACCGCTCTTTCGGATTACGCCAAAGGGGTGGCGACCGGCCTGCGTACGCCGCCGGAGCGGGTCACCCGCGCGCTGGCCCGGTTGACCCGGCGGCACGGCCCCCGCTGAACCGCGTCGGCCGCCCATGACAGGCTGGTGCCATGCAGGCGTACAGCGAACGACTCGGCGTGCCGGCCTCGTGGTGGGCCCTGACCGTCCTGATGGCCGTCTCGGGCGGGTTGGTGGGCCTGGCCTTCGGGATCGTGGCCACCATCGTGCTCGCCTTGGCCCTGGGCGCCCTGACGGCCTGGGCCACCAGTGCCTACGGCGCGGCGCGGATCACCGTGACCGATACCGAGCTGCTGGCGGGTCGGGCCAGGATTCCGCTGACCGCGCTCGGTGCGGGCGTCGCGCTCGACCCCGAGCAGGCCCGCTCGCTGCGGATGGAGAACGCGGACCCGCGCGCGTTCATGGTGCTGCGTGCGTACATCCCGGGAGCCGCGCGGATCGAGGTCACCGACCCGGCCGACCCCACGCCCTACCTGTATCTGTCCTCGCGCAACCCGCAACGTCTGGTCGACGTGGTGGCCGCGCTGCGCGCCCGCGCCTGACCGGACGCGGACGGATCGATCCCGGCTCGGGCGAGCCGGGAGTGCGTGCGGGATCCGGCGCCGAGTCGGGCACCGGACAGTCAAGAACGCCCGCCGGTGCATCGGCGGACGTTCGACTTCGTACGTCATGCGTGCGGTTTCATCGTTTCCCACGCTCCGTATCGTGCTCTCGCGTTCAAGGACGCTCGGCGAACGTCGACGGTCCAACTCCTGCCGGTACCCGTATGGCGTGTGCAGGGTTGCCGTTCATCGCCGGTCGTCCTCGACCGCACACGATCAGGCGCAGTCGCTGCAGATCGCCTGGCCGTCCTTCTCCTTGGCGAGCTGGCTGCGGTGGTGCACCAGGAAGCAACTGGAGCACGTGAATTCGTCGGCCTGCTTCGGGACGACCCGGACGGACAGCTCCTCATTGGAGAGGTCCGCACCGGGAAGCTCGAGAGACTCGGCCTGCTCGAACTCGTCGACGTCGACCGAACCGGCCGACTTGTCCACGCGCCGAGCCTTCAGCTCCTCGATGCTGTCTTCGTTGATGTCGTCATCGGTCTTACGCGGGGTGTCGTAGTCGGTTGCCATGTACCTCTCCCCCTCCGGGTGGATCTGCGGTGCTGGGTCATGCGGACATCGCCCGAGGACCTTCGTGGACGATGCCTTCAGCGCACGTAACGCGCGAGGGGCCGGAGTTGTGCCCGACCCGGAGCGCAGATTTTGCCTTACATCAAGGCTCGTTACGCAATCGACACCCAACCGAACCCCCAAAGAGGTGACTTGGTTGGATGGGGGGCCACTGTAACCCCGTACCGCCCTGCACAACCAGGAGGAATCGTGACGGTCTACGCGCTGGGTGATCAAGTGCCCAAGGTGCACCCCGATGCGTATGTGCATCCCGACGCGGTCGTGATCGGCAGCGTGGAGATCGGCGCGGATTCTACGGTGTGGCCGGGTGCCGTATTGCGCGCCGATCACGGCCGGATCGTGATCGGCGAGCGTACGTCGGTACAGGACGGGTGCGTACTGCACACGACGGCGCCGTGGCCGACGGTAGTGGGCGACGAGTGCGTGATCGGTCACATTGTGCATTTGGAGGGCTGCGTGATCGAGGATCGTTGCCTGGTGGGCAACGGCGCGGTGGTCATGCATCAGGCCGTGGTGCGCACAGGTGCCCTGGTGGGAGCGGGTGCGGTGGTCGGAAATCGGATCGAGGTGCCGTCCTACGCGATGGCGCTCGGGGTGCCGGCGAAGATTCGTGAGAACGCGGTCGCGCCCGGCGCGTTCGCGGAGGCGGTGCGCAGTTACGTCGAGAACGGTCGTCGATTCCGTCGGGACCTGTACCGAATCGACTGATCGGCACGAGGCGCCACGACCGGCGGGTGTGGCGGATCGCACACGCCCGCTTCGGTTTGAAGGCCCCGTTCGCCCCCGTATATAAGTGCGACACGGGGGGCTGGGAATCACACGGGGAGTGTTGTGCTCGAGTTGGCCGGCCTGGACAAACGGTTCGGTGGGAAGGTCGTCCTCGACGACCTCTCACTGACCGTACAACCAGGCCAAATGTTTGGTTTCGTCGGTACCAATGGTGCCGGAAAGACCACGACCATGCGCATCGCGCTGGGCGTGTTGGCGTCGGACGCCGGGGAGATCCGTTGGCGCGGCGCGCCGGTGGACCGCGGCATGCGACGACGGTGGGGCTACATGCCCGAGGAGCGTGGGCTGTACCCGAAGATGCGCATCCGGGATCAGCTCGTCTATCTGGCCGAGTTGCACGGCATGACGCGGACCCGGGCGCACGAGTCGGCCGAGCACTGGTTGGACCGGCTCCAGGTGGCGGGCGGGCCGACGGATCGGCTGGAGACCCTGTCCCTGGGCAACCAGCAGCGGGTGCAGTTGGCCGCCGCGCTCGTGCACGAGCCGGAGCTGCTGGTGCTGGACGAGCCGTTCTCCGGTCTCGACCCGGTCGGCGTCGACGTGATGGCCGGCGTGCTGCGCGAGCGCACCGCCGCGGGTGCCTCGGTGGTCTTCTCCAGCCATCAACTCGAACTGGTCGAGTCGTTGTGCGACGCGGTCGGGATCATCAACAAGGGACGCATGCACGCCGTCGGCACCGTCGCCGAGCTGCGCGGGGACGACCGCGCGGTGCGCTACCGGGTGCGGCTCGCGCAGGCGCCGACGGGCTGGGCGGACGAGGTGTCCGGGGTCAAGGTGCTCTCCGCGCAGGAGGACACGGTGCTGGTCGAACTGCTTGCCGGGACGAGCGAGCAGACGCTGCTCGACGCGGCCCGGGCGGCGGGCCGGGTGCTGGCCTTCGCGCCCGCGACCCCCTCGCTCGCCGAACTCTTCCGCGAGGTCGTCAACGGGACGGAGGTCGGCGCGTGAGCACCGGCGGCAGCACGTTTTGGTCCGCCGTGCGGCTGGTCGCGCGCCGCGAGTTCACCGAGCGCATCCGGGACCGGGGCTTTCAGGTCTCGGTCGGGGTGATGCTGGCCATCCTGCTCGCGTCGGTGGCCATCCCGGCCGCGCTCGGCAGCGGCTCGGACAAGTACGACGTGGCCTTCCTCGGCCCGCGGCACACCGAGTTGGCGCAGACCGCCCGGCACCAGGCGACGCTGCTGGACGTGGACGTGCGGATCGGCTCGGTCGCCGATCGCGCGGCGGCCGAGAAGGCGCTTTCCGACGGGAAGCTGGACGCGGTCGTGGACGACGGCCGGATCCTGGTGGACAGCAAGCTGGCCGACCCGTTGGCGGCCGTCCTGCAGAGCTCCTGGGCCACCGTGGAGCGCGACCGGCGGCTGGGTACGGCGGGCATCGACCCGGGCGCGGTGAACCAGGCCTCGACGATCGCGCCGATGCCCAAGACCACCCTGGATCCGGACGCGGACCAGCGCGACGCCCGCAAGGGCATCGCGTTCGTCGGCACGCTCGTGCTCTACGGCATGCTCATGTTGTTCTGCATGTGGGTGGCGAGCGGTGTGGTCGAGGAGAAATCCAGCCGGATCGTGGAGATCCTGCTGGCGACCGTGCCCGCCCGGGCGCTGTTGACCGGCAAGGTCCTCGGGATCGGCCTGCTCGGTCTGCTCCAGATGCTGGTCACCGCGGTGGTCGGATTGGCCGCCGCGTCGGCGCTGGGCACCATCGAGTTGACGGGCGCGATGATCTATCCGGTGGCGCTGGTGCTGCTGTGGTTCGTGGTGGGCTACGCGATCTACGCGTGCCTGTTCGCCGCCGCCGCGGCCCGGGTCTCCCGGCAGGAGGATCTGCAGAACGTCGTCACGCCGATGACCTCGCTGCTGATCGCCTCGTTCCTGGCCGCGATCTTCCTCGGCCAAAAGGGCGGCACGCTCGCCCACGTGCTGGCCTATGTGCCGCCGTTCTCGGCGATGTTGCAACCGGCGATGACCGCGGCGGACGAGGTCTCGGTGGCGGAGAACCTGGCCGCGTTCGCGATCGCGCTGCTGGCCCTGGTCGCGCTGGTGCGGCTCGCGGCCCGGATGTACGAGGGCGCGGTGTTGCGGATGGGCGGCAAGGTCGGCTTCAAGGAGTCGCTGGGCGGGTCGGCCCGCAAGAGCTGACCCGGCGGGCACGAGCGCCGAGGCCCACCGTCCCCGAGGGGGCGGCGGGCCTCGGCGTGTTGCGGTCGGGCCGACCTCAGCGTCGGTTGGCCGCCTTGCGGGCCTCCAGGGCGAGCCGGCGCTCCTCGAAGCGCACCACCTGGGAGTCCAGGCCGCCCAGGAACAGCGCGAGCTCCTCACGGGCCTTCTCGCCCTCCGGGCCCAGGTCGGTGCGCTCCATGATCTTGAGGTGGCGCAGCACCGGCAGGATCACGTCGTTCTGGTGGATCGGCAGGTTGTACACGCCGCCCACCGCGAGCTTGGCCGCCGCGCGCTCGAAGCCGCTGATCCCGTGTCCGGGCATCCGGAAGTCGGTGACCATCTCGGTGACCGCCTGCATCGCCTGGTCGGGGGCGATCTCGAAGGCGGCCTTGAGCAGGTTGCGGTAGAAGACCATGTGCAGGTTCTCGTCCGTGGCCACCTTCGCGAGCAGTTGCTCGGCGATCGGGTCGCCACAGGTGCGGCCCGAGTTGCGGTGCGAGACCCGGGTGGCCAGTTCCTGGAAGGTCACGTAGGCGATCACGTGCAGCGGGTTGTCCATGTGGTCGCCCTGGTAGCCGGCCTCCATGTGTTCCATCCGCGAGCGCTCCAGCGCGACCGGGTCCACGGCCCGGGCGGCCATCAGGTAGTCGCGGATCGCGATGCCGTGCCGGCCCTCCTCCGCCGTCCAGCGGTGCACCCAGGTGCCCCACGCGCCGTCGCGACCGAACATCGCCGCGATCTCGTAGTGGTAGCTGGGCAGGTTGTCCTCGGTGAGCAGGTTCAGCGTCAGCGCTATCCGCCCGACGTCGGTGAGCCCGGACTCCTCGGGGGTCCACGCCTCGCCGCCGAGTACGCCGTCGAAGTCGCGACCGGCACTCCACGGCACGTACTCGTGCGGGAACCACTCCTTGGCCACCGCGAGGTGGCGGTCCAGCTCGACGGCGACGACCTGCTCCAGCTCGCGCAGCAGGTGCTCACCGGTCGGGGCGGGGACGAGAAGGTTCATCGGCTCTCCAGGGCATAGGCAGACAACGTCGTACAGCGGCAGACACGGAGGACGGCGCTGTGCATCGCCCGCACGACGCGTCCCTACGATTCCGTAACTTACGACAGCGTAGGTTGGTTCCACCCCAAGACGGAAATGTGATCCACGACTCTCGTACACATGTACGACGAAATCGGGTCGCGCGGCCGGCCGTGCCGGGCCCGCCGCCGACCCGGCTCAGCCCGCCGGGAAGCCGATCCGCATCATCAGGCCGCCTTCTTCGCGCGGCTCGACCTCGATCCAGCCGCCGTGTGCGCGCACGATCGAGCGCACGATGGACAACCCGAGCCCCACGCCCTTGTCGCTGGCGATGCGCTCGGTGCGCAGCCGCCGGAACGGCTCGAACATGTTGTCCACCTCGTAGCCGGGCACCACCGGCCCGGTGTTGACCACGGTGAGCACCGCGACGCCCGCGGTGGACTCGGTGGAGATGTCGACCATGCCGCCGGCCCGGTTGTAGCGCACCGCGTTCTGGATCAGGTTCATCGCGACCCGCTCCAGCAGCACGCCGTTGCCCTGGAGCACGGCGGGACCCAGCTCGTCGTGCAGGGTCACCTTGCGCTCGGACGCCTCGGCGCCGGTCTGGTCCACCGCGCGGCGGGCCACCTCGGCCAGGTCCACCGGCTTGCGCTCGGTCAGCTCGTTGTCGCTGCGGGCCAGCAGCAGCAGGCCCTCGATCAGTCCCTCGCTGCGCTCGTTGGTGGCCAGCAGGGTCTTGCCGAGCTGCTTGAGTTCGACGGACGCCTCCGGATCGCCGAGCGCGACCTCCAGCAGGGTGCGGTTGATCGCCAGTGGCGTGCGCAACTCGTGCGACGCGTTGGCGACGAACTTGCGTTGCGACTCCAACGATCGATCCAGCCGATCGAGCATGTCGTCGAAGGTGTCCGCGAGCTCCTTGAACTCGTCGTCCGGCCCGTCCAGGTCGATCCGCCGGTGCAGGTTGGATCCGGCCACCTCGCGGGCGATCGAGGTGATCCGCTCCAGCGGACGCAACACCCGACCCGCCATCACGTAGCCGAAGCCGAAGGCGATCACCGACAGCAGCAGCAACGCCAGCAACGACTGCTGGAGCAGCGAGTTCAGCGCGGCGTCGCGTTGACGGACCTGCTGGATGCTCTGCCACTTCTCGAACTGGGCGGGCGTCATCGGCACGCCGTTGATGGTCATCAGCGTGTCCGGCGCCAGGCTCAGATTGAGCCGGCCCTCGGTCAGGCTCTGCCGCACCAGCAGATAGACGGTGCCCAGCAGCAGCACCCCGGCGATCAGGAACATCCCGCCGTACAGCGCGGTCAGTCGCATCTTGATGGTGGACCGCAACATCGCGGGCAGTTGCGAGGGGGCCATCCGCGACAGCCGGGACATCTCCGCCGCGTCGTCGGCGTCCCGGCCCAGGATCAGCCGTCGGCCGCCGGCGGCCGGGCGCTGCGGGTCGCGGGCGGGCTCGCGGTTGGGCTTGGGCGGCGCGCTGGGTCGTGGCGGCTGGGGCGGGCGGCCCGGGCGCGGCGGTGGACCGGACTTGATCGCCGGGCCCGGCTTCGTGGGGGTCGGACTCGGCTTCGTGGGCGCGGTCGAGGCGCCCGCGGCCGGCTGCGCGGAGCCGGCTGCGGTACTTCCGGCTTCCGCCGGGACGGCCCGAGAGCTGTCGTTCATGGCGGTCCTCAAATGCGGTATCCGGCGCCGGGCACCGTCAGGATGACGGGCGGCTCGCCGAGCTTGCGGCGCAGCGTCATGACGGTGACCCGCACGACGTTGGTGAACGGATCGGTGTTCTCGTCCCAGGCCTTCTCGAGCAGTTGCTCGGCCGAGACCACGGCGCCGTCGGCGCGCATCAGCACGTCCAGCACCGCGAACTCCTTGGGCGATAGGTGCACCGGAACACCCTCGCGCAGCACCTCGCGCCGGTTCGGGTCGAGCCGGATGCCGGCCCGCTCCAGCACCGGCGGCAGCGGCGAGACGGCTCGCCGGCCGAGTGCGCGCACCCGGGCGATCAGCTCGCTGAACGCGAACGGCTTGGGCAGATAGTCGTCCGCCCCCAGCTCCAGGCCCTCGACCCGATCGCTGACGTCGCCGGCGGCGGTGAGCATCAGCACCCGCATCGGGATGCCGGTCTCCACCACCGCCCGACACACGTCGTCGCCGTGCACGATCGGCAGATCCCGGTCGAGCACCACCACGTCGTAGTCGTTGACGGCGATCCGCTCCAGCGCCGCCTCACCGTCGTATACGACGTCGACGGCCATGGCTTCCCGGCGCAACCCGGTCGCGACCGCGTCCGCCAGGAGCTGCTCGTCCTCGACTACGAGAACCCGCACCGGCTGTGCCTCCTGCTCGATGAAAGGGGATGGATCCGTTGTCCATCTTCCCCCGCGCCCCGGTAAAGCCCGAGTAAGCCGACCGACGGCCCAGGGGGCGGGCGGGCGGCCCGGCCGGACCGGTCCGGAACGGTCCGGCCGCGGACGTTACGGCACCCCCCGAGTGAGGGAAGGATTCCGGTACGCCCCGGAAAGTCCGACACCGTGCCGTTGGGCGGGACAAGTCCCCTGGTCAGACCCCCGGATCGGGGGCCGCCCAAGGCCCGATCGGTGGTTTCCCCGGCGTTGCACGGGGGGTAGGACAACCGAAACCGGCGACGACGAGTGACATTGGGGCGGCCTTATGGACGAATTCACGGCCGGCGTACTGCGACGCATACGTGAGACCGAGCAAGCGCTGAAGCAGGCCTGCGACACCGGCGACGATTTCCTGGTCGAAGTCGAGCAGTCCGAGTTGGACGACCTGCTGCGGATGGCGTCGGAGCATGGCGTGCGGGTGCTTCGCGAAAGCGCCTGAGCCACCGAGACGACACCCGAACCGCAGGCGAACAGCACCCGCACCAGTTTCTTTCCCCCGGCGAGGTCCCGAGCGGACGCCGGGGGTTCGGCTGTCGGGCCGAGGGTCGCGAGGCCCGGATCACCCGATCCGGGCCTCGCGCCCGCTCCGGGTCTACGCGTGCAGAGCGGCCAGGGCCGCCTCGAGTTCGGCGCGCAGCCCGGTGGGGGCGGCCAGGCACACGCTCGACCCGTCGGGCTCGGGCCACAGGTCCTCGATCACCTCGGCCCCGGCCTCGCGGGCGATCAGCGCGCCCGCCGCCACGTCCCAGGGGTTGAGGCCGCGCTCGTAGTAGGCGTCGACGCGGCCTGCCGCCACCGAGCACAGGTCGATCGCGGCCGAACCGCCGCGACGCAGGTCGCGCACGCTCGGCAGCAGCGCGCCGATCACCGCGGCCTGGCGGGTGCGCCGCGGGGTGGTGTAGCCGAATCCGGTCGCCACCAGCGCCCGGGCGAACGGGGCCGCGGGGCGGCAGTGGACGGGCTTGCCGTTGCGATAGGCGCCGCCGCCGCGCACGGCGTGGAAGGTCTCGCCGACCACGGGCACCTCGACCACGCCGAGCAGGGTGCCCTCGGCGGTCTCGGCGGCGATCGACACACACCAGCCGGGCAGGTCGTACAGGTAGTTCACGGTGCCGTCGATCGGGTCGATCACCCAGCGCACGCCGCTGCTGCCGGCACTCGCCTCGCCCTCCTCGCCCAGGAAGCCGTCGTGCGGTCGGTGGGCGCGGATCCGTTCGATGATCAGTTTCTCCGCGGCCGTGTCCATCTCGGTGACCACGTCGGTGGGGCTGCTCTTGGTCGCCGCGACGCCGAGGTCGGCGGGACGCTCGTGCAACAGGAAGCCGCCGGTGTGCCGGGCCGCGTCGCGAGCGATGGCCAGGAGTTCCGCGGTGTCGATCGTCATGCGCCCATCCTGCCGGCGGCACCGGGTGCCCGGCGCCGCCGGCGAGCGCGCCGGCTACCCGTGCAGCGCCGCCCCGCGTGGCGCCCGGGCGGCGGCCTGCGGGTCCGCGCGCAGCGCCCGCGGGTCGGGGCAACAACCCACCGGACACACGTCGTGTGCGGCGCCCAGCGCACCGAGCGCGCAGCGGGCGGGCGCTCGGCCGCGCACCGCGGCGGCGCGCTCCAGCAACAACTCGCGCACCGCGCCCGCGAATCTGGGGTCGGCGCCCGTGGTCGCGGCCCGACTCACCGGCAGCCCGATCCGCGCGGCGGTCGCGGCGGCCTCCACGTCCAGGTCGTAGACCACCTCCATGTGGTCGGACAGGAACCCGATCGGCACCAGCACCACCGCCGGCACCTCCTCTTCGCCGCGCAGGCGCACCAGGTGGTCGTTGACGTCGGGCTCCAACCACGGCACCTGCGGCGGGCCGCTGCGGCTGGAGTACACCAGATCCCAGTCGTGCTCGCGGCCGAGCACCCGGGCGACGCCCTCGGCGACCAGGCGCGCGGTCTCCCGGTGTTGGGCGACGTAGCCGCCGCCGGCCGGGCCCGCGGTGCGCGCGGTGACCGTGGGGATCGAGTGGGTGACCATCACCAGCCGGGCGCCGGCCCGTACCGGCTCGGGCAGTTCGGCCAGCGCGGTCAGTACGTGGTCCACGAGCGGCTCGACGAAGCCGGGGTGGTTGAAGAAGTGCCGCAGCTTGTCGAACGTCGGGGCCCGATCACCGACTTCGGCTCGGGCCTCGATCAGGTTCTCGTGATACTGCGCGCAGCCCGAGTAGGACGCGTAGGCGCTGGTCACCAGGACCGCGGCGCGGCGGATCCCGTCGTCGGCCATCCGCCGCACGGTGTCCGCCAGATACGGGCGCCAGTTGCGGTTGCCCCAGTAGACCGGCAACCGCACGTCGTGCGCGGCGAGATCGGCCTCGACCGCCGCGATCAGGGCGCGATTTTGCGCGTTGATCGGACTGGCGCCGCCGAAGTGCGCGTAGTGGCCGGCCGCCTCCTCGAGGCGTTCGCGGGGGACCCCGCGCCCCGCGGTCACGTTCTCCAGGAACGGGAGCACCTCGTCGGGGGCGTCCGGGCCACCGAAGGAGAGCACCAGGAGCGCGTCGAACGGACTGGGGTCGGGGGCCTGGGTCGCGTGCATGTCTGTGATCCTCGCATCGCCGCCCCCGCCGGCCCGTACACCCCACCCACGCGGGCGTGAGTTGCGGCGCAACCGTGCGCGACCCCTTCCCGGTCCGATGACCGGCGAGTAATGTCCGGCTGATCCCACGGCGACCCCAGGAGGAACCCGTTGAGCAGCGCCACCCCCGCCGTCTCCAAGACGCCCCCCACCTGGCGGAACTGGTGCGGGAACCAGTCCGCGCGGCCGCACTCGGTGCTCACTCCGAGATCGGCCGAGGAGATCTCGGCCATCGTGCGCCGGGCCGCCGGGCAGGGTCTCGCGGTCAAGGCCGTCGGCGCGGGGCACTCGTTCACGTCGGTCGCGGTCACCGACGGGGTGCAGATCCGGCCGGAGGGGCTGACCGAGGTGCACGCGCTCGACCGCGCGGCGGGCACGATCACGGTCGGGTCCGGGATGCGCCTGAGCGACTTCAACACGCTGCTCGCCGGCTACGGCCTGGCGCTGGCCAACATGGGCGACATCGCGGTGCAGAGCCTGGCCGGCGCCACCTCGACCGGCACGCACGGCACCGGGCGGGCGTCCGGCTCGCTGGCGGCGCAGATCCTGGGCATGGAGATCGTGCTGGCGGACGGCGAGATCACCACCTGCTCGCCGACCGAGAACGCGGAACTGTTCGCGGGCGCCCGGGTGGGTCTGGGCTCGCTGGGCATCGTGACCGCACTGACGTTCGCGGTGGAGCCGAGCTTCCTGTTGGAGGCGCGCGAGGAACCGATGAAGTTCGACGCGGTGCTGGCCGACTTCGACGCGCTGTGCGCCGACAACGAGCATTTCGAGTTCTATTGGTTTCCGCACACCGACAACTGCAACGTGAAGCGGAACAACCGGATCGAGGGACCGGCGAAGCCGCTTTCGAAGGCGCGTTTTCTGCTGGACGACGAATTGTTGTCCAACGGGGTGTTCTCGCTCGCCTGCCGGGTGGGGCAGCGCGCGCCGAAAACGGTGCCCTCGATCGCACGACTGTCCAGCCGCGCGTTGTCGGCGCGGACCTACTCGGACACCTCGCACAAGGTGTTCACCAGCCCGCGCCGGGTGCGCTTCATCGAGATGGAATACGCCCTGCCGCGCGAGGCGGCGACGGCGGCGCTGGCCGAGGTGCGCGCGTTCGTGGAGGCCGCGAATCTGCCGATCAGCTTCCCGGTGGAGGTGCGGGTGGCCCCGGCGGACGATCTGTGGATGTCCACGGCGTACGGCCGCGACACCGCCTACATCGCGGTGCACATGTACAAGGGCACGCCGCACGAGCGGTACTTCACCGAGGTGGAGAAGATCATGGTCGGGCACGGTGGGCGCCCGCACTGGGGCAAGATGCACACCCGCGACGCGGACTACTTCGCGAAGCTCTACCCGAGGTTCGCCGATTTCACGGCGCTCCGGAACCGGGTGGATCCGGAGCGCCGCTTCGGCAACGACTACCTGCGTCGGGTGCTGGGCGACTGAGCCGAGGCCGCCGGGGCGGGTCCGCTCGTCTAGCCGCGTTCCGATCCCGAGCCCGCGTTCGACTTCCGTTCGTTGTTCGCCGGGCCCTGGTCGGTGCCGCCGGCGTCGTTGCCCGCCGCCGCTCCGCCGTCGGCCGCGCCGCCGCCCGAGCCGCCCGAGGGCGTGGTCGCGGGCGGGGCGGTGGCCGGCGGCCGGGAACCGGTCGGATCGGACGAGGGGGTGTCGCTCGGGCGCGTGGTCGGGGTGGTCGAGGGCACCGAGGTCGCGCCGTCGCCGCCGGGCACGCCCGACGTGCCCTTGTCGTCGGTCCCCGGGCTTCGGGTGGGCGCCGACGTGCCGGTGCCGGTCGGGTTCGGGGTCGAACCGGCCGGCTGCTCGGGCGGGTCGTGCCGGGCGGGTCGGTCCTCGACGATGCGCGAGATGGTCGAGCCGCCCGCGTCGCCGTGGCCGAACAGGCTCGCGAACGAGCGGCCGATCGCGGTCTCGGCGAGCGTGACGACACCCATCGCCACGACGAACACGAGCACGGCCCCCACCAACGACCGCGCGAGCCACACCCGTCGCTCGCCGGGGCCCTCGGACGGTGCCGCGTGCTCGGCGTCGTCGGCCCGGGAGGCGCCGCCCGGCGCGTCCGCGCCCGGGCCGACCCACTCGTAGCCGCCGACCGGCAGCAACATCGTCTCGTCGGTCGCCGGCCGCCGGTCCGCCACACCGACCGGTCGATCCGGTACCGCGCCGGGGTCCGGGCTCGGCCCGCCCTCGTGCGGCGGGCTCAGCGTCGCCCGCACGTCGCGCAGTTGCTCGCCGGTGCGCCGGAACAGGTGTACGTAGACCGCGCTCCCGACGGTCGCGACCACGCTCGCGAGCGCGGCGCCGATCACCGTCCCGGCGACACCGAGCGTGGAGAGCAGGAACGCCGAGGAGATGGCGGCCAGGGCACTGCCCACGACCTGCACCGCGTTGACATCGATCCGGCGGCGTTCATTTTCGGTCCTTTCCGGCATCACTTTCCTTGCCCGTCCGTACTCGGACGGTGGTTAATCATGAAAAACAGGACTTCACCCTGGTTACGACTGAACGGCCCATCCACATCGTTCCGATCGGCCCAATCTTGTGATCGACATCACCCCGGACGGCCGAAAACGACTCGTCCGAACGGGACGCGCCGATGCGGCGCGGTGTGTCCCGGTAGAGCCCCCGAATGGAGTACTGTTCACGCGAGGTTCCGGAAAGACCTGTGCGCGAAGGGGGAGACGACCGACCGCAGAGGTCAGGGTGGGGCGCCGCCCAGGTATCTACCCGAAATGGTGTAACCAGGGCAATTCGGCCAGTCAGGTAATAAATCCGACACGCCGGACAACTCGGTCAGGTTGTGGCCATGTCAAGGCTGGGCAGGTCACACTCGTAGCGGGAGCAACGACGCAGGTGACGTCGGCAGGCACCACCCGGGAGGTCCCCATGCCCGAACTGCGTGTCGTGGCCGTCAGCAACGACGGCACACGGTTGGTGCTGAAGGCTGCCGACGGCACCGAGTACATGTTGCCCATCGACGAACGGCTTCGTGCCGCCGTCAGGGGCGACCGCGCCAGGCTCGGCCAGATCGAGATCGAAGTCGAGAGCCAACTGCGTCCGCGTGACATCCAGGCCCGGATAAGGGCCGGTGCCACCGCGGAGGAGGTCGCACAGCTCGCCGGCATCCCGGTCGACCGCGTGCGGCGCTTCGAGGGTCCGGTGCTCGCCGAACGCGCCTTCATGGCCGAGCGCGCCCGCAAGACACCCATCCGCCGGCAGGGCGAGACCACCGGTCCGCTGCTCGGCGAGATCGTCACCGAACGCCTGCACCTGCGCGGCGCGGACTCCGAGTCGGTGCAGTGGGATTCGTGGCGACGCGACGACGGCAGCTGGGAGATCCTGCTGCTCTACCGCGCCGACGGCGAGATGCGCTCGGCGAGTTGGAGCTTCGACCCGCCCCGGCGACTGGTCACCACCAACGACGACGAGGCTCGTTCGCTGATCGGCGAGCACCCGGCGGCGTCCGAGACCCCGTTCCCGTTTCGACCGCGCCTGGCCACCATCCCGCGCGAGAGCGACGACGACGCGATCACCAGCCTGCTGGACGCGGTCCCGGGGCTGCGCGGCGAACCGCAGACCCAGTCGGTCTCCCCCGGTCCGATGCGCATCGACGTGACCGCACTGGCCGAACGCCCGCGGGTGGGCAGCATCGAGCGGTCCGAGCGGGCGGAGCGCCCGGAACGGATCGAACGCGGCGAGCGCCCCGAGCGAATCGAACGCGTCGAGCGGGCGGAGCGCCCGGAGCGCGCCGAACCGATCGAGGAAGAGGAGACCCAGGCGCCCGCCGCGGCGGCGGGCGCGGGCAGCGCCTACGAGAACGTCCTGGTGCCACGCGGCGTGGTCGGCCCGCACCGCGAGCGGCTGGTCGGCAGCACCGACCGGCAGGCCGAGGCCGACGGCGTGCGTCCCGGCCGCCGGGCGACGGTGCCCAGTTGGGACGAGATCGTGTTCGGGAGCAGGCGCAAACGCCGGGAGTGATCGACGCGTACGCAGACCGCGGGAGCCGAGGGTCCGACGGACCCTCGGCTCCCGCGTTTTCCGTGCTCGTGCGGCGGCCCACCGGGCCCGCTACTCGCCGGTGGCCACCGGGCGCCGGGGGTCGGTGATCCAGTCGCTCCAGGATCCCGCGTACAGGCCGGCCGGGATGCCGGCCAGGGACAGCGCGAGCACCTCGTGCGCGGCGGTCGCGCCGGAGCCGCAGTACGCGGCGACCCGCGCCCCGGGCACCGCGCCCCGGGCCGCGAAGTACTCCTTGAGCTCGGCGGGTTCGCGAAAGCGGCCGTCGGCGTGCGTGTACTCGGTCGCGGGCGCGCTGACCGCGCCGGGGATGTGACCCGCCTTCGCGTCGATCGGCTCGCTCTCGCCGCGGAAGCGCTCACCGGCGCGGGCGTCGAGCAACACGCCGCCGGCGGCCACGAACGCCGCGGCCTCCTGCGCGTCCAGCCGCGACATCTCGCCCGGACGCGGGACGAACGTGCCGGGCTCGGCAGGCTCCGGCACCACGTCGGTGACCGGCAGGTGCTCCGCCGTCCAAGCCGCGAAGCCGCCGTCGAGCACCCGCACCCGATCGTGGCCGAAGTAGCGCAGCAGCCACCACGCCCGCGCCGCGGCGACGCTCTGGCCCGCGTCGTAGACGACCACGTCGGTCGCCGCGGCGATGCCCAGTCGGCGCATGGCCGCGCCGAACGCGCCCGGTTCCGGCATCGGATGGCGGCCCCCGGTACCGGTGGGCGTGTGCGGGCCGGACAACTCGGTGGCGAGGTCGACGAAGCGGGCCCCCGGCACGTGGGCGACCCGATAGGAGTCGATGCCGGGCGGACCGCCGAGCTGCCAGGTGACGTCGAGCACCAGCGGTGGCGACGAACCGTCGAGGGCGGCGGCCAGGTCGGCCGCCTCGATCAGGGAACTCATACCGGCATCCTGCCTCGTGCGGCGCCCACCGACGAGCACATGTCCGACCCCGGTGGCAGCATCGATTCGGATCGTCCCCAATTGTCGGCGTCTGCCCCGGGAGGCAGTGATGAGCGAGTGGACCTCGCGGTATCCCACCGGCGTACCGTGCTGGGTGGATCTGGGCGTGCCCGATGTCGCGGCCGGACTGGCCTTTTATCGCGGTTTGTTCGGCTGGGCCGGGGAGATCGGGCCGGCCGACGTGGGTCACTACACGACCTGCACGCTCGGCGGGCGACCGGTCGCCGGCCTGCTGGGTCGCCCGCCCGAACAGGAGGGGCCCGTCGCCTGGACCACCTACCTCGCCGCGGACGACACGGACGCGGTGATCGAGCGGGTCCGCGTGGCCGGCGGCACCGTGCTGGTGCCGCCGATGGACGTGCGCACGTTCGGCCGGATGGCGGTGGCCGCCGACCGCACGGGTGGCGTGTTCGGCGTCTGGCAGGCGGGCGACCACAACGGCGCGGGGGTGATCAACGAGCCCGGCGCGGTGGTGTGGAACGAGCTGTACACACCGGACGGCCCGCAGGCCAAGGAGTTCTACGCGGCGGTGTTCGGCTTCACCTACGAGGACATGTCCGACGCCGACTTCGACTACGCGACGTTCCACGTCGACGGCGAGTTGCGCGGCGGCGTGGCGGGCGGACGCAACGGCCCGCCACCGCACTGGGCCACGTACTTCGCGGTGCGCGACGCGGACGAGACGGTGGACCGGGTGGACGAGCTGGGCGGCAAGGTGCTGCGCGGTCCGGAGGAGTCGCCGTACGGTCGGGTCGCCGCGGTGCAGGATCCGCAGGGCGCGGTGTTCAACGTGATCGCGGTGGCGTCGAATCCGAATGATCCGCAATAGCCCGCCTGGTCCGAATCCGCGACCGAGACCCCGAACGGGCCCGCCACTCCGACCGGAAACCACTCCACCCTTGAGCCAAACAGGTGACGTAGAGTCGAGCTCGACGGGCTCCCGTCCGGAAACGGGGTCCGGGATCGGCGGGTACCCGTGCGCCTACGTACACACGGATCGCGTCGCCCGCGGCCTTCCCCGGTCGGGAGACGCATCTTCGTTCGACCATCGAGGGGGTCCATTTTCATGGGCAAGCTGTTCAAGATCGTCCTGCTGCTCGCCGCCGCCGCGGGCGTTGCGCTCGTGGTGTCCAAGAAGCGCAACCAGGCCTGAGCCGGCTCCGGTTCATGCCGAAGGGGACGGTCTCCGTGCGGAGACCGTCCCCTTCGGCATGAGCGGGCCCTGAAGCCGCGCCCTAGGCGCGAACCTCCAGAAGCGGGATCGACTGTTCGGCCGAGGTCATCGAGCCGTGTACGCCGGTGAGTCGCGACTCGCCCGGTTCGCGGCGGGAGGCCACCACCGCGATGTCGCCGAAGGCCGCCGCGACGATGTCGCCGATCCGCGCGCGCACCCGGTCCTCGACGACCGGCCCGAACCAGCCGGACTCGATCGCCTCGTCGCGGGTGAGCACCCACATCTGGTCGCCGAGCATGTCGTCCCAGATCGCGTGCACGTCCCTGGTGGCACCCGGCCGCGTATAGATGTGCCGGGCCCGGGACTCGCCGCCCAGGAGGGCGACGCCGGCGGACAGGCCGGGGTCGGTGTCCACGTCGACGCGCTGCTCGGGGGCCACGTCGACCATGCCGTGGTCGGCGGTCACGTACAGGACCGAGTCGGCGGGCAGCCCCTGGGCCATCGCCCGGACGACACCGTCGATCCGGCGCAGTTCGGCCCGCCACTCGGGCGAGTCGACGCCCATGCCGTGGCCGCACCGATCGAGCTCGCTGGCGTAGGTGTACACCAGCACCGGGCCGGGGTGGGCGAGTTGACGGTGCACCCCGCGGACTCTGGGGTCGCCGAATTCGGCGCCGACGTAACGGCCGCCGTCGAGCACCGCCTTGGTCAGCGGGGTGTGTTCGAAGATGACGTCGTTGACCTGCGCGACCCGGATGCCGGCGGCGGCGGCCCGCTCCAGCACGCTCGGGTACGGCTGCCAGTCCCGCGGCCGGATGTCGTCGACCCAACGCAGTTGGTTCATCAGCCGGTTCTCGCCGGGCACCGCCACGGAGTAGCCGACCAACCCGTGCACGCCGGGGGTCAGTCCGGTGCCGAAGGAGGCGAGGCTGGTCGCGGTGGTCGCCGGGAAGCCGGCCGTCAGCGGCCGGCCGCTGCCCGCGAACGAGGTGCCCAGGAGCGAGTGCAGATACGGCGCCTCGACCGGGTGCGCCCGCAGCAGGTCCCAGCCCAGGCCGTCGATCAGGAACACGCACGCCGCGCGGGCGGGCGCGAGGCCGAGGATGTTCGCCTCCCCCGGCATGCCGAGGGAGGCGGCTATCGAGGGCAACAGGTCGGACAACGCCCCGGTCCCGTAGCGAGGCAACGGGACCGGGGGTTGTTCGTCGAACCAGACGGAAGCGCTCACTGGTTGATGCCGGCCACTGCCTCGGACAGCGCGCGGGCGAACGTGAGGGTGCGCTCGACCGCTTCGGGACCGTCGGCGGCTTCGCTGACCCGCAGCGAGAGGTCGTCGGCGGTCAGCGAACCGGTGTAGCCGTGGTCGACCTCACAGTTCGGGTCGGCACAACCGGCCGGTTCGAGGTCGATCCGGCCGACCGCGCCCCACCCGATGGTGAGCACGGCTTCGCGCGGCGGGGCCCCGGGAACGTACTCGGCGGGGTTGCCCACGACACGACTGACCACGACCGACTCCAGTCGGTCGATCCGCACCGTCTCGGTGGACGTCGTCGCGTAAGGGGTGGGCGAGGTGTCGTCCGGCGCGTGTTCGTCGGTGTGGCTGACCAGAAAACGGCCTGGCGTGAGCACCAGAACGGTGATGTGGCGGCGGACCTCATTGGAATCGAACGTGGTCTCCTGGTGCACCAGGAAAGCGTCGACCGGCTCGGTGCCGATCGTGGACTCGACCGCGTCGGCAACGAGGCTCGGGTAGTAACCGCTGCGCTCGATGGCCGTGCGCAGCCCCTGGGTCGAGGTGGTGGTCTTAGCCATACCCCCCATCCTGGCACCTCCGAGGGCGCACGTGCGCCATCCGCCCCGGGTGAAGGTCGGGTTGCGCACACGCCGTTGCCCAATGGTGACGGTTTGTCGACGTAATGACAGGCCCGAACGGGTGAGGTGGATGCGCACTGTTGGTACCACTTCTACGGATCGCCACCGTGCGCCTTCCGTGCGCCCTCCCGGTGGGCGGCTCGGCGGGGTTGACTGATCTCTCGAGAGGCCCGACCGGGGCAACAGGGACGCGCCGTCGACACGGTGGCGCCGGTGGATCTCTCACGGCACTCGGGCCCCCGGGCGGGGGAACGAGTGACACCGCCTCACCGCCGGGGACACTCGGGGAAACGACCGGCACGGGGCGGCGCGGTCCGGAGAGCGTCGAACGGCATGAAATGCGCAGCCATGTGGAGGGTAGGCGCGGAGGGGCATGCCGCGGAGCGGATCCGGCCTGGAGCCGCCGTCGTACGTAGGTGCCACAGCTCGGGGTGGCATGTGAGTACGGCGGCGGTTCCACATGTCCACGGGTGCGGCTCTCGCGTCGATCCGCGCGAGCGGGTCCGCCCCCGGAGCGATCGCCGCTACGGTCGGGACAGTGACCTGGGGCCCAGGTCGGTGCGGGCGGGCGGACGGGACAGGCGGATCTGCGCGCCCAGCACGTGTGCGCCCTCGGCCGCCACCACCACCGGGTTCAGCGCGACCGACGTCACCTGCGGCAGGTCGTCGGCCAGCCGGGACAGCCGCAGCAGGACGTCCTCCAGCGCCGACACGTCCACCGGCCGGGCGCCGCGGTAGCCGAACAACATCGGTGCCGCCCGGACTTCGCGGACCAGATCCGCCACGTCCTGGTCGGTGGCGGGCACCAGTCGGTGTGCCACGTCGCCCAGGAGTTCGGTGGCCGGCCCGGCCAGCCCGAAGGTGAGCACCGCGCCGAACGATTCGTCGTAGGTCAGCCCGAGGTCGGTCGCGATCCCGTGCGGCGCCATCGACTGCACCACCAGTCGGGCCTGGTCCGGGCCGCCCAGGCGGGCGGTCATCTCCCGGAACACCCGGCGCAGTCCGGCCTCCGCGCCGATGTCCAGGCGCACCCCGTCCACGTCCACCCGGTGCCGCAGATGTTCGGCGATCGTCTTGAGCGCGACCGGGTAACCCAGTTCGGTCGCCGCGCGGATCGCCGCGTCCTCGCTGTCCACCCGCACCGCGGGCAGCAGCCGGACGCCGTAGCAGTCCAGCAGGTCGGCGGCGTCCGCCGGGGACAGGCCCACCGCGTCCGCCGCGCCGAGTCGGGCCCGGACCAGCGCGCGGGCCTGGTCGGTGCGTACGTCGGGGTGTTCGGGCACCGAGCCGGTGGGCCGGCGGCGCCACGCGGCGTAGCGCACCACCTCGGCGAGGGCGCGGACCGCGTTCTCCGGGGCCGGGTAGGAGGGCACCGAGCCGAGCGCGGGCACCCCGTCCGCGTCCAGGCGGCGCAGTTGGGTGGGCAGGCCCTCGTGGGCGAGGTAGGTGGTCAGCAGCGGTTTGCCGATCTCCGCCGCCTGTCCGGCCATTTCCGCGATCGTGCTCGCCACCTCGTCGCCGGAGGTGGTCAGCGGCGGGATGAACACCGTGATCACCGCGTCCGTCTCGGGGTCGGCCAGTGCTTCGGCGAGCGCGTCGCGGAAGTCGTCGGCGGTCGCGGAGGTGGTCAGGTCGACCGGGCGCCGCGGGTTCAGGCCCGCGCTGGCGCACGCGTCCTGGGTGAGCAGGCCCAGCGAGTCGGAGTTGCCGATGATCGCGATCCGGTCGCCGGCGGGTAGTGGTTGGTAGGCGAGCAGTTGGCCCACGTCGAAGAGTTCGGCGACGGTGGGCACGCGGATCACGCCCGCCTGCCGAAAGAGTGCGTCGACCGCCGAGTCGGGCAGGGTCAGGGTGCGGGTGACGTGCCCGAGTGGGACGCCCTGGGTGTGCCGTCCGGACTTGACCGCGACCACCGGCTTGGCCCGGGAGACGCGTCGGGCGAGCCGGGTGAACTTGCGCGGGTTGCCGATCGATTCCAGGTGCAGCAGGACGACGTCGGTGGCCGGGTCGTCCTCCCAGTACTGCAACAGGTCGTTGCCGGAGACGTCGGCGCGGTTGCCCGCCGACACGAACGTGGACAGGCCGATGCCCCGGCTCACGGTGGACTCCAGGATGGCGATGCCCAGCGCGCCCGACTGGGCGAACATGCCCACCCGGCCGCGGCGCGGCATCCGGGGCGACAGGCTCGCGTTGACCAGCAGGTCCGGGTCGGTGTTGAGCACGCCCAGGCAGTTCGGTCCGATCACCCGCATGCCGCGCCGGCGGGCGGCGCGGACCAGACGCCGCTGGCGGTCCCGACCCTCGGGGCCGGTCTCGGCGAAGCCGGAGGAGACCACGACCAGGCCGTGTACGCCCTTGCGCCCGCACTGTTCGACCACCTGGCGCACCGCGTCCGCCGGGACCGCCACCAGGGCCAGGTCCACGTCCCCGGGGATGTCCAGGACCGAGGCGTAGGTCGGCACGCCGTCGATCGGCTCGCTGCCCGCCTTCGGGTTGACCGCGTACAGGTCGCCGGTGAACTCGCCGGCGCGCAGGTTGGCCAGCAGGGTGTTGCCGACCGTGCCCTCGTGTCGGCTGGCGCCGATCACCGCGACCGAGCGCGGGGTGAGCAGGCGGGCGATCGAACGCGCCTCGGCCCGGTGCTCGCGCCCGAGCATCACGCCCAGCGAGGTCTCGGTGGGCGCGAGTTCCAGGGTGAGCCGGACCACACCGTCCTCGAACGCGGACTGTTGGGTGTAGCCGGCCTCGGTGAACACCGTGACCATCCGGCGGTTGGAGGGCAGTACGTCGGCCACGAAACGGCGGATGCCGCGCTCGCGGGCGACCGCGGCGATGTGTTCGAGCAGGACCGACGCGACGCCGCGGCCCTGTTGGTCGTCCTGGACCAGGAAGGCCACCTCGGCGGTGGAGGAGCGGCCCTGCGGGCCGGTGCGCACCGCGCGCCCGTCCGGACCGATCCGGTCGTAGCGCACGATGGCGACCATCTCGTCGCCGACGAACAGTCCCAGACCCACCCGGTCCACCCAGTCGTGGGTGGTGAAGTGTCGGACGTCGCGGTCGGACAGTCGGGGGTAGGGCGTGAAGAAGCGCAGGTACTTCGACTCGGCCGAGACGCGCGCGTAGAAGTCCACGAGGCGGCCGGCGTCATCCGGGCCGACCGGGCGCACATGGGCGGTCGCGCCGTCGCGCAGGACGACGTCGGCCTCCCAGTGCTCGGGGGGCTTCGCCGGCGGATCTGCGGTGTCGGTGGGCTCCACGTTTGCGAGGCTAACCCCTGCGGCGCGCCGCCGGTGCCTTCCGGGCGCCCCGACTCGGTTGGTGTCCGCCGCACCTGATAGACCATCAGATACCGTGCCCGGTCTCGCCTCAGGAGGTAACCCATGTCCGCTCAGGGCCTGTCCGCCGCTTTTCCCGTCGCCGACATGGCCGCGGCGGTGCGGTTCATGACCGCGGTACTCGGTGCGGAACCGACGTTCGTCGACGGTGAGCGCTGGGCGCAGTTCGACGTGAACGGCGGCCGACTGGCGCTGGCCGGCACCGACCGCGAGGGCGACTCGGCGTCGGTCATGGTCAAGGTCGCCGACCTCGACGCGGCCCTGGTGCCGCTGCGCGAGGGCGGATTCACCGTGGGTGAGTCGGTCGAGGGGCCGCACGAGGTGCGGGTGCGGGTGACCGGTCCGGACGGCTGGGCCGCCGTGCTGTATCAGCCGCGGCGCTGATCGCCGGTCGGGACGGAACGGCGGGTTGCCATGATCATCGGAGTATCCGAGCGCCGAGGCGAGGCCGAACCGCCGCGTCCCGGTGCGTATGCGGTGCCGCTGCCGCTCGCGCCCGGTAGCGTCCTACCGGTGAACGGCTTGCGAATCCTTCCGGAGGTCGCGGACGCACTCGCCGCGGGCCGACCGGTGGTCGCCCTGGAGAGCACGATCATCGCGCACGGGTTGCCCCGCCCGGACAACCTGCGGATCGCGCGCGAGATCGAGGGCCGGGTCCGGGCCGCGGGCGCGGTCCCGGCGACGATCGCGATCGTGCACGGCCGCCCTTCGATCGGCCTGGACGCCGAGACGCTCGAATTCGTCGCCACATGCACGGATGTACTCAAGGCCGGCATGCGCGATCTGGCCCTGGTCGCCGCGCGCGGCGGGCACGCCGCGACCACCGTGGGGGCGACCGCGCATCTGGCCCACCAGGCGGGCATCCGGGTGTTCGCCACCGGCGGCCTGGGTGGGGTGCACCGCCAGGCGCGGGAGAGTTGGGACGAGTCCGCCGACCTGGTGGCGTTGACCCGGTGCGGGCTCGTCGTGGTGTGCTCGGGGGTCAAGTCGATCCTGGACGTGGGCGCGACGCTGGAACGGCTGGAGTCGCTCAACGTCCCGGTGACCGGTTTCGGCACCCACGCGTTCCCGGGGTTCTACCTGGTCGACTCCGGCCATCGGCTGGAGTGGCGGGTGGACACCGCGGACGAGGTGGCCGACGTGGTGCGGGCACACGAGGCGCTCGGACTGGGACGAAACGCCCTGGTGGTGGCGAACCCGGTGCCGCGGGCCGACCAGTTGGACCCGCAGCTGCACGACCGGGTGCTGAATCGGGCGTTGGCCGCGCTGACCGACAAGGGCATCCGCGGCAAGGAGGTCACCCCGTTCCTGCTGGACTACTTCCACCGCGAGACCGCCGGCGCCAGTCTGACCGCCAACATCGCCCTGATCCTCGACAACGCGGCTCTGGCCGCCCGCATCGCCCAGGCCCTGACCATCGCCTGACCCCCTTCCCGGGCCGTGACCACCGGCGGCGCGGCGGCCCGGGCGGCGGATCCCACCCGCGGGTGCGTCGCGCACCGATTTCTCCGGCTTCCGGGCTCGATCGTTGACCCCCCGAACGGGTGGTGCGAGGGTGCGTTCCGGTACCGACGACGCGATGCTGCGGTACGGCGACCGCACGACAGACGGAGGAATTCGGCGATGACGACGGGTGCGACCGAGGCTTTTCGCGCAGCGCGCGACTTCCTGCTCGAACACCGCGAGGACCAGCCCACCGCGTGCCGGGACTTCCCGCGCCCCGATCCCACCGAGTTCAACTGGGCGCTCGACTGGTTCGACGTGATCGCCCGCGGCAACGACACCACCGCGTTGTGGATCGTGGCCGAGGACGGCACCGACACCAAGGTCTCCTTCGACGAACTGGCCCGACGCTCCGACCGGGTCGCCGGTTGGTTGCGCGCCCGGGGGGTCCGGCGCGGCGACCGGGTGCTGCTCGTGCTCGGCAATCGGGTCGAGTTGTGGGAGGCGATGCTGGCCGCGATGAAACTGGGCGCGGTGATCATCCCGGCCACCACGATGCTCGCACCGGCCGATCTGACCGACCGGGTCACCCGAGGCGATGTCGCGCACGTGATCGCCGAGTCGGCGGTGACCCCGGGCTTCGCCGAGGTGCCGGGTGCCTGGACCCGGATCGCGGTGGGCGAACCGACGCCGGGCTGGCTCTCGTTCGCCGCCGCGCACGACGGGTCCGACGGCCACGAAGCGGACGCGGTGTTCGTACCGGACGGCCCGACCACCGCGACCGACCCGCTGCTGTTGTACTTCACCTCCGGCACCACCGCGCAGCCCAAGCTGGTGGGCCACACCCAGACGAGTTATCCGATCGGGCATCTGTCCACGATGTACTGGCTGGGTCTGCGTCCGGGCGACACGCACCTGAACATCTCCTCGCCCGGCTGGGCCAAGCACGCCTGGAGCAACTTCTTCGCCCCGTGGAACGCCGGGGCCACGATCTTGATCGTGCGTCAGGAGCGGTTCGCCGCGCGTCCGTTGCTGGACACCATGGTGCGCTGTGGGGCGACCTCGTTCTGTGCGCCGCCGACCGTGTGGCGGATGCTGGTCCAGGAGGACCTGGGCGCGTGGCGCACCGCGCTGCGCGAGGTGATCGGCGCGGGCGAGCCGCTCAACCCGGAGGTCATCGAACAGGTGCGGACCGCCTGGGGGTTGACCATCCGGGACGGCTTCGGGCAGACCGAGACCACCGCGCAGATCGGCAACGCGCCCGGGCAGGAGGTCCGGCCGGGCTCGATGGGCCGACCGCTGCCCGGCTACACGGTGGCCCTGGTCGACCCGATCTCCGGCGAGGTGGTCACCGGGACCGATGCCGAGGGTGAGATCTGCCTCGAACTCGCCGCCCGCCCGCTGGGCCTGATGACCGGCTATCTCGACGACCCGGAGCGCACGGCCGAGTCGATGCGTCACGGCTTCTACCACACGGGCGATGTCGGCACTCGGGACGCGGACGGCTACATCACCTATGTGGGCCGCTCCGACGACGTGTTCAAGGCGTCCGACTACCGCATCTCGCCGTTCGAGCTGGAGAGCGTGCTGATCGAGCACGAAGCGGTGGCCGAGGCCGCGGTGGTGCCCTCGCCGGACCCGGTCCGGCTGGCCGTGCCGAAGGCGTACGTGGTGCTCGCGCCCGGGCACGAGCCGACCCGCGAGACCGCGCTGTCCGTCCTGCGGCACGCCCGTGCCGTGCTCTCGCCGTACAAGCGGGTCCGCCGGATCGAGTTCGCGGAGTTGCCCAAGACCATCTCGGGCAAGATCCGCCGAGTGGAACTACGGGGTCGAGAGCGCGAGTTGCACGACGGCGATCAGGCCGGACGGGGCGAGCTGGAGTGGTTCGAGGAGGACTTCCCGGAGCTCAAGGGCAACTGACCGCGAGCCGGGGCCGAGCGGGATCGACTCGGCCCCGGACGGCGGATCAGATCTTGTCGGCGATCAGCTTGGCGATCGCGATGTGCTGTGCACGCGGCAGGTCCTTCGCGGCGGGTGCCAGGCTCACGTGCATGTCGACGATCAGGTCGCCGTGCGCCTTGGCGAAGTAGACCTCGGGCACACTGGGCGCCGGGTAGCTGCCGGTGCCCGGCACGTACAGGGTGGGGATCGGGCCGAGGTCGGTGATCGGCTTGCCGTACTTGGCCACGGTGTTGTTGGCCACGACACTCTCCGGGGTGTCGGCGAGCTTGCTGCTGCGCATGAAGTACTGGATGGTCACCAGCCCCGCGTCACCGGGTCCGTAGTAGCGGCAGGTGCGCAGCGTGTCGTCGTTCTTGGTGCGGGTGACCTCGGTGCCCAGCACGCCCTTGAGTTCGGCGGGCGTGAGCAGATTGCAAAACGCCTTGGGGTCGAGGTCGACCGTGCCACCGGGCTTGCCCGTGGCCGGGGCCGTCGCGGGTGTGTTGCCCTTGCCCCCGCCGGGCGTCGTGGCCGGCGCGCCGGTCGCGCCGCCGCTCGCACCGCCGGTCGATCCGCCGCCCGCCTGAGGCGCGGTCGTGGCGGAGTCCTTCTTCTTGTCGTCGTCGCCCTTGGCCTTGTCGACCAGGCCGCATCCGCTGGAGAGCGCGATGACGGAAGCGGCGATCAACAGTCCCGAAAGGGCAGGCTTGCGCAGATACAACGTGATTCTCCATCCCCGTGGCGCGATCGGCCGCCGCCACCCCCCTGGATGCGTGACCGTTCGTCACGATGGCGCCGATCCCGCGGTGTTGCCGATGCGTGTGTGCGGCAGAGCGAGGCTAATGCACGAAATCGCCGGCCGCTGGAGTGGCGGGTGGCGATACCGTGGCGGTTGTGACCAGCACGCTGCGTGATTCCGAGGGCCTCATCCGCAAGGCGACCTTCGGCTGGGGTGGTGCCCGCGTCGCGCTGGGCGTGGTCGCGCTGCTCGATCCGCCGCGGGTGGCCCGGCCGTGGATCGGCGACGACGCGGACCGCACCGGGGCCCTCGTGTTCGCCCGCGCGCTCGGCGGACGCGACCTCGCGCTGGGCGCGGGCGCGATGTTCGCGGCGGTGCGCGGTGAGCCGATCCGGGCCTGGGCACTGGCCGCCTCGGCGGCCGACCTCGGCGACACGCTCATCACCTACGGGCACCGCCGGCGACTGCCCCGCGGCCGGCGGGCCTTCATCGCGGCCCTGGCCGGTGGCTCCGCGCTGGTCGGCGTGAGCCTGGCCCTCGCGGAGCGGCGGCAGGGCGGCCGCTAGGTTCGGCGCGTCTCGCGGCTCGGCGGGCACCGCGAACGCAACGGGTGGGCCGGGCGCGACCATCGCCGACCCGACCCACCCGCCACCGCACCGACACCCGCCGGGGCGGGCCGGCCTCGAACTAGCCCGCGACCTCGCTCGCCAGGCGTCGCTTGTTCCAGTAGGCGACGACCTCCAGCAGGAGCCCCGCGGCGACCGCGAGGCCGACCGCGGTCCACGGCATCCGGGTACCGACCAGCTTGAGCTCGAAGAAGTCCTGGAGCCACGGCACCGTGAGCACCGTGGCGAACCCGGCGCCCATCACCAGCACCAGCGCCACCCGCCACCAGGTGTACGGGCGGGCGATGATCGCCAGCACCCAAAGGCCGACCAGGAACAGCGTGAGCGTCGCGATCGACGTCTCGGCCGTACGCGTGGCGTCCGTCGCGCCGTAGTGCGAACGGGCCAGCAGGTACGCGGTGAAGGTCGCCGTGCCGGCGATCACGCCGGAGGGGCCCGAGTAGCGCAGCACCCGCTTGACGAAGCCGGGCCGGGCCCGTTCCTTGTTCGGTGCCAGCGCCAGGAAGAACGCCGGCGTGCCGATGGTGAACCAGGCCAGCAGCGTCAGGTGCCGGGGCAGGAACGGGTAGGGCACGTTGGCGATCACGACCAGGATGGCCAGGAGCACCGAGTAGGCGGTCTTGGTCAGGAACAGGTTGGAGACCCGCTCGATGTTGCCGATCACCCGGCGACCCTCGCCGACCACCGAGGGCAGCGTGGCGAAGCTGTTGTCCAGGAGCACGATCTGCGCGACGCCCTTGGTGGCCTCGCTGCCCGAACCCATCGACACGCCGATGTCGGCGTCCTTGAGCGCGAGCACGTCGTTGACGCCGTCGCCGGTCATCGCGACGTTGTGGCCGCGCGACTGAAGGGCGGCGACCATGTCCCGCTTCTGCTGCGGGGTGACCCGGCCGAAGACGGTGTTGGCCTCCAACACGTCCGCGAGCTCGTCCTGGTCGGTGGGCAGCGTACGGGCGTCCACCGGGTGGTCGGCGCCCTTGATGCCGAGCTTGGCGGCCACCGCGCCGACCGAGATCGCGTTGTCGCCGGAGATCACCTTGGCCGCCACGCCCTGGTCGGCGAAGTACTCCAGCGTCGCTCCCGCGTCGTGCCGAAGTCGCTGCTCCAGCACCACCAGCGCGGCGGGCGTGACGTCGGCGCCGTCCGGGCCGCCGACGAGCGCGTCGACGGTGTCGGCGAGCGAGGCGTCGGTGCGCACCAGCAACAACACCCGCAGGCCCTGGGCGCCCAGCCGTTCGGCGTCGGCGAGCAGGTCGCCGTGCGCGTGCGTGGTCACCAGCACCTCGGGGGCGCCGATCAGCCAGGTGGCCCGGGCGCCGGACGCCTCGAAGGTCGCGCCGCTGTACTTGCGGGCGGAGGAGAACGGCACGCTCTCCACCGACGTCCAGCCGGCCTGCGCCGGGCACTCGTCGATGATCGCGGCCAGACTCGCGTTCGGCCGGGGTTCGGTGGTGCCGAGCGCGCCGAGCGCGGCGCGCACCGGCAGGCCCTCGGCCAGTTCGCGGACCTCGGCGACGTTCATGCCGCCCTCGGTGAGCGTGCCGGTCTTGTCCAGGCAGACCACGTCGACCCGGGCCAGGCCCTCGATCGCGGGCAGTTCCTGGACCAGGCACTGCTTGCGACCCAGCCGCACCACGCCGACCGCGAAGGCCAGCGAGGTGAGCAGCACCAGGCCCTCGGGGACCATCGGCACGATGCCCGCGATCATCCGGGTGACCGCCTCGCGCCAGGTGGTGTCCTCCAGCCGGTACTGGCTGACGATCAGCGCGACCGAGGCCGGGAAGAGGATCCAGGTGACGTACTTGAGGATCGTGCTGATGCCGTTGCGCAGTTCGGAGGCGACCAGGGTGAACTTGCTGGCCTCCTCCATGAGCTGCGCGGCATACGCCTCGCGCCCGACCCGGGTCGCGGTGAACGCGCCGTTGCCGGCCACCACGAAGCTGCCGGACATCACCGGATCGCCCGGACGCTTGATCACCGGGTCGGCCTCGCCGGTGAGCAGCGACTCGTCGATCTCCAGGTTGTCCGCCTCGACGACCACGCCGTCCACGGCGGCCTTGTCGCCCGCGCCCAGTTCGATCACGTCGTCCAGCACCAGGTCCGAGGGGGACAGCGCCACGGCCTGCCCGTCCCGGCGCACCACCGGCTTGGACTCGCCGATCACCGCGAGCCGGTCCAGGGTGCGCTTGGCGCGCATCTCCTGGATGATGCCGATCCCGGTGTTGGCGATGATCACGAAGCCGAACAGGCCGTCCTTGACCGACCCGACGGACAGGATGATCAGCCACAACACGCCGATGACGGCGTTGAACCGGGTGAAGACGTTCGCCTTGACGATCTCGGCCGTCGAGCGGCTGGAACGCACGGGAACGTCGTTGACGTCTCCTCGTGCGACCCGCTCCGCGACATCCGCGGCGGTCAGTCCGACGCCCAGGGGCACGTCGGGTTCGCTTTTGTCGGGTCTGTCGACCGGCGGGATGGCTGTCGTCTCTCCGGGCCCGGCGCCCGGCAACGGCTGAGTCATGGGTCTACCGTAAGTGTCCGGGGAAACCGCGGTTGGCGGTGGGCCGGCCGTTGCCGTCCGCCCACCGCCGGTTCGCGACTATTCGACGACCGTGACCGGTCCGAGTTCGAGCGCTTCGAGCGGTTCGCGAATCTTGTCCGCGTCGCCCACCAGGACCACCACGAGGTGCTCGGGATCGAATCCGGCGGACACCGCCTCGGCGGCGTCCTTGGTGGCGACCTCGGCCAGCCGCAGGTAGAGCTGCGGCAGGTAGTCGTCCGGCTGCCGCTCGGCGGCCATGTCGGCCAGCGAGTCGCACACCGCGCGCGGTGTCACGTACTTGAGCGGCGCCACCCCCACGATGCTCTGCACCGCCGCGTCCCGCTCGCCGTCCACCAGGCCCTCGGCGGCCAGCGTGCGCAGCACGGTGACCATGTCCGCGACGGCCGGCCCCGTGACGTCGGTCTCCACCGAACCCTGGATCGCCAGCAGCGAGCCCACCTGCAGCGACTGGTTCGCCGCGCGCACGCCGTAGGTGTAGCCCTTCTCCTCCCGCAACACCCGGTCCAGCCGCGAGGTGAGCGTGCCGCCCAGGCAGTACGTGCCGATGGTCAGGGCCGGCCACGAGGCGTGCTCGCGGCCCGGCCCGATCCGTCCGACCAGCAACTGGGTCTGCACGCTGTCCGGTCGGTGCACGATCAGCACCCGGGCGTGGTCGTCGGCGAGCACGGGCACGGGCCGCGAGGGCTCGGCGGCCTGTGCGCTCCAGGTGCCGATCGTGCGCTCCAGCACGTCGGTGACGTCCACGCCGGCGAAGTCGCCGACCACGACCAGGGTGGCCGTCTGCGGGCGCACGTGCGCGGTGAAGAAGTCCCACACGGCCGCGCGGTCCACCCGCGCGACGCTCGTCGCGGAACCGGCCCGCGGCCGGGACAACCGCATCGAGGCGTCGAACAGCGTGCTGCTGAGCGCGAGCGCGGCGCGGCGCGGCGGGCTGGCCAACTCGTGCACAATCTCGTCCAGCCGCTGGCGCACCAGCCGGTCCACCTCCTCCGCCGGGAAGGCCGGTGCCCGCACCGCGTCCGCGAGCAACCCGAGGGCGCGTTCCAGGCGCGAGGCCGGCACATCGAGCGCGACCCGCACGCCCGGGTGATCGGCGTCGCTGTCGATCGTCGCGCCGCAGCGCTCCAACTCGGCCGCGAACTCCTCCGCGCCCATCCTGTCGGTGCCCTCGGTGAACGCGCGCGCCATGATCGTCGCCACGCCCTCGCATTCGGCCGGCTCGGCGGCCAGCGGCGAGTCGAGCACCAACTCGACGGCCACCACCTTCTGGCCGGGCCGGTCCACGCGCAACACCGTGAGGCCGTTGCCGAGCACCGACCGCCGGGGCTCGGGGAAGGTCCACTCACGGGCCGGACCCGCGCCGGGGCGCGGGTGGAACACCATCTCGCCGGTCTGGGTCACGCGACCTGCTCCTCGTTCTCGTCCGCGTCGTCCGTCGGTTCGTACACCAGCACCGCGCGATTCTCCGGTACCAGGCGTTCGGCGGCGACCGCCCGCACCTCCTCGGCGGTGATGTCCAGCAGCCGCTCCAGCGCGGTGAACGCCAGGTTCGCGTCCCCGAACAGCGTCGCGTAGCGGCACAGTTCGTCGGCCCGGCTGCCCACCGTCGCCATCGTGTCCAGGTAGGCGCGCTCCAACTGGGCCTGCGCACGCTCGAGTTCGGCCGGCGTCGGCCCCTCGGCGGCGAACCGGGCGAACTCCTCGGCCAACGCCGTGTCGATCGCCGCCACCGCGCCCGAACCGGACGCCTTCACGTCCAGCATGCCCACCGACGCGGTGCCGGCCTGGCGCATCAGGCCCACCCCCGCGTAGAGCGCGAGTTCGTCGTGCCGCACCAGGCGGGTGTTCAGCCGCGAGCTCTCCCCCTCGCCCAGGATGGTCAGCGCGATCTCCGCGGCGTCCGCCGCCCGCGTGCCGTCGGCCGGCATCCGGTAGGCGGCCATCAGCGCCGGCGAGGGCACCTTCTCGCGCACGCTCTCGCGCAGCTCGGCACCCAGGACCGGCGGCAGCGCGCCGTCCGCGGGCACCGGCTTGCCGTCGTGCGCGGGGATCGTGCCGAAGTACTTCTCCACCCAGGCCAGGGTCTGCTCGGGGTCCACGTCGCCGACGATGGCCAGCACCGCGTTGTTCGGCGCGTAGTACGTGCGGAAGAACGCCTGACAGTCGGCGAGCGAGGTGGCGTCCAGGTCGGCCATCGAGCCGATCGGCATGTGGTGGTACGGGTGGCCCTCGGGGTAGGCCATCGCCACCAGGCGCTCCCACGCGGTGCCGTAGGGCACGTTGTCGTAACGCTGGCGGCGCTCGTTCTTGACCACGTCGCGCTGGTTCTCCAGGCTCTCCTCGGTCAGCGCCTGGAGCAGCCCGCCCATCCGGTCCGCCTCCAGCCACAGCGCGAGTTCGAGCTGGTGCGCGGGCATCGTCTCGAAGTAGTTGGTGCGCTCGAAACTGGTGGTGCCGTTGAGCGAACCACCCGCCGACTGCACGAACTCGAAGTGCTCGTTGCCGTGCACGTTGGCCGAACCCTGGAACATCAGGTGCTCGAAGAGGTGCGCGAGCCCGGTCCGCCCGGGCCGTTCGTGCCGTGAGCCCACGTCGTACCAGAGGCAGACGGCGGCCACGGGGTCGACGTGGTCCTCCGAGAGCACCACGCGGAGCCCGTTGCCGAGGGTGTGCGTGGTCGCGGTGAACCCCAACGATGCAGTCGCCGGTCCTGCCATAAGCCCATCCGTCCTCTCCTGGAGGGTGACCGCCGCGACGGCGGCCACCCTCACCCTAACGACGCGCGGTGCCCGATCGACTCCCGCGCGCGGGGGTGTTCGCGGTGGGCGAAGCGCGCCCGCGGCGCGCCCTACTGCTGGTAACCCTCGACCTCGCGCGCCGGCCGCGCGGCCGCGCTCGCCGGGTCCGCACCCGCGTCGCGCAACGCCTGACGCTGCCTCAACAGGTCCCAACACCGGTCGAGTTCGGCCTCCACGTCGGCCAACCGACGATGCTCCTCGCCGCCCGAGATGCCACCTTGCGCAAGTTGCTCCCGCAGGGCACGCTCCTGCTCGACCATGTCGGTGATGCGTTCGCGAATCTGCTTGTCGTCCATCGCGAAAACCCTTCCTTTTCCCTGCTCGGACGGCGGCCGGGGACTGCGGCACAACCGTGGGCCAAAGGGCTGTCCTTCCCTCCTCGCACGGCCCTCAAGCACGCTGTCACCCGGGTCGATGCACTCACATGTCGCACCGGCGGGTCACAATGGGCACGCCGTGCGGGCCGTCCCCGGCCGCGCCGCCCTCGGGCGGACACGGGAGACACGGCCCGGCGCCGGCCCGAAGAAGCAAAGGAGCAACGCCGCGCATGGCCCGCCGTAGTACGAAAACTTCCGGTCCGCAGCCACCGGACGACTTCGAGGAACGCATCCTCGACATCGATGTCGTCGACGAGATGCAGGGCTCCTTCCTGGAGTACGCCTACTCGGTGATCTACTCACGGGCACTGCCGGACGCCCGCGACGGACTCAAGCCCGTGCATCGCCGCATCCTGTACCAAGCCGCCGAGATGGGCCTGCGCCCGGACCGGGGATACGTCAAGTGCGCCCGCGTCGTGGGCGAGGTGATGGGCAAGCTGCACCCGCACGGTGACGGCCCCATCTACGACACCCTGGTGCGGATGGCGCAGCCGTTCTCGATGCGCCTGCCGCTGATCGACGGCCACGGGAACTTCGGCTCCCTCGGCGGCGACGACCCGCCCGCCGCGATGCGATACACCGAATCCCGGTTGTCCTCGGCCGCGATGCTCATGGTCGACTCGATCGACGAGGACGTCGTCGATTTCGGCCCCAACTACGACGGCCAGGAACAGGAACCGGGCGTCCTGCCCGCCGCGTTCCCGAACCTGCTCGTCAACGGGGCGTCCGGGATCGCGGTCGGCATGGCGACCAATATGCCGCCGCACAACCTGGTCGAGGTGGTCGCCGCCGCGCGCCACCTGATCCGACACCCCGGCGCCACGCTCGAAGACCTGATGCGCCACGTGCCCGGCCCCGACCTGCCCACCGGCGGTCGGGTCGTCGGCCTGGGCGGCGTCCGGGACGCGTACGAGAAGGGCCGCGGCACCTTCAAGATCCGCGCGACCGCGTCGGTCGAGTCGGTCACCGCGCGCCGCAAGGGCATCGTGGTCACCGAACTGCCCTACAACGTCGGCCCCGAGCGGGTGATCGCCAAGATCAAGGAGCTGGTGCAGTCCAAGAAGGTCCAGGGCATCGCGGACCTCAAGGACCTCACCGACCGCTCGCACGGCCTGCGCCTGGTCATCGAGATCAAGAACGGCTTCAACCCCGAGGCGATCCTCCAGCAGCTCTACAAGCTGACGCCGATGGAGGAGACCTTCGGCATCAACAACGTCGCGCTCGTCGACGGCCAGCCGCTCACGCTGGGCCTGAAGGAACTGCTCCAGGTCTACGTGGACCACCGCTTCGAGGTGGTCCGCCGGCGCAGCGAGTTCCGTCGCCGCAAGCGCCAGGAGCGGCTGCACCTGGTGGACGGCCTGCTCGTCGCGCTGATCGACATCGACCGCGTGATCGAGCTGATCCGCTCCAGCGACAACTCGGCGCAGGCCAAGGAACGTCTGATGGAGACGTTCTCGCTGTCCGACATCCAGGCGTCCTACATCCTGGACACCCCGCTGCGCCGGCTCACCCGGTTCGACCGGATCGAACTGGAGGCCGAGCAGGAGCGGCTGCGCGCCGAGATCGCCGAGCTGACCACGATCCTGGAGGACGACAAGCTGCTCCGGAAGGTGGTCTCCGAGGAACTGGCCGCGGTGTCCAAGAAGTACGGCACGCCGCGCCGCACCGTCCTGCTGGAGTCGGCCGACGTGCCCGCCGCGGCGGTCCCGCTCCAGGTCACCGACGCCCCGTGCACGGTGCTGCTGTCCTCGACCGGCCTGCTCGCCCGCACCTCGACCGGCGGTCCGCTGCCGCCCGAGGGGGGCCGAGCCAACCATGACCTGGTGGTGTCCTCGGTCGCCGCCACCGTGCGCGGCGAGGTCGGCGCGGTCACCAGCACCGGTCGGCTGCTCCGGATCAACGTGGTCGACCTGCCCTCGTTGCCGGAGACCGCGACCGCGCCGAACCTGGCCGGCGGCGCACCGCTTTCCGAGTTCGTCTCGTTGGAGGCGCAGGAACGACTGGTGTGCCTGACCACCCTGGCCGCCGACTCCCCCGGGCTCGCGCTCGGCACGGCGCAGGGGGTGGTCAAGCGGGTCGTGCCGGACTATCCGGCGAACAAGGACGACCTGGAGGTGATCACGCTGCGCGAGGGCGACGTGATCGTCGGCGCGGTCGAGTTGCGCACCGGCGAGGAAGACCTGGTCTTCATCACCGACGACGCCCAGTTGTTGCGTTTCCAGGCGTCGATGGTGCGGCCGCAGGGCCGCCCGGCCGGTGGCATGGCCGGCATCAAGCTCGGCGCCGAGCAGTCCGTGCTCTCGTTCACCGCGGTGGATCCGGGCGCGGACGCGACGGTGGTCACCGTCGCCGCCTACAGCGGCGACGCGCTGTTCGGCTCGGAGCACGGCACCTGCAAGGTCACCCCGTTCTCCGAATACCCGCGCAAGGGTCGGGCCACCGGGGGCGTGCGCTGCCAGCGCTTCCTCAAGGGCGAGACCACCCTGCGCCTGGCCTGGGCGGGTCCGGCGCCGGCCCGAGCCTCGGACGCCAAGGGCCGGCCGGTCGAACTGCCCGCCCCGGACCCGCGCCGGGACGGCTCCGGCACGCCGCTGGCCAAGCACGTCGACACGGTCGGCGGCCCGCCGGGCACCGTCTGAGTCGACCCATCGACGAGGCCCCCGCAGCGTCCCTCGCTGCGGGGGCCTCCCTCGTTCGTTCGCTCGCCGGGCACACCCGCCCGGGCCTCAGCGCGCCGCGAACTCCTCCAGCAGCTCGATCGAGCGCGCGTACTTGCTGCGCAGCCGCACCTGCGTCGCCGCGTCGAGCTGGCCCAGCCGGGCCTCGGAGCGGTTGTCCGCGATGTCCGCCCGCTTGACCACGAGCGCGATCGGGTCCGCCGCCGCGCGCGCGATGCTGACCTCCAGCGGTTCGCCGGGCAGCTTGGACAGCGCGATCACCGCCGCCACCACCCGCTCCGGCACGCCGGCGGCACGCAGGTCGTCCGCACCCACCGGTGTGTCTTCGATCACGTCGTGCAGGACCGCCGCCATCTGCGTATACGCGCCCTCGACCTGCCGCATCACCCGCAGCGGGTGCGTGATGTACGGATGACCACCCTTGTCCAATTGACCGTCGTGCGCGGCCCTGGCGAGCGCCACCGCGTCGTCCAACGTGAAGCCGGCTATCGCCGCACTCCCGTCGGTCCGTCCCTGGGGCATGGCCGCCTCCCATCGTTACCGTGTGCAACAACCGTACCGGGATCACCGGATCGGGGCGCTCGGGGCGGGACCGATCGGGCCGGCCGGCCGGCGAAAGTTATACGGTGCACAGTCGTGGAAACCTGCGTCTTTCTCTCGCACGAACTCGCCGAGCCGATGGCCGGCACCGCTCCGACCACGCGCGGCTGGCTGCTCGTGGAACACCCCGGGCCGTGGGCCGCCAGGGCGCTGACCGACAGCCGCGGGCTCGACGACGGGGTGGGCGAAGAGTTGGACGAGCGGGCCGGCCGGGCCGGTTTCCGCGCCGCGCTGATCCGTCGGCCGGACGAAGCGAGCCGCCGCTCGGAGGAGCCGGGCGCCGGAAGCGACGAGGGCGAGCGCACCCCGAACACCCCGGGACGCCGCGCCGACGACGAGGCCGGGGCCCCCGACGGCCCCCGGACCGCCTTCCTGGCCTGGACCGAGCCCGGTGGCACCTGGCTGCGCCGGTTGCGGGTGCGTGCCGCGGCCGATCTGCTCGCCCTCGACCTGGCCGCGCTGGCCGGACCGGTCGAACCCTCGGTGGGCGAGTCGGCCGCCGAACCGCTCCTGCTGATCTGCACGAACGGCAAGCGGGACCGGTGCTGCGCGGTCGCGGGCCGACCGCTGGCCGCCGCGCTCGCCACGAGCTTCCCCGAGGCCACCTGGGAGGTCACGCACCTGGGCGGGCACCGGTTCGCCCCGACCGCCGTCGTGCTGCCCCAGGGCTACCTGTACGGGCGCCTGGACCCCACCGCGGCCCGCGCCGTGGTCGCCGCCGCCCGGCGCGGCGAGATGGTGCCGGATCACTGCCGGGGTCGGGCCACCTACTCCCGGGCCGGTCAGGCCGCCGAGCTCGCGGTCCGCGCGGACTGCGGCGAGCGCCGGGCCGACGCGCTGTCGGTCTACGACGAGCGCGCGGAGGACGACGGCGGATGGACCGTGCGCGTCGATCACCTCGACGGCCGCACCTGGACCGTCGCGGTGGACGCACGTCGGGAGGCCCCCGCCCGGCCGGAGAGTTGCGGCAAGGACGAGGGCCTCCCGACGAGCATGCGCGCCCGTCTATTGACGCACCGTCAGTAGGCGCCCGCCCCGGTCAACGAACGCACTTCCATCTCGGCGTACTTGCCGGCGTCCGCCTCCTCGTCCGAGCGCAGCGTGCCGATCCAGCCGCACAGGAAGCCGATCGGGATCGACACGATGCCCGGGTTCTCCAGCGGGAACCAGTGGAAGTCGATCCCGGTCACCAGCGGCGTCCTGCCCCCGGAGACCACCGGCGAGAACAACACGAGCAGCAGCGCCGAGCCGAGCCCGCCGTAGATCGCCCAGACCGTGCCGTTGGTGTTGAACCGCCGCCAGAACAGCGTGTACAGCAGCGTGGGCAGATTGGCCGAGGCGGCCACCGCGAAGGCGAGCGCGACCAGGAACGCGACGTTGAGCTTCTGCGCGGACAGGCTCAGCCCGATCGCGATCCCGCCGATCACGATCGCCGAGAGCCGGGCGGCCCGCAGTTCGCTCTTCTCGTCGGTCGCTTCCTTGCGGATCACGTTCGTGTACAGGTCGTGCGCGAAGGACGCCGAGGAGGCCAGCGTCAGGCCGGCCACCACCGCCAGGATGGTCGCGAACGCCACCGCCGCGATCACCGCGAGCAACACCACACCACCGAACGTGTCCGGTCCGCCGCCGAGTTCCTCGGCGAGCAGCGGCAGCGCGGTGTTGCCCGCCGCGTTCGACTTGCGGATCCGGTCCGAGCCGAGCACCGCCGCGGCGCCGAATCCGAGCACGATGGTGAGCAGGTAGAACGTGCCGATCAGGGCGATCGCCCACATCACCGAGTGCCGCGCGGCGCGCGCGGTGGGCACGGTGTAGAACCGCACCAGGATGTGCGGCAACCCCGCGGTGCCGAGCACCAGCGCGATCGCCAGGCTGATGAAGTCCAGTCGACTGGTCAGGTTCTTCCCGTACTTCAGCCCCGGTTCCAGGAACTGCTGTCCGTGGCCGCTGGTGTGCGCGGCGGTGTCCAGCAACTCGTCGAGATCGAAGTGGAAACGCAGCAGGACCAGGATCGTCATCAGGATCGCGCCGCCGAGCAGCAGCACCGCCTTGACGATCTGGATCCAGGTGGTGCCCTTCATCCCGCCGAAGGTCACGTAGACCACCATCAGCGCGCCCACGCCGACGATCGTCCAGGTCTGCGCCGACCCGCCCGGGTCGCCGAGCAGCAGCGCGACCAGGGTGCCCGCGCCGACCATCTGGGCGATCAGGTAGAAGATCGAGACCACGATGGTCGCGGCCCCCGCCGCGGTCCGCACCGGCTTGCGGCTCATCCGGAACGCGACCACGTCGGCCATCGTGAACCGCCCGCAGTTGCGCACGAGTTCGGCCACGAGCATGAGCACGACCAGCCACGCGACCAGGAAGCCGATCGAGTACAGGAAGCCGTCGTAGCCGAACAGCGCGATCAGTCCGGCGATGCCCAGGAAGGATGCCGCCGACATGTAGTCGCCGGCGATGGCCAGCCCGTTCTGGGACGCGGAGAACTCGCGGCCGCCGGCGTAGAAGTCGTTGGTCGTGCGGTTGTTCCGACTGGCCCACACGGTGATGCCGAGGGTGATCACCACGAAGACCACGAACAGCAGGCCGGTCAGCCCGCGGTGGCCGCCCGCGGCCGCGAGGTGGACCGCGTTCACCGGAACATCTCCTGGGTCTCCCACCGCAGGTTGAGCGCGGCCCGGTCGCGCTTGCCGCGCGCGTTGCGGGCGTACGACCAGGTGATCAGGAACGTACTCGCGAACTGGAGCAGGCCGAAGGCGAGTGCGACGTTGAACGCGCCCAGGATCCGGTGCGCCATGAAACCGCGCGCGAACGTGGACGCGAACACGTAGAGCAGGTACCACGCGAGGAACGCGAGCGACATCGGGAAGACGAAGTCGCGATAGCGACGCCGGATCTCCTGGAATTCCGGGCTCGCCTGCACGCGTAGATAGATGTCCGCGCGCGGATCCGGCTCCGGGTCGCCGAACGGCACACCCCGGGTGGGTGTGGGTCGGTACGAACTGGTCGTCACCGTAGTTCTCCTCGTCGATGGCCGAACCGCGCGGTTCCGTCCGATCCGAGCACCCGAGACAGGCGTTCGATGGGACTGGTGTTCAGCATGGGCAGCGGGCGCGGGCCGCACGGCCAGGTTGTGCACGATTCACCTGTTCGGATGAACCGCCGGCACGGCCGCACTCCTGGCTCCGCCATGCTCGTGGAATCGCTTGGCCAACGAGGGTTCGAGCCCTCCCGATACGGGAGGTGTGACGGTCATACGCCAATGAGTGACATTCGTCCTTCTATCGCAGATATACGGGCCGTTCGACCCGGCCGGCGATCATGAAAAAGGCCGGGCCCGAAGGGACGAACAGTCCCTTCGGGCCCGGCCCCGGCCGGTGCGGCGGTGTGCTCAGACGTCGATCCGCGAGCGGTCGAGCAACGACGCGGAGTTGGTGATGAACTCCTTGCGCGGCGCCACCTCGTTGCCCATCAGCAGGTCGAACACCCGCTCGGCCGCCTCCAGGTCGCCCAGGTTGATCCGGCGCAACGTGCGGTGCCGGGGGTCGACCGTGGTCTCCGCGAGCTGATCGGCGTCCATCTCGCCCAGACCCTTGTACCGCTGGACCGGGTCCTTCCAGGCGATGCCCTTGCGCTGGTATTCCAGCAGCGTGCGCTTCAGCTCGGAGTCCGAGTACGTGTAGACGTACTTGTCCTGCCCCTTCTTGGGCCGGGACAGCTCGATCCGGTGCAGCGGCGGCACCGCGGCGAAGACCCGGCCGGACTCGACCATCGGGCGCATGTAGCGCTGGAAGAGGGTGAGCAGCAGGCAGCGGATGTGCGAGCCGTCGACGTCGGCGTCCGCCATGAAGATGATCTTGCCGTAGCGGGCCTGGTCGATGTCGAACGTACGCCCGGAGCCCGCTCCTATCACCTGGATGATCGCGGCGCATTCGGCGTTCTTGAGCATGTCCGAGACGGACGCCTTCTGCACGTTCAGGATCTTGCCCCGAATCGGCAGCAGGGCCTGGAACTCCGAGTTGCGCGCGAGCTTGGCGGTGCCCAGCGCCGAGTCGCCCTCGACGATGAACAGCTCGCTGCGTTCGACGTCGTCGCTGCGGCAGTCGGCCAGCTTGGCCGGCAGCGCCGAGGTCTCCAGGGCCGTCTTGCGGCGCTGGGCCTCCTTGTGTTGTCGCGCGGCGATCCGGGTGCGGGCCGCCGAGACGACCTTCTCCAGGACGGCGCGCGACTGCGCCTTGTGGTCGCGTCCGGTGGAGGTCAGGAACGCCTTGAGTTCCTTGGACACCACGTTCTGCACGATCCGCGCGGCGGCCGAGGTGCCCAGCACCTCCTTGGTCTGCCCCTCGAACTGCGGCTCGGCCAGCCGCACGGTGACCACGGCGGTCAGGCCCTCGGTCGCGTCGTCCTTGGTGATGTCGTCCTCGGCCACGCGCAGCAGCTTGGTCGAGCGCAGCACGTCGTTGACCGTGCGCCGGAGCGCCTGGTCGAAACCGGCGACGTGGGTGCCACCCTTGGGCGTGGCGATGATGTTGACGAAGGAACGCAGGGTCGAGTCGTAGCCCGTGCCCCAGCGCAGCGCCACGTCCACGCCCAGCTCGCGCTGGACCTCGGTGGGCACCATGTGCCCCTGCTCGTCGAGCACCGGCACGGTTTCCTTGAAGGTGCCGGACCCGGTGAAGCGCAATACGTCGCAGAGCGCGCGGTCGGGAGCGAGGTATTCACAGAACTCGCTGATCCCACCGGAGTAGTGAAAGACCTGTTCGTCCACTTCGCCCGGATTCGCACCATTACGCTCGTCGCGAACAACGATCGTCAGTCCGGGCACCAGGAAGGCGGTCTGGCGGGCTCGCGAATACAACGATTCCAGGTCGAGCGCGGCGTCCTTGAGGAAGATCTGCCGGTCCGCCCAGTAGCGGATCCGGGTGCCGACCTTCGCCTTGGCGACCTTCTTGATCTTGCGCAGCCCGTTACCGGCGCTGAACGGAGCGTCCGCACCGAGAGTGGCGAACTCGCCGGGCACGCCGCGGCGGAACGAGATGGCGTGGGTGTGCCCGCCGCGGTCCACCTCGACGTCGAGTCGGGCGGACAGGGCGTTGACCACGGAGGCGCCGACGCCGTGCAGGCCGCCGGAGGCGGCGTAGGATCCGCCGCCGAACTTGCCGCCTGCGTGCAGCTTGGTCATGACGACCTCGACACCGGACAGGCCGGTCTTGGGCTCCACGTCGACGGGGATACCGCGACCGTTGTCCCGAACCTCCACCGAGCCGTCAGCGTGCAGGATCACCTCGATCCGGTCGCCGAAACCCCCGAGGGCCTCGTCCACCGAGTTGTCGATGATCTCCCACAGACAGTGCATCAGGCCCCGACTGTCGGTGGAGCCGATGTACATGCCGGGCCGCTTGCGGACCGCGTCAAGACCCTCGAGAACGAGGAGATGTCGCGCGGTGTAGTTCGAGTGATCGGGCTCGCCCGCCAGGAGCGCGGTGGACTGCGCGGTCGTCTGGGCGGTCACGCGGTGCAACTCCTCGCATGTAGTCGCGTAGTCGAATCGCCGCGAACGCGTCGATCCGTGCGGCGCGTCGGCGATGTCCGAGCCCCCGAAATCGGGCCCGTTGATCACCCTCGTCGCGCCGGAGAGCAAGGCTACCGGGGCCGGAAGACACCCCGGCGACGGCTCGCCGCCGCATCCTAGCCGGCATCCGAACACATCTTCGACCACCCGATCGGGTGGCCGGCATGAACCGTACGCGCACAGGGCACGTCCTATGCACAAGGAATGAGTTGCAGAAGGGGTGTGCCGAGAAGCTGTTGAACATGACACGATCACCCCGGGAACGTTCGAGGCTGATTTGATGTTGGACATCGATGAAGGCTTCGTCGAGTAGAGAAGAGGCGACGTGAATTCGGTTCTGACACCCGCCAGTCCGTTGACGGCCGCCGACCGTTGTGATCGGTGCGGCGCCCAGGCATACCTTCGGGTAGTCCTTTCCAGCGGCGGCGAACTGCTGTTCTGTGCGCACCACGCCCGTAAGTTCGAACCAGAGCTTCGGAAGGTGGCCGTGGAGATACAGGACGAGACCGACCGCCTCACGGCGGTCCCCGTTACCGCACCGGACGACGACAACTGACCAGACAGCCGACCCTCTGAGATCCCGACGAGCAGACATCGCGCCGATGGCGGCCACCGCGAGGTGGCCGCCATCGGCGTCTGTCGTCGTCACCCAGGGGGGCGGTCACCGCCCTCACGGCCCGTGATATCCCTCACAATCCGGCGGCATCCCGGATGTCCCGGGCGAACGCGGCGACCCGGGTGTAGACGCCCGGTTTACCCGGCAGGGCACATCCGTCTCCCCACGAGACGATCCCGGCGACCCGACCGGCGACCAGAAGCGGGCCACCGCTGTCCGCACTGCACGCGTCCTTGCCCCCTTGCCGCTCGCCGGCGCACACCATCGAGGCCGGTTCGTACGTCCCGTACCGCCCACCCGGGTACGCGGTCGCGCAGGTCGCGTCGGACACCAGCGGCACGGTGACCTGGCGCAGTGTCGAGGAGTAGTCGCCGCGCCCCGTGGTGTCGCCCCAGCCGAACACCGTCGACGCGGTGCCGCTCGCGTAAATGTCCGCGTCCTGTTCCACCATCGAGGCCAGGCCCGTACCGAGCGGCTCGGCGAGGGTGAGCACCGCCCAGTCGCCGGAGATCCGGCTCGGGTCGAAGTCGGGATTCACCTGGACCCGGCCGACCGCCACCTCCCGACCCTGGGTGCCGCGCAGGTCGGTCCGTCCCTGGATCACCTTCAGGTCCGGCCGGTCGTCCCGGTTGCCGTTGGCGTCGTACATGCAGTGCGCGGCGGTCAGCACCTTGGTGGGTGCGATCAGCGTGCCGCCGCAGAACTGCCCCGATCGCGCGGATCCGTACTCGGCTCGACTGGACAGGGCCACCGCCCACGGATACGTCGCGGTGTCCGCGGGGCTCCCACCGACCACCACGCGCGGCGGCCCCGAGGGGGTGGCGCCGATCAGGAGTGCCGCCGTCACGACCGTGACAAGCGCGACCATCGATCCTCGTGTGTACCGCCGGAATTTGCTGCGTCTGTTCCGCTCGGGCGTTCGCACCATCATGGGGAACCTCTCGCCGGCTACCGTCAGGTAGAAGCCGGTGCCCCAGCGTGGCGATCCGGAATCCTCGCTTTGGGCGAACGGGTGATTTCCTCGGCAGGCGCACACACGAAGGCCCCGGATGGTGTATCCGGGGCCGATGTTCGTTGCGGGCACGGCCGGGCCGCGCCCGCGGGCTCAGTCCAGGTAGTCGCGCAACACCTGGGAGCGGGACGGGTGGCGCAGCTTCGACATGGTCTTCGACTCGATCTGGCGGATGCGCTCCCGGGTGACCCCGTAGACCTTGCCGATCTCGTCGAGCGTCTTGGGCTGACCGTCGGTGAGCCCGAAACGCATCGACACCACCCCCGCCTCACGCTCGGAGAGTGTGTCGAGCACCGAGTGCAACTGCTCCTGGAGCAGGGTGAAGCTGACCGCGTCGGCCGGCACGACCGCCTCGGAGTCCTCGATCAGGTCGCCGAACTCGCTGTCGCCGTCCTCGCCGAGGGGGGTGTGCAGGGAGATCGGCTCGCGGCCGTACTTCTGCACCTCGATGACCTTCTCGGGGGTCATGTCGAGTTCCTTGGCCAGTTCCTCCGGGGTGGGCTCGCGGCCCAGGTCCTGGAGCATCTGGCGTTGCACGCGGGCCAGCTTGTTGATCACCTCGACCATGTGGACCGGGATGCGGATGGTCCGCGCCTGGTCGGCCATGGCCCGGGTGATCGCCTGCCGGATCCACCAGGTCGCATAGGTGGAGAACTTGTAGCCCTTGGTGTAGTCGAACTTCTCGACCGCCCGGATCAGGCCCAGGTTGCCCTCCTGGATCAGGTCCAGGAAGAGCATGCCGCGGCCGGTGTAGCGCTTGGCCAGCGAGACCACCAGGCGCAGGTTGGCCTCCAGCAGGTGGTTCTTCGCCCGGCGGCCGTCCTCGGCGATGATCTCCAGCTCCATCCGGAGCCTGGGTGGCAGCTTGTCGCCGGAGCCGAGCTTGTCCTCGGCGAACAGGCCGGCCTCGATCCGCTTGGCGAGGTTGACCTCCTGCTCGGCGTTGAGCAGCGGAACCTTGCCGATCTGCTTGAGGTAGTCCTTGACCGGGTCGGCGGTGGCGCCGGCGGCGGCGACCTGCTGCGCGGGGGCGTCGTCCTCGTCGTCGGAGAGGGTGAAGCCCTTGCTCTCCGGCTCGTCGGGCACCGCGTCCTCGACGACCGCCTCGGGGTCCTCGGGCAACTCCTCGGCCTCGGCGTCGGGTTCGCCCGCCTTGCCGGCGGTCTTCTTGGCGGCGACCTTCTTCGGCGCGGCCTTCTTGGCGGTGCCCGCGGCGGTGGTCTTCTTCGCGGCGCTCTTGCGCGGCGCGGCGCTCGTCGCGGGCGCCCCGGGCGCGGTGGGCGCGCCCGGGGCGGTCTCGGTCGCGGCGGTGGTCGGCGCGCCGTCGGCCTCGGGCGTCGCCGGCTCGGTCGCGGCGGGCACGGCGGTCACGGTGGCGGCGGTGCGGTTGGAGACGACGGTCTTGGTCGCGGTCCGCTTGGCGGCGCTCTTGGCCGCCACACTCTTCCGGGTGCGCTTGGGCGCCGCCGAGTCCGCGGCACTGACCATGATGGTCACACCCTCCTGGTCGAGGACCTGGTTGAGGCTGCGCAGGACGTTCTTCCATTGAGTGGCCGGAATCTGGTCGGCCTCGAACGCCTGACGCACCTCGTCGCTGGCGATGTACCCCTGGGCCTCACCCCGCTCGATCAACGACTTCACGTTGAGGAATTCGGCGATCTCGGGCGGGAGCGAACGGGATGTGCTGGCCGACACAAACAACCTCTCGACGATCTGGACGGCGTCACGACCTGGTGGACAGGCAGGCGCCGCCAAGCGAACGACACTCGGGCGGACAGCGTGGTTCCGGCAAACCGTTGCGCTCCGATCAGCGCAGCGGCCTGTTTTGCTATTCCCGAACGGCTGCCACCTTCGTACTCATCGGGCCAGGCGGAGAAGTGTTACGCACCCGTTCGGTGGTGCAGCTCACACGGTTCCCTCTTGCGGCACGCGCCACACCCTGTGTGAGGGATCCGGTCACGCGTCACCGGTGATCCGTACCCCCAGGATGGTCACGTCGTCGTCTCGGTCCCGGTCTCCGAGCAGTCCTTCGAGAATGTCGGTCAACAGCGCCTCCAGGCCCTCGTTGGGTCCGCGGGCGATCTCCACGAGGTCGTCCAGGCCCTCGTCGAGGCCGCGACCGCGGGTCTCCACGAGGCCGTCCGAGAAGCCGATCAGGATGTCCCCCGGATCGAGTCGAATGGTGTGTTGCGTCCGCCGTTCCGCAACTCCCAGGGGGGTGGACTCCTCGCCGATCTCGACGAGTTTGGCCTTGCCGTCGGCCGAGACGAGCACCACCGGCAGGTGGCCCGCGTCGGCCAGGTCGAGCAGGCCGGTCGCGGGATCCACCACGGCGTAGACCAGCGTGGTCAGCGACTCGTCGTCCTCGGTCGCGGTGAACAGCCGGTCCAGGCCGGTGAGTACGGCGGCGGGCTCGGGGTCGGTGAAGGCGAGCGCGCGCAGGGCCGAGCGCACCCGGCCCATGCCGGCCGCCGCGGTCAGGCCCTTGCCGATCACGTCGCCGACCACGATCGCCACTCGCCCGTCCGGCAGTTGGAACACGTCGTACCAGTCGCCGCCGACCTCGAAGTCGGGTGCACCGGGCAGGTAGCGGAAGCCGAACTCGACGCCGTGCACCGCCGGCAGCCGCTCGGGCAGCAGGCTGCGCTGCAGCGCGACGGCGGTGCGGTGCTCGCGCTCGTACAGCCGTGAACGCTCGATGGCCAGCGCACACTGCCCCGCGAACGCCTCCAGGAAGATCCGGTCGTCCGGGTCGAACGCCCGTCCGTCGTCGAAGGTGTAGCGCAGCACGCCCAGCGGCGCCCCGGAGCCGACCAGCGGCAGGAGCACCCGGGAGGCGCCCGGGCCGTCGTTCGAGGTGTACCGCGCGATGCCGTCGGTCACTGCGGCCACCAGGTCCGCCGACCAGTGCGCGGGCAGGCCGCGCCGGCGGGTGACGGTGCGCTGCGCGGGCACGTTCGGCCACGGGTATACCGGCGCGGTCTCGTCCAGCAGATACGCCTGCGAGCACGCGGCGGCGATGCCGACGCCCAGTTCCTCGACCGCCTCCTCCACCTCGGGCACGCTGAGCGTGCCGGCGATCCGCGCGGTCATCGCCTGGAGCCGGGCGGTACGCCATTGGCTGGACCGCAGCAGTTCCACGCAGCGCCGCTGCTCGGTGATGTCGCGCACCACCAGCAGTACGCCGATCACCGGGCCCGCCTCGTCCCCCGCCTCGCGCACCGGCAACCACTGGGACTCGTAAGCGCGTTCGCGCTCGTCGGAGCGCGCCGTGCCGACCCGGTCGGCGGGCTCGTCGCGGTCGGAGCCGCGACTGGTGTGGGTCTCCACGTACGGCTCGCCGCAGGCCAGCACCCGGGAGAGGGTGGCCTCGATCCGGCGGGCGCGAGGGGGCGGATAGACCTCGTCGGGTCGTCGGTCGAGCAGGTCCTCGGCCGAGCGGCCGGCCAGTCGGGCGAGTGCGCCGCTGACCCGCCGACAATGCAGGCGCCGATCGTAGAACGCGAATGCCGTCGATCCCTGGCTGGTCAAGGTTGCCAGCAGTGCCGCGTCGATCCCGGCGAGCCGCTCGCATCCGACCTTGTCGTCGTTCATTGCCTCACAACCCCACCTGTTGGCAACTCCGGGCCGGCGAGTCAGGTATCGAGAGTACGCACGCGAACCTTCTCACCGGGAGTGATTGGCTTGAACTCTCCGTACGTCGGATAAGCGGGCGGGCTCGGACATACCCGCGCCCCTTCGTCGACCCGGGCGGCGGGTCGGCGAAGGGGCGACGCGTTCGTGTCCTCGCTCTCGCGTGGCACGGTCCCTCGACTGCGGGTCAGCCCTCGCGTGGGGCGGGGAACTGGCGGTCCACCTCGGGGTGTACGGCGAGCAGCGAACGCATGGCGGCCTCGGCACTCTCGCCGTCGCCGGCGGCGACCGCGTCGACCAGGCGCGCGTGCAGCGCGACGGACGCCTCGGAGAGGTGCTCGCAGCCGGCCACGTGGCCTCCCGACACCTGGAGCGCGGCGGCCAGGATGCTCGCGAGGTGGTCGAGCATGCGGTTGCCCGCGACCTGGAGCAGCAGACCGTGGAACTCCGCGTCGGCGCGGCTGAAGGTCAGCGGGTCGGGCTGGGCGACGGCGCGCTGCATGATCTCCACGACGTCGCCGAGCCGGCGGACGATCTCCGGGTGGTTGCGGCACGCGGCCATGTGTGCGGCCAACGGCTCGATGCCCCAGCGCAGTTCGAAGAGTTCGCGACGCTGCGAGTCGCGCTGGGGGCCGCACGCGCGCCACTCGATCACGTCGGGGTCGAGCAGGTTCCAGTCGCTCACCGGGCGCACCCGGGTGCCGACGTTGGGCCGGGCGCTGACCAGGCCCTTGGCCTCCAGGACCCGGAGCGATTCGCGCACCACGGTCCGGGAGACCTCGAAGCGCTGGCCGATCTCCTCGGGCACCAGCGGACGTTCGGCGCCCACTTCGCCCGCGACGATCATCTGGCCGAGCTGCTGGACGAGTTGGCCGTGCAGGCCGCGGCCTCGGCCGACGCCCGGTTTGCGCACGGCGCGTGCCGGTTCGAGGTCGGGTCCGTCCCACACGTACGGCCGGCGGGACATCGGGTCGGTGCCGGCGGCGCCCGGCTCGCCGGCGCGGAACGCGTCGGCCGATCCGCTCGCCGGGGCGTGGGTCATTGTCTGATGGGCAGCGATACTCACGCTCTCCATCTCGGCCTCGAACGGGTCCGGCTTGAGCAGCAAACCCGCTCTCGGCTGAAAAACACACGAAAGGGTGATCTACCTTGCGGGTCGATCGTCCGAAAGTGTGACGTCGATCGAAACCGGCTCAGGCCCGGCGGCGGACGAAGGTGATCATGGCGAGCACGGTGAGCACGAGCGTGATCGCGGCCAACACGGAGCCGGCCACCACCGGCGCGAGTTTGCCGTCGCCGACGACGAGCATGCGATCGGCGGCGCGGAACGGAAGGTAACGCACCAGGTCTCGGTGCGCCGGCGGGACACCGGCCGAAATCGCCGCCGCGATCAGGCGTTCGGCGCCGGCGGGCAGCGCCGCGGCGGCGATCGCGATCAGCGGCGCGCCTCGGGACAGGGTGCCGATCGCCAGGCCGAGTACGGCGGCGAGCAGCACGTAGGCGACGAAGCCGGCCACGATCCGGGTCGCCGGGGCCTCGATCGCCGCGGTGTCGGGGAAGGTCGGGCCGAAGACGACACGGGCCGTGCCCACGCTCGCGGCCACCGCCAGGACGGCGACCAGGACGGCCGCGAACGCGGTGCCGACCAGCTTGGCCAGGTAGACCCGCCCGCGCCGGGGCAACGCGAGCAGCAGGGCGGGCAGCGCGTCCCGGCGTTGCTCGCGCGCACAGGCGAGGGCGGTCAGCAGCATGATCGCGGGGATCAGCGCGGGGGTGCGGCCGGGGCCGGCGGTGACCAGGTGGGCCACCTCGGCGGAATCGATCGGGGCCGCGCCGGCCTGGCGGGCCGCCACCCAGCCGGCGCCGGCGGCGAGCGCGAGCAGGCCCAGCAGGCCCCACCAGGTCGTGCGCAGGCTGCGGGCCCGCACGAATTCGTATGCGATCGCGCTCATGCGCTTCTCACCTCGTCGGTCTGCCGGGTGCGTTCGGTGGAGCGCCAGGTGCGGGCGAATCGGCGCCTCGGCGGCAGCGCGGCGGGCGTCGCGTTCGGGTTCGGGTTCGGGTTGGGGTTCGGGTTCGGGTTCGGGTTCCGCGCGGCGGTGGTGTCGGCGCCGGCCTCGGCGGCCGGGTGCGCGGCGCGGGGCGTCTCGCGGCCGGCGGCCGGATCGGCGTGCGTCTCGACGATCCGGTGCGGCTCGGGCGCGGCGATCGAGGCGGTGTCGCGGGTCGCCGGCGCGGATCCCGGTTCGACCGGCTGCGGGGTCTGCGCTCGCGGCCGGGCCGCGGGTTGCTCGGACTCGGCGTGCGGGTCGGGCCCGGGGGCGCGATCGTGCCCGGTCCCGAGCACGGTCGCCGACGTCGCGCCGGCCGGCGCCGTGGCCGGCGCCGTCGCGGGGTCGGGCCCGGTCGAGGATTCGGTCGTGAACCCGGTGGCGAATTCGGTCGTGAACTCGGCTCCGAACCCGACGAGTTCCTCGGTGGGCCGGTTGGTCGACCCGAGCCCGGCCGACCCCTCGTCGGGGGCGTCCTCGTCCATCGCGACCTGGGGGCGCTCGCGGCGCACGGTGATCACATCGGTGAACGCGTCGCCGACTCCGGGCTCGCGTTCGGCCAACTCGTGCAGCAGAATCCCGCCGCGGAAGGCGATCTCGCCGACCCTGGCCCGGTCGGCGCCGGTCACGACGAGCGTGGTGCCGCCGGAGCGGGCGGCGTGCACGCCCTCGGCCCGCAACAGCGCGGACAGCCGGGCCACCTGCGGAGTGCGCACCGATACCCCGGCCCGCACCCCGCGGCGCAGGAAGTCGAGCGCCGATTCGTCCGCGACCAGGCGACCCCGACTGATCACCAGGACCCGATCCGCGCAATTCGCGGTCTCGGCCAGGATGTGTCCGGCGACCAGCACCGTACGGCCGTCGGCCGCGAAGGCGCGCAGGAAGTCGCGCAGCCAGCGCACGCCCTGCGGATCCAGGCCGGTCGCGGGTTCGTCCAGCACCAACGTGCCCGGATCGCCGAGCAGCGCGCCGGCCAGCCCGAGTCGGCCCGACGCGCCTGCGGACAGCACCCGGACCCGGGCGCCCGCCACCGGGGTCAACCCGACCAGGTCGAGCACCTCGTTCACCCGGCGGTTCGGGATTCCGCCGGCCGCCGCGAGCATCCGCAGGTGCGCCCGCACCCGTCGCCCCGGATGTGCGCCGGTGGCTCCGACACAGGCACCGACCTCGGCACCGGGTCGGCGCAGCCGCCGGTAGCGTCGGCCGTCGTACAGCGTCTCGCCCCCGCCGCGCTCCAGGTCGAGCATCAGCCGCAGGGCGGTCGACTTGCCCGCGCCGTTGGGCCCGAGCAGAGCCGTGACCTTGCCGGGGAGCACATCGAAGGACAGGTCGTCGACGGCCACGATGCCGCCGTATCTCTTGGTCAGCCCGCGTGTCTGGATCATCGCCGTCGCTCCTCGCCACTCCGGATACGGGAGATCTATGGATCTTTGGCAACATACCGGCGAAAAGATAATTTTCCCGGCATTTGACGTCGTATCGGCGAGCTGTGGAAAAGGCCGCCGAACCTGGACAGGCCGCCGGTTCCTGGAGGATCATCGAAATACCGCCGCGTACCGCCTCTGGAGGTCGCCATGTCTCTTCCCGATCCGGGTGTCCTGGAGGCCGTGCGCCGCAGGCGGGGCGACCTCGACGACGCGTTGTTGATCGTCCGTGACGGTCTGGTCGCCGGGCCGCCGGGGCCGCGCCGGCTGGCCGCGTTGTGCGCGGGGTTGCGGCAGTTGCGGGCGGATCTGTACGAACATGTCGTGGCCACCGAGGGACCCGACGGTCTCTACGACGAGGTGCGCCGGGCGGATCCCAGGTTCGAACCCGCGGTGTGTCGGCTGCGGGGTGAACACGCCCGGCTCGGCCTGCTGCTGGACGACGTCCTGGCGGGCATCGCGCACGGACCGCAGGGCATCGCCGGGTGGCCGGCGCTGCGACCGCGCGTGCTGGAACTGCTCACGCTGATGGGTCACCACCGCAGCCGGGACGCGCAACTCGCCTACGACGCGGGCGGGCTCGATCTGGGTGGCCAGGGCTGACGGGTCGCGGGCACGCGGGACACGGCAAGCGGGCGGGCTTCACCCGAGCCGGGTCGGTCAGGGTTCGGGGCGCAACATCGGCGGGTTGAGCTTCTCCGCCGAGCCGCGCCGAAAGAGCTGGGCCGGCCGGCCGCCCTGTCGGGTGGTGGTGCCGCCGGTGGGCACCAGGAAGTCGGGCGTGCCGGTGACCTTGCGGTGGAAGTTGCGCGGGTCCAGGGCCACGCCCCACACCGCCTCGTAGACCCGGCGCAGCTCGCCGACGGTGAACTCCTCGGGGCAGAACGCGGCGGCGAGCGAGGAGTATTCGATCTTCGAGCGGGCGCGCTCGACGCCGTCCTCCAGGATGCGTCCGTGGTCGAAGGCGAGTCGGCTGTTGTCGCCGAGCAGTTCGCCGACCGAGGACCAGCGCGCGCCGGCCGCGTCGCCGCCGGGGCGCGGCGCGGGCAGGTCCGGGGCCAGGACCAGATAGGCCACGCTGACCACCCGCATCCGGGGGTCGCGGCCGGGGTCGCCGAAGGTGGCGAGTTGTTCCAGGTGCACCGGCAGCCGGTCCAGGCCGGTCTCCTCGGCGAGTTCGCGCGCCGCGGCGGCCTCCAGGCCCTCGCCCTCGCGCACGAAGCCGCCGGGCAACGCCCAGGCGCCCTGGAACGGCGGTTCGCCCCGGCGGATGGTCAAGGCGCTCAGAGCGTGCTCGCGCACCGTGAGGACGACAAGATCCACGGTGACTCCGAAGGGCGGAAAGAGCGAGGTCTCGGAGCGTGGCATGGGGCGATCCTAGTGCCCGGAGGGCACTAGCTGTCTGGCTGACGATAAAACGGATTGCGATCGGTGGGCATACCCCGTGCACGCGGGTGGTGGCGTCGCGTCACCGGGCGCCGGGTTCAGATCGCGAGCTGGATGCCCTTCGCCGCCTCCTCCACGATCGCCTGGCCGGCCCGGTTGACCCGGACCGTGAACGGCTCGCCGGCCACGCACAGGTCGCGCAGTTCGAGTTCGCCGATGTCCAGCGGGCCGGGCGGGCGCACGGTGACCCGTCCGGCCGGCACGTCGGGCCGAATGCCGGCGAGCGCGACCAGGACCGGCAGGATCGCCCCGGCGGCGCGGGCGAACGGGCGGCAGGCCAGCGGATGGGCCACCGGGGCGTGGCCTTGCGCGCGTTGTTCGCCCGCGTGCATCTCCGGCAATCGGTACTGGAACCACGGTGCGGCGTGTAACAACCCGGCGAACAACTGCTGTGCGGCGTCGAGATGGCCCGCTTCGGCGAGTCCGGCGGCGGCCACGCAGGTGTCGTGGGCGCGCACCACGCCGCCTCGGGCGGCGAGCGGGTGGTAGCCGGGCAGCCGGGTCGAGGTGCCGCGCAGCCCCCAGCCGCAGTCCAGGTCGGGCGCGGTCAACCGGCGGGCCACCGCCCGATTTCCGGTGTCGTCCAGGATGCCGCTGCCGGGCAGGTGCGCCATCGCGGACGAGGCCACGGTGATCGGCCGACCGGCCGGGTCGAGCGCCGCCGCGTAGTACTCCCCCGCGGCGTCCTCGGCGCGAAACGCCCGGCGGAAGGCGACGCCGAGTTGCTCGGCGCGCTCCCGCAGGGCGTCCGCGCCCGGCAGACCGTGCGCCTCCAGCAACGCCGCGCCGTGCCGCGCGGCCTGGTAGGTCTGCGCCTGGAGTTCGCACGGCGCCGGCCCTTCGGGGCCGAGCCGGACGAAGTCGCCGGGCCGCTCGCCGAGCGTTCGGGACAGGTGTCCCAGCGCCCGGCCGAGCGCGGGCAACAACGGGCCGGCCTCGGCGGCGGGCAGCCCCCAGCGCCAGGCTTCGCCGAACAGCGTGACGAACAGCGCGGTCGAGCCCGCGCAGTCGTAGCGGGCCGGTTCGCCGGCCCGGCCCAGCGTGTGCGGGATCCGCCCGGGGTCCTCGCCGCGCGGCCGCACCCGCACGCCCTGACGGGCGGCGAGCAACCGCAGTACACCGCTCGCGAATCGGGTGCCCAGCGGCAGCAACATCCGGGCGGTCCACAACGCGTCGCGCCCGGTGGGGGCCAGTTGCCACGGCGCGCCGGCCGCGGGCAGCGGCGCGGTCGGCAGGTCGGGATCGGGGACCACCAACAGTGCGCGCAGGTCGCGCAGTCCCTGGTCGAGGCAGCCGGCGACCCGCACGTCGTCGCAGCGCACCCGGGGCTGCGTCCAGGGCGGCCGACCGGAGAAGGCGCGCGGGCCGGGTCGGCCGGAAGCCGGCTCGGCGACCACGCGCAGTTCGACCGACCACGAGCGGGCCGGCTCCAGGTCGACGTCCCAGCGCAGCGTCGCGGTGGCGGCCAGCGCGGTGTTCGGTGCGGGCTCGGCGCTCACCCGCACGCTCGTACCGTCCGGTGCGCTCCAGCCCAGACCCGCCGCGGCGACCCGGGCCCGCAACTCGGTCGGCCGGTGTCCGGCCCGTAACGCGTCGAGCGGGATCAGGTCGGCGCCCAGGGCGAGTTCGATCGGCAGCCGCAGCGCCCGGCGGCCGGTGTTGCGCAGTACGAGGCGCTCCCGACCGGCGGCGTGCCGGGTGCGCTCGATCACCAGGCCGGGGTCGGGGGTGCCGTCTGCGGCGAATCGGCGCATCGCGAGGTAGCGCACGGCGTCGGCCGCGACCACGTGTCCGGACAGCGGCTCGGGCTCGGTACCGCCGATGGTCAGCACGATGCGCGAGAGGGTGCGCCGCCCGTCGTGGTAGACGCCCTGGACGCCGTGCCCGCGCAGTTGCCCGTCCAGCCCACCGATCACCATGCCGGGCGCGTCCACGCAGACGAGCGCCTCGTGCGCGAGGGGATGTGGGATCGTGCTCACGGTCACCGCTCTCGTCTCCCGCTTCTCGTGGGCCGCTGCTCGTGGACCCGACACGGGCGAATCGCCGCCCCGCGTCGGAGCCGGCGGCGATCCCGCCGGCGGTCCGCCCCGCCGTCGACCGTGCGTCGCCGTGTGGCCCCCGGCCCCCCAACGGTCACGGAGCCCGGTTGGTCACGGCATCGCGGAAGATCCGTCGGCGCACCTCGGCCGCGCTCAGCGGGCTGTTGATCGCCGAGTGCAGCAGTCGCGCCATCGTGTATCCGGTGTCGGCCCGCAACGCCCGGGTCACCGCGACCCGGGCCAACACGCCGTCGCCGATCGTCCAGGCCGCCCACGCGGCGAGGGTGAGCGGTGGCGCGGAGGCGGGGGCGAAGGCTCGGCGGGCCAGCGCGGTCCACAGCGCGAGCAGGGCCACGTCGTCGGCGCCGCCCGGTTGTTCGTCGTGCCAGGCCATCACGTCGTCGCGCACCCGGGCGTCGCCCAACCCGAGCACCAGGCGCGCCGCCTCGGCCGGTTCGATCGTGGTGTCGCCGGCCCGGAACCTGGCCCGGTGACCGGCCAGCGCGGTCAGCGTGCGCCGCGCCGCGAACTCTTCCGGCCGGGCCCGCACACTTTCGTACGCCCGCAACATCAGTTCGCGCATCGCGTACTCCGGCGGCCGGAAGCGGCGCACCAACTCGGCCAACGACATCGGCTCCGGCAGGCCCGCCCAAACCGCCGTCGCGGCGACGGTCGAGCTGCGTTCGGTACGCAGCAGGGTGCCCTCGGTCGGGCAACACCGGTCGTCGGCGCAGCCGTAGGACCACCAGCGCTCGGTACTCACGCAGACCGCCTCGCGCACCTCGATCGTGTGCGCCGCACACGCGTGGGCGATCGCCGCGTGCAACGGCCGCAGCCGCTCGACGGCCGCCGACCCGACCTCCACCGCCGGCCCTCCCGCAGCGGCCTCGGCGCCGTCGGGATACATCGCCACGGCCACGCCGCGCGCGCCGGCGCGCACCAGCAGTCGGGCGAAGTGCCGGGCGGCGGGCTCGAAATCGGCCGGCGGCGGCAGGTCGTGCCGCAACACCGGGCCGACCCGGCTGCGCTCGCCCGGCAGGATGCCCAACAGCACCACGCTGTCGGTGGGCCGCACGCCGATCAGGTACGGCACGGCCTCCACCAGATCGGCGGGCGAGCGCACCCGCAGCACGGACTGCGGGGACATCGCCACGAACGGGGTGCGGTCGAAACCATCGGTGTCGTTCATGGGGCGAGCGTGCGCCCGCTCGCGATCCGAGCCCGGCACCCGGGGGCGACCTGTGCACAACTCGGCTCTTGTTGACGCGTACCTCGACAACTCGTTCGATCACCTCCGCGTCGATCGGCCGGGCGCCCACCCGAGGCGGGCGCCCCCCACCCCGGACGCGTCGGCGCACCCCGCGAAGCCGACACGTTTGTCCACAAACCACCCGGACCTCCTTTTCGCAATGTCGCCGGCGGCGACTACAAAGGGAGGCATGACCGAGGACCGCGCCACCACTCCCGCCGCCCACCGCGCCCCCACGACGGACCTGCGCACCCGCGCCGACGCCGTGCTGCGGGACCTGGCCGGGGGCGACGCGCGGCTGCGCGAGGACCAGTGGCGCGCGGTCGAGGCGCTGGTCGCCGACCGTCGCCGGGTCCTGGTGGTACAGCGCACCGGCTGGGGCAAGTCCGCGGTCTACTTCGTGGCCACCGCACTGCTGCGCGAGCGCGGGGCGGGGCCCACCGTGATCGTCTCGCCGCTGCTGGCCCTGATGCGCAACCAGGTCGACGCCGCCGCCCGCGCCGGGATCCGGGCCCGCACCATCAACTCGGCCAACGTCGACGACTGGGACGCGGTCCAGGCCGAGGTGGCCGAGGGCTCCGTGGACGTGCTCCTGGTCAGCCCCGAGCGGCTGAACAACCCCGACTTCCGGGACAACGTGCTGCCCAAGCTGGCCGCCACCACCGGCCTGCTGGTGGTCGACGAGGCGCACTGCGTGTCCGACTGGGGGCACGACTTCCGGCCCGACTACCGCCGGCTGCGCACCCTCCTGGAGGAACTGCCGGCCGGCGTCCCGGTCCTGGCCACCACCGCGACCGCGAACGCGCGGGTGAGCGCCGACGTGGCCGAGCAGCTCGACCCGGCCGGCGACGCGCTGGTGCTGCGCGGCACCCTGGACCGGGAGAGCCTGTCGCTGGGCGTACTGCGGCTGCCCGACGCGGTCGACCGGCTGGCCTGGCTGGACACCCACCTGCCCGAGCTGCCGGGCTCGGGCATCGTCTACACGCTGACCGTCGCCGCGGCCGAGGAGGTCACCGCGTTCCTGCGCTCGCGCGGGCACGCCGTCGCGTCCTACTCGGGCCGCACCGAGGACGCCGAGCGCCGGGTCGCCGAGGCCGACCTGCTGGCCAACCGGGTCAAGGCGCTCGTGGCCACGTCGGCGCTGGGCATGGGCTTCGACAAGGGCGACTTGGGCTTCGTCGTGCACCTGGGCGCCCCGCAGTCGCCGATCGCCTACTACCAACAGATCGGCCGGGCCGGGCGGGCCGTCGACCGGGCCGACGTGCTGCTGCTGCCCGGGCGCGAGGACGAGGCGATCTGGCGCTACTTCGGCTCGTTGGGCTTCCCCGCCCGCGAACAGGTCGAGCGCACCCTGGCCGCGCTGGCGGGCGCCGGGCGCCCGCTGTCCACCCAGGCCCTGGAGCCGCTCGTGGACCTGCGCCGCAACCGCCTGGAGCTGATGCTCAAGGTGCTCGACGTGGACGGCGCGGTCAAGCGGGTGCGCGGCGGCTGGACCGCGACCGGCCGCCCCTGGGAGTACGACGCCGAGCGCTACGCGCGGGTGGCCGCGGCTCGCGAGCACGAGCAGCAGTCGATGCGCGACTACCAGGCCGACGGCACCTGCCGCATGCAGTTCCTGCGTCGCTGCCTGGACGACCCGGAGGCCGCCCCGTGCGGGCGCTGCGACGCGTGCGCGGGCCCGCGCCACGACGCGCGGGTGGATCCCGCCTCGCGCGAGGCGGCGCGCGCGGCGTTGGGCCGGCCGGGGGTGGAGGTGGAGCCGCGCCGGATGTGGCCCACCGGCATGGCGGTGGCCGGCGTCGAGCTCAAGGGCCGCATCCCCGAAGGCGAACAGGCCGCCGTCGGCCGGGCGCTGGGCCGCTCCTCGGACATCGGATGGGGCAACCGGCTGCGCCCGATCCTGGCCCCCGGCAGGCCCGACGGGCCGATCCCGGACGCCGCGTTCGACGCCGTCGTCCAGGTCCTGGCCAACTGGGGCTGGCCCAACCGCCCCGGCGGCGTGGTGACGATCGCCTCGCACACGCGCGGCGCGCTGATCGACAGCCTCGGCGAGCGGCTGGCCTCGATCGGCCGACTCCCCTGGCTGGGCCGCGTCGAGTACACACCCGGCGCGGGCGGTCCGGCGCCGCGCAGCAACAGCGCACAGCGGCTGCGCTCGATCGCCGACGCCTTCGTGCTGCCCGACCCACTGGTCGAGCGGGTCGCCGCCCTGGACGCGCCGATCCTGCTCGTCGACGACCGCACCGACACCGGGTGGACGCTCACCGTGGTGGCCCGCCTGCTGCGCCGGGCCGGTGCTCGCGAAGTGTTGCCCCTGGTGCTCACGATGGAGGGGTGACCGACGCCGGGTCGCCCCCGCGTCGTCACGCGGACGTACCGAACGCTCACACTTACGTGTTGCCGAGTTTGCAGGCGTCAGGCAAGAATCGACAAGGCGTTCTCTTCACATTCCCGTGCGGGCCCATCCGGCGCCGCTCCGCCGCGAGCCGCCCGTAGTCGGAGCGTGCGCCGCTGTCCGCTTCGGACGGAAGGAGGACCGTGCACATCGCCACCACCGCCTCCACTGCGCCGACTCGCCACGGCGCGCCCACGGCCAGTCCCTCCCGCTGGCTGGACCCGGAATCCTGGCGCACCCATGGGATTCCGTTGCTGCGCGACCCGCGCGCGCTGATCAAACGGCTGTACGACCTGCACCAACCGGTCGCCCGCACGGCCGTGGTCGGCGTGCTGGATCGTTCCGAACGCCCGGTGGCCAGCGCCTCCTTCGGCTTCGGCGAGGGCCGCACCGACGGCTGGCGATGCCGCAACCTGATCCTGGCGAACCTGCGCCTGATCGTCCCGGACGACCTGCGGCGCACCACCCCGACCCACACCACGGTGCTGGTGATCCACCGGGCGGGCACGCGCGAGTGGGAAGCGGACGACGGCCGCTGGATGTGGGGGCTGCACGACGCGTGCGTGCTGCACGGGCTGCGCTGCGGCGCGGTCGCCGTCGTCTCCCAGGACGGCTGGCAGTTGATCGCCGACGGCCGCTCCGGGCGCACCCCGGCGCTGCGCCCGGGCCGCGGCGGCGGTCCCGGCGGCAGCAGGCCGATCAGGGCAGCGGGCATCGCCCCGGCCCGACCCGCGACTGAACTGCCGCAGGTGCGTTACCTGCCGGAGACGGGGCCCACTCCCCTGGTACGACCTTCCGCGTCCTGACGAACGCTTTGGATCAGGCGGTGAGACCGCGCTCTGCGAGCCAATCGACCAGATCGGTCGTGACCGTCAACGCGTGGTCCTGAACGAGCTCCGGGCTCTGCAACCGCGTACGCAGATGTTGCGCGTGGAACGGCTTGATCCCGGCGATCAACTTGCGCACCCCGAACACGTTGCAGAACGCCCGGTCGTCACCGGCCGAGAAGGCCCGGTCCCATTCCTGGCGTTCGGCCCCGATCAGGGTGATGTAGGCGTACCGGTTGAGATAGCCCGACAACATGTCTATGACGGTGCTGCAGGCCCGGTACTGCTGTATTTTCAGCCGGTCCTCCTGGTCGCTGAGGAACCGGTCAAGGAGCTGTGCGATCGACGGCGATTCCGACATGGCAACGAACCGTAGCCGACCTTCGGGGTTCGCGGGGCAGGGGGCCCGAGTTCGATCGGACCGGATACGAGCGGGCCCCCTGCGTGCTACGACGTGCTATGCGACACCGGTGAGCGCGCGCACCAGCTCGATGTCGCCGCAGACCGTCACCGACGCCCCGGCGGTCAGTGCCGCGGTCAGGATCTGCGCGGCGGAGTCCCGCTCGGCGAATCCGTTGACCACGACCACGACCGCGGCCCGGCGCAACGGGCGCGAGGCGGGCAGCGACGCGTAGAAGACGTCCTTGCCCTCGTCGTACTGACGCCAGTACTGCGCGGCGCCGAACGTCTCCTCGTGCTGCTGCCACGGGTGCGGTCCACCCGTGGTCAGCACCAGGATCGAGCCGGGCTCGGTGCCCGCCTCCAGGAGCGCGTCCACCGCGTCGTCCGCGGCGTCGAAGACGTTCTCCTCGGTCGCCGGGATCAGGGTGACCCGCGGCGCGGCCGACGCGGCCGGAGCGGGCTTGCCGGGCTTGCCCGGCTTCGCCGGGGCGGTACCCCCGGCCGAGGTCGCCTGACGCGGTACTGCGGGCTTGGGCGGGCCCGGCTTCGGGCCCGGTCGGGGTCCGGGCTTGGGCACCGCGCCGGACGGGCGCGGTACGGACGGGGTTTCGGGTGCGGACGTCGAGTCCGCGGTGTTTTCGGCAGTCACCGGATTCACAGTCATGTCTGGGGAAGGCTCGGTTCGTTCGTGGCGGTACCGGGATGCCCGGCGGTGAGGAGACGCGGGGAGGGATCGGTGGAGTCCCGTTCCCCGGAGAACACGCGCGGCATGGTGGCAGTCCTATCAAAGCCGCGCGGGGCGTGCCCACCCAGGGTGCCCCTGGGGTGTGGCCCGGGCATACGACGGCGCATCCTACGATGCCCCGTCAGCTCGGCCGGATCAATCGTCCACCACCACCCCGTGCTCGATCACCAAAGCTGCCAGGCCCTCCGCATAGCCCTGACCGACCGAACGCAGGCGCCAGGAGTCGCCGCGCCGATAGACCTCGGCCAGGATCATGACGGTCTCATCGCCTCCGCTCAACCGGAATTCGGCGAGTCGGCGGCAGGTCACAGGGTCGACGATACCGACGGTCACCGGTACCTGGGCGAAGGTGGTGCCACTCGTGGCGTCCAGGGCGAGCGCGACCAGGACCCGACTGCGGCCCGGAGGCAGCGTGGTGACGTCGATCTCGACCGAATCCGAGCCCGGTTCCACGTCGTTGGTGGTACCGGTCTGCAACTTGCCGGCCAACCGGACGGCGCCGCTGGCGTGTACCGGTTGGTTGAAGAACACCAGGTCGCCGTCGTCACCCACTCGGCGGTCGTCGTCCAGGACCAGGGCCACCGTGTCGCCGTCCGCCTGGCCCGGGGCCCACCACGCCGCCTCGATCCGCACCGTGCCCGCGAACGGGCCCAGGTCCTCGATCGTGACGGCCTGGCCGCGGGTGAGCGCCCGCGGCGGCGCGTCCGCCGGTCGGGGCGGCACGACGACCGGCGGGGCGTCGGCCGGTGGCACCTCGACCGGTGACACGTCCGTCCGCGGCGCTTCGGCGGGTCGGGGCGGCACGGCCGGCGGTGGCGCGTCCGTCGGGCGGGGCGGCACGACCGCGGCCGACGCCTGGGACCCGCCGGCCGTCGGCGTCCCCGCGGGGACCGCCGGCATCGGCTGCGGCGGCGTCTCCGGGCCCGGTACGGGCGGTGGCGTGGTCGGCTGGGTGTCGTGCGTCGCCGGCACCTCCGGCGGCGGCGGAAGCACGTCCGGGACGGTGGCCTGGAGCACCTCGGCGGCCGAGGAACCCGATGCCACCGGCAGATCGGAGGCGGTCGGCGGCGGCGGGATGCTCGGCAGCGTGACGCCGGTGCCCGGTACCGGCGCCGGCGTGGTGGCGGACGCGGACCCGGACACCGGGGTGGCCGGCGCGGTCTGCGCCTCGGTGACCTCGAACGCCTCGGTCGGCGCGAAGGATTCGGCCGGACCGAAGGATTCGGTCGGAGCGAACGCCTCGGTCGACTCGAACGCCTCGGTCGGCAACACCTCCGAGACGCCGTCCACGGGCGTGTCGTAGGGCCGGTAGGGGCTCGGGGCGAAGGATCCGGCGGCGGCCGGCACCACGGCGCCCGGCCGGGGCAGCAGGAAGCCGCTCGTGGTGCGCGGTGCCCCGGGCACGGCGTGGGCGAGCGAGGCGGCGGCCACCTGGGAGGCCGCGTCGGCCGCGCTGCTGCGCCCGCGTTCCAGGTCGGCGAGCAGCGCCAGGAAGACCGGTTCGATCAGCACCCGGATGCCGCGCTGGCGGGCCCAGTAGGTGCGATCGGCGGATTCGTCCGGGTCGGCCACCACGAGCACGTCCACCCGATCGTGGATCCCGGACGCCACGGACAGGTCCGCGCGGGCCATCCGGCGCTCCAACTCGCCTCGGGTGACCGCGAGATAGCCGTGGAAGAGCACGTGCAGGCCCGATTCCAGCGGACGCCCCCGGGCCAGGATCCGCGGCCCGCCGTGCCCCTGCTCGACCGTGGAGCGGGCCATGCCGACGATCTCGTCCAACGCGGTGCGCGGGATGCCCAGTTGCGCGGCGACCCGGGTCAGGTCGGCCCGCTCCTCGCGGTCGACCGGCCCGGCCGTGACCATGGAAGCGGCCAGCGCGGTCACGTACAGCCGGTCCAGGTCCTTGCGCTGTGTCTCGGAAATGCCCAGGGACACCGCGAGTTCGGCCAGATCGATGGCCTCCTGCGGGGTGATCACCCGGTCCTCCAGGGCCGCGTCGAGCACCGCCAGGTAGCTGTCCGGGCCCTCGCCCACGCCGGTGGGCGGGCCGTACGCCCGCGCCTTCTCCAGGTACGACACCGCGTCCCGGCGGCGCACCTGCTCGGCCTCCTCGCGCGCCCGCCGGGCCGTGTGCGCGTCGTCGCGGGTGAACGTCCGCGACACCTCGGCGTTGCGACGCGGCCAGTTCAGCGAGGCCGCCACCGTCCGGGCCTGTTGCCAGTGCCGGGCCTCGCCCGCGCCCTGGCGCAGGTAGTGCTCCAAAAGCCGTGCGGTGCCCATCGCCTTGGCCGCCGCGCCGTGCCCCCCGTCCACCGGCACCTCGGCCGCCTCGCAGCACGCGAGCAGGGTGAAGCGCGGCGCCTCGGGCAGGTGGTGCGGCGCCTCGCGCATCGTGCACAGCGTGGTCAGCGGCGGCACGGTGGGTCGACCGCGACGCTGGAACTCGCGCTCGACGAAGCCGATGTCGAAGCGCGCGTTGTGCGCGACCACCACCCGTTGCCGGAACAGGTGAGCCAGCCACGGCGCGACCTCGGCGAACGTCGGAGCGTTCACCACGTCGTCGTCGAACAGCCCGTGGGCCTGGAAGTCGCCGGCGGGACCCTGCGGGTCGATCAGGGTCGTGAAGAACTCGGTCACTCGTCCGTCGAGATCGCATTGGGCCACCGCGATCTCGATGATGCGATGTCGATGTGGGGACAATCCCGTCGTCTCCACGGCCACCACCGAGTAGCCGGGGCATTCGAGGCGATCACCGATGCGCACAGTCACCCCCCAATGATGATGTGCCCGATGCGGCCTCCTTCAGTCGCATCCCGGCAAGCCCGACCTGCGGCGCGCGTCCACGGTACGCGCTCGCGACCGGTGCGGGGTACGGCGCGACCGATCGGGCGTACCGTACCGTCGGCAATGTCCCGTCGGATATGACGCAGGGTCAAGACGTGCTCTCCGAGGGGTGCGGGGTGCCCACCTTGATGCCCTTGAGCACGGTGTCCAGGGTCGACTTGTCCGGCGCCGACGCGGAGATCTCCAGCTTGACCAGCACGCACGGGTATTCGCCGTCGGCGTTCTTCTCGTCGATCGCCACCACCTGCGCCCAGGCGGTGTCCGAGTCCATGCGCAGATCCTCGGGCTTGCCCTTGACCTTGACCCGCAACACGTGGCCCCGGCGGCCGTCCACCGTGATCGCCTTGTCCAACTCGGTGCTGTCGACCTTGACCTTGCCCTTGGTGCCGGCGATGTCCTTCTTGAGCCCGGCGACCAACTCGTCGAAGGAGTCGGCCTTCTCGGTCTCCAACGACAGGCCGGCGCGGTAGCACTTGCGCTCCGCCTGGAGCACGGTCTCGGCCCCGCCGCCGGTGGAGCGGGTCGAGGACGTGCTCGGGCACGGGCGCTCCACCGCCTGTTCGGCGGGCGAGTCGGGGTCGGGGACGACCCAGCCCTTGAACCTGGGCACGGTCAGACCGGTGGTCGGGTCGGTGAGCGTGCCCTCGGTGGCCACCGACTTCCCGCCGCCGCCGTCCCCGCCCAGGACGACGATCAGGGTGGCGACGATGCCGCCGACCACCGCCAGCGCGAGCACGCCCAGGCCGATCGCCTTGCCGCGACCGGGTCGGGGGGCGCCGCCCGGCGGGCCGACCGGCTGATAGCCGCCGGGATACCCGCCCTGGGGGTAGCCGAGTTGCCCCGCACCCGGCGGCGCGCCCATCGGCGGCGGCGGGATCTCGCCCTGCCCGCGGGCCCGGGTCGACGCGGTCCACTGGGCGCCGTCCCACCAGCGCTCGGAACCGGGCGCGGAGGGGTCTTCGTACCAGCCGGGAGGAATCGAGGCAGTCACCCGCGTGACGCTACAACCGGCCGCGGGCGGCGCACGAGCGCCCCCGGGCAAACGTGACCGTTCGGAAACCGACGTCGATCAGCCCAGGTCGAAGCCGAGTTGCCCGTCGGTGACCGGCTCGACGCGGGGTCGCTTGAGGTGGCGCCACGCGGGCAGGTCGTCCCAGTACGCCCAGGACATGCGATGGTGCGGCGTGGGCCCGTACTCGGCCAGCGCCGCGCGATGCACCGGGGCCGGGTAGCCGGCGTTCCCGGCGAAGCCGTACGCCGGGAACGCCACGCCGATCTCGGCCATCAGCGCGTCGCGGTGCACCTTGGCCAACACCGAGGCCGCCGCCACGCCGATGCAGGACTGGTCGCCCTTGATCACGCAGCGCACGGTCCACGGTGTGCCGAGGAAGTCGTGCTTGCCGTCCAGCACGATCGCGTCGGGGCGCACCGGCAGTGCGCCCAGCGCGCGTTCGGCGGACAGGCGCAGTGCGGCGGTCATCCCGAGGGTGTCGATCTCCTCGGGCGAGGCCGACCCGAACGCGTATGCGCGCACCCACGGGGCGACCGCGGCGGCGACCTCCTCGCGGCGGGCCGCGGTGAGCAGCTTGGAGTCGGTGAGCCCGGTGGGCGGCACCGACAGGTCGGTGATCGCCGCCGCCACCAGCACGGGGCCGGCCCAGGCGCCGCGTCCGACCTCGTCGACTCCGGCGACCACCCGGGCGCCGCCGGCGATGAGTTCGCGCTCGACGTCGTAGCTGGGCGGGGCGATCCGAGCGGCGGGCCTGCGCGGCGCGACGACCTTCTCGGCGGCGACCTTGCGGCCGGCGACCTTCTTCGCGACCGCCTTCTTCGCGACGGCCCTCCCGGCGACGGCCTTCTTCGCCGCGCTCGCGCCACCGGAATCCGGCACGGCGACCGTCCGGCCCGCCGCGGCCCTGCGGACGGTGGTCGGCGCTGCGGCGGCTCGCTCGGGCTCGATCCCGGGACCGCCCGCCTGCTCGGTGTTCGGCTGCTTCACCCCACCACCGTAGGTCACCGATCAGCGGTGTCCGACCACCGTCTCCCGTCCCCCGTCGGCGATCGACACCGGCGGCCTGGGCTCGAAGTGGGTGGACACGCCCGCCTCGGTCAACCGCTCGCGCAGCGCCCGGGCGCCGGGCGCGCCGGCCAACGCGGCGTCGGCCCAGGCGATCAGGTCCGGTTCGACGCCGAGATGGTCGGTGACCGTCCCACCGCCGGCCCAGGTCGGCCGCAACCGGCCGCGCCCGGACTCCACCCACGCCCCACCCAGCAGGGCGGCCAACGCCCCGGTGGTGTCCGGGCCGTGCCGGGCGACCAGTTCCGCGCCCCGACCCTCGACCAACAGCGCCAGCACCCCGCCCAGGGTCACCGGATACTCCACGCCCGCCCGCCGCGCGGAGATCCCCAGCGCCGCGGCCCGGCGGGCCCGGGTGAAGCCGACCAGGTGCTCCAGGAACGCCTCCTCGGGCAGCTTCACCAGGCCGTCCAGCCCCGTGAACCCGCGCCGGTCCAGGTGTCCGTCGTCGTCGGTGGCCAGCAGGTACGGATGCACGTGGGCAAGCAGCCGGGGCGGTTCGACCAGCAGCGAACCGCCGGCCAGGTCGGCGCCACCGGGGCTGTCCCGCCCGTCCAGGGGCCGCTCCAGGAGCCGCTCGACCCGGACCGCGATCGCCTGCTCCGGCCCGGCCTCGTCGTCGCCCCACGCGGCCCGCGACTCCCGGAAGGCCAGGAAGCCGGCGATCGGATCGCTCGGCACGCAGCCCGCCTCGATGCCCGGGGTCAGCACGTCGTCCCGGAACCGGGCCCAGTCCGCCCGCACCCGCGCCAGCTCGCCCAGCGCGTCCGCCACCGCGTCGGTGCCGTAGGCACGAGCCGCGGCCCGGTCGGCGGCGCGCTCCTCGAAGTCGACCACGGGGGCGGTCACCCGCCGGTAGAACGCCGCGTAGCCCGCCGCCGCCCGACCCGCGCCGCCGTGGTCGGCCAGCGCCTCGGCCAGCCCGACCACCGCGTCCACGCCATGACAGCTGATCCGGTCCGCGAGCGGCGGTCGACGGCGGCGGCCGTGGCCGAGCGCGTGCGCGATCGCCACCCGCAACCGCCGACCGGTCAGCACGTGCGGCAGCGCGGCGCCCAGCACCAGATGGTGGTGCAGCCAGGTCCCGGGGCGGCGGACCACCCGCAACTCGCAGCCGACCCCGCCGGTGAGCACGATCCCGTCGGGCACCGGCACCCGCAGATCGGCGGCCACATCCCGGACCAGTTCCCACAACACCGGCTGCGCCCGGGCGTCCACGGCGAGCCCGGCGGGCAGCCGGCGCGGTCCGGTCAGTTCGAGCAACAACGCGACCAGCGCGACCACGCCCATTGCCCACAACACGGCGGCGCCCGAGGTGAAGAATCGTCCCTGGTCGACGATCGCGCCGGTCACGAACGCCACGAACAGGAGCGGCAGCGCGAGCACGACGTACAACACGCCCAGGAGCAGCACTCCGGCAAGTGCTCGCAGCCCCGTCCCAGCGCCCATGGATCCCCCTCGCACAGTGACTCACCCGTTCGAGGTCGACCCTAGGGCCTGTCTCTCGGCCGCTGCGGGATCCCGCGCGGTCCGGGCCGCCGGGCCGTCGCCGGAGGGGCCGCCGAGCAGGGCCCGGTCAGGGCAGCAGCGGCTCCAGCAGTCGATGCGGTCGGCGCATCGCCAGGGTGACCGCGTCCTGGCGCTGCAGCATGTTCGCGCCGGGCCCCGGGGCCACCTCGGTCTCGGCGGGGCCGACGACCCTCGCGCAGACCGCGCACAGTCCGGTCGGGTCCACCGTCCCGCCGCAGCCGTGGTGTCGGTAGAGCCGGCAGGCCACCCCGTTCTGCACGTGCTTCTCGCCCCACCGGGCCATGCTGCGGATGATCGGCCACAGATCGACGCCGCGTTCGGTGAGCACGTACTCCTCCCGAGGCGGCGACTCCTGGTAGCGACGCTTTTCGAGCACGTCCGCCTCGACCAGGGTCTGTAGCCGGCCCGACAACACGGCGCGCGGAATGTCCAGGTGGGCGAGGAAGTCGCTGTAGCGCCGGACGCCGTAGAACGCGTCCCGCACGATCAGCAGCGTCCAGCGCTCGCCGACGAGTTCGAGGGTGCGGGCGAGCGCACAGTCCTGCTGCCCGTAGTCCTTGCCCAAAGCCATACGAGCACTTTAACCCCGGGTCGGTTCATTCACCGAACCTTCAGGTGTTAGGTTCTCCGGGCAGCATCGGTTCATTCACCGAACCGACTCGCCAGGACTCGAGAACCGGGGAGCACAGCCATGTCCGTCACCACGTCCCTCGCCCCACGCACCGCCCCCGGGCCGGTCGATTCCGGCACCGGAACCGGCACCGGTCCCCCGGGCGCGACCGTCCCCGTGGTGGCCCTGGGCACGCTGTTGCTCCTGGCGACCTACACGATGCCGATCGCGATCGTCCCGGACACCGTGCGCGAATTGCACGCGGGTCCCGGCGGCCCGGCCTGGATCCTCAGCGCCATCGGCCTGGGCCTGTCCGCGGCCCTGTTGATCACCGGCAGCCTCGCCGACGACTTCGGCCGCCGCCGGGTCTTCACCGCGGGCGCGCTGGGCCTGGCGGTGTCCTCGGCGCTGACCGCACTGGCCCCCTCGCTGCCGCTCTACGTGGTCGGCCGGGCGCTCCAGGGCGTCGCCGGAGCCGCGATCATGTCCGCCGGGCTGGGCCTGCTCGCGCACAACCACCAGGGCCCCGCCCGCGGCCGGGCGATGGCCGCGTACGGCTCCTCGATCGGCGCGGGCATGGTCGTGGGCCCCCTGCTCGGCGCCGGACTGGCGCTCGCGCACCGCTCCGCGCCGTACTGGTTCTCCGCCGGCGCCGCGCTCGCGGTGGCCGCGGTCGCCCGCCGGATGCCCGAGTCGCGCGCCGAGCACCCGCGCCGGCCGGACGTGTGGGGCACGCTGACCCTGGGCCCCGGGTTGATCGCACTGACCGCCGCACTGATCGAGGGCCGGCAGGGGTGGCAGCGGCCCGTGGTCGACGCGCTGATGGTCGTCGCGGTGCTCCTGCTCGCCGGCTACGCCGCGACCGCGCTGCGCGGCCGGGCGCCGATGCTCGACCCGCGCATGTTCGCCCGCCCCGCGTTCGCCGCCGCCACCTTCGGCGCGCTGATCGTGGGCGTCGCGGTGATCGCCGTCGCGGCCTATCTGGGCACCGTCTTCCAGGGCACGCTGGGGCTGAGCGCGCTGGGCGCCGCCCTCCTGCTCGGACTGTGGTCGGCCGCGGCGGCGATCACCTCCTTCGTGATCGGCCGGGTGCACGTGCTGCCCGACGCCCGGCACCGCTTCGCCGCGGGCCTGCTCGTCGCCGCCGTAGGCTTCGTGGGTCTGTACGGGCTCACCCCCGCCGACTCGTGGACCCGCGCCGTGCCCGGCCTGCTCGTCGGCGGCTTCGGCGTGGGCCTGGTCAACACCGCGCTCGCCCGGCTCGCGGTGGAGAGCGTGCCGGTCGACCGGGCGAGCATGGGCTCCGGCGCCAACAGCACCGCGCGTTACATGGGCGCCTCGATCGGCGCGGCACTGGTGGTCGCGCTGGTCGACGCGGGTGGCATCGACCTGGCGATCCTGGTCGCCGCCGGCCTCGCCGTACTCGGCGCACTCGTCACGCTCGGCCTTCGTCAAAGCGAATAAACCCACAAAACCATTCATGTCGGACACCCGCCGGCGACGCCGAGCCCCGCGTCTGGAAAACTCGGGTCATGTGACGAGCGATGTGCAAATCCCAGCGACGGACCGACCCGCAGCGCCGGCGGGCCGCCGTCGTTTTCGGGCACTCGCGAACGCGATAGTCGAGCGGCCGTACCTGATCACCGTCGGCCTGATCGGCCTGATCATCGTCACCGGCGTGAACGGCCCCGACTGGCCGGCCCAGTACTTCCGCACCTGGCTGATCCGCGACCACGGCACCTACCTGTGGAACAACCAGTGGTACGGCGGACACCTGCTGCCGGGCTACAGCATCCTCGCGCCGGTCATCGCCTCCAAGATCGGCACCGCCACGCTGACCGCGATCTCGTGCGTGACCTCCGCGTGGGCCTGGGACAAGCTCCGGGTCGGCGGGAACGAGTTCGCCCGGCGGGTGGGCAGCTGTTGGTTCGCGGTGATGTGCAGCGTCGACTACCTGATCGGCCGCACCCCGTTCGCCCTCGGTGTCGCCGCGGGCATGCTGGCGATACTGGCCGCCCGCCGCCGGCACCCGCTGTGGGCCGGCTTCGCCGCCCTGCTGTGCGGGCTCTCCAGCCCGCTCTCCGGTGCGTTCCTGATGCTGGTCGCGCTCGCCTGGGTGCCCAGGGAGCGGGTCTGGCCGACCCGACTGTGCTTCGCCCCGGCCGCACTCGGCCTGGTCGCCGCGCTCGCCTTCCCCAACGAGGGCATGTTCCCGTTCCCGTGGTGGCGGTTCCTGCCGATCCTGGCCTTCGCCGCCGTCGGCCTGCTGATACTGCCCAAGGAACAGCAGAGCGCCCGGCGCTTCCTGTGGCTGTACGCGGCCACCGCGGTGATCTTCTTCTTCGTGCCGACCTCGCTCGGCGGCAACCTGGCCCGGCTCGGCGAACTCACCGCCGGTCCGCTGATGGCGGTCGTCCTGCTCTCGATCGGCCGACGCCGACTCGTGGTGCTGCTGGCCCTGCCGTTGCTGGTCTGGCAGTTCCAGTCCGCCGCGCTGGCCATCACCCACGACATCAAGGACTCGCCGGGCGAGAAGCCGCAGTACTACGCGGGCATGCTCGACTTCCTGGCGAAGAACAACACCCACCCGCTGGGCCGGGTGGAGATCCCGTTCACGCGCGGCCACTGGGAATCGGTGTTCGTCGCCGAGAAGATGCCGCTGGCCCGCGGCTGGGAGCGGCAACTCGACCGCAACTACAACGCGGTGCTCTACCAGAAGGACCTGACCGTCGCCGAGTACCGGGACTGGATCGACGACACGGGGGTGCGCTTCGTCGCCCTGCCGGACATCCCGATCGACAAGTCGGCGATGCCCGAGGCGGACCTGATCCGCAAGGGCATTCCGTGGCTCAAGCCGGTCTACGCGGACAAGGACGGGCACTGGCAGATCTGGGAAGTGGAGAATCCCACCCCGATCGTGGCCGGGCCGGGCGAGCTGGTCGAGCTGACGCCCAGCAAGTTCTCCTTCTACGCGCAGGCGGCGGGCACCTTCGTGGTCAAGATCCACCCGACCTTCTGGGTGACCCCCGACCGGCCCGAGATCGTGATCAAGGCGAACGAGGACGAGTGGAGCGAGATCACCGTCGACCGGCCGGGACTGGTCACGGTGTCCGCGCGCGACGCGAAGCTGTTCAAGGGCGACAAGTAGGGCGACCCCCGGCGGCGGCGCCCCGTTCCCGCGGGCCGGTCCACCCGGACCGGCCCACGCCGATCACGGCTTCGGCGCCGCCGCCGGGTCCAGCCCGCCCACCCACTTGGGCGCCGGCGGCCGCCATGCCTTCGCCTGGGCCAGCAGGTCCGCGCCGTCCCCGGCCACCAGCAGGGTCGAGCGCAGCCCCGGCTTGAGGAAGCCGTTCGCGGTCATCGTGTCCAGCGCGTCCAGGAGCGGCTGCCAGAAGCCGTCCACCTCCAGGACCGCGACCGGCTTGGTGTGGATCGCCAGGTGCTGCCAGGTCCACACCTCGAACAGTTCCTCCAGGGTGCCTGCGCCGCCCGGAAGCGCGACGAAGGCGTCCGCCTGGTCGGCCATCGCCGCCTTGCGCTCGTGCATCGTCTCGGTGACCAGCAGTTCGGTCAGGCCCAGGTGCGCGATCTCGCGGTCCACCAGCGAGCGCGGCATCACCCCGATCACCTCGCCGCCCCCGGCCAGACACGCGTCGGCCACGGCGCCCATCAGGCCCACGTGCCCGCCGCCGTAGACGATCCCGACGCCGGCCTCCGCGAGGGTGCGGCCCAACTCGGTCGCCGCCTCCCGGAACCGGGGCGAGACACCCGACGCCGATCCCGCGAACACCGCTACCCGCATGTCAGGCTCCCTGCCTTGCCGACCACCGAAGTGGTTCGTGTCGAACCGGTCCGGTACGAAGTCTGCCAACCCACCCCCGGAACCCGGCGCGGACCCCGGGCCGGCGGCCGGCGCGGTGCGGCCGACGGCGGGGCATCGCACCGCCGCCACATCGAGTCGATGAATCTCCTATCCCGCAATATGGCGGCGGTACAGTCCCGGCATACGAGGGCAAATTCGGCCAACGTCGACGGTGGTCACCCAACCCGACGTTGACGGGAAGACCCCCCGCCACGGCAGAATGCCCGCGTGCCCGCCACCGAGCGCCCTGCCTCGGACATCCCGTTCGAGCGGCTGTTTCCCGATCTCGACGACCATGGCCGCGAACGCCTGGTCGCCGCCGCTCAAGCGCTCGATCTGCGCCGCTCTCTCGACGATCCCGCGCGCTGGTTCTGGAACGAGCCCGACCCGCTGAGTCCCGAGCCCGAGCCCGAGCCGTCCCCGCACATCCTGGGCACCGCGCTGCTGCTCTACGAGGCCGACGGCGACTGGCTGGAACTGGGGCTGGACGTCTGGCAGCTCGACGGACCGTTCGTCAGCGTCACCGCCACCGTCGAGGTGGCGTGCTGGTGCGACACCGATCACAACATGCACGCGGTCCAGCGCGCCGAATGGCCGGCGTCCACCGCACAGGCGTTCCTGGAGGCGTTCCACACCGCCGCGCTCTCGGTGATCCGCCGGATCGAGGGTCCGCGCGACCCGCGCGACCTGCGCGCCCGTGCGGGGCTGCCCAACCCGCCCGAGCCACCCCCTGAGGATGACCCGACCGAGCCCCCATCCGGCCCCGTGGTCTGAACCGCCGTTTCATCCGAACGAAGGATTTTTTCGCGCCGCACCGGTGATTCCACGGTGGACATTGCGCCATGGCACGCCATACATCGGACAATCCGGTGTCGCATCACTGTGCCCACCTGCACCACGTCGGCCCCGATCTGAAAAACTAAGCCGTCATGACACATGTTCTGGACGGCCGCATACCCCTCGGGGAGCCAAAGTCGGATGCGGGCGGCACCGCCCGCCGTACCTGGCGACGGCACCTGCGCGGGGTCCTGGTCGCCGTCGCGGAGCATCCGTACCTGATCACCCTCGCCCTGGTCGGCCTGCTGACCGTGCTGGGCATCAACGGCGCCGACTGGCCCGCGCAGATCTTCCGTGCCTGGCTGGTGCGCGACCACGGCGCGGTGTTGTGGAACAACCAGTGGTACGGCGGCCACCTGCTGCCCGGCTACAGCGTGATCACCCCGGTCCTGGCCGGCGGGATCGGCACCCGCCTGCTCACCGCGATCTCCTGTGTCGCCGCCGCGTGGGCGTTCTCCCGCCTGCGCCTGGGTCGCGGCAACCTGGCCCGCCGGGTCGGCAGTTGCTGGTTCGCGGTGATAGTCAGCATCGAATACCTGATCGGCCGCACCCCCTTCGTGCTCGGCGTGGCGGCCGGGCTGATGGCGATCCTGGCGGCCCGCTCCGGGCATCGCGCGTGGGCCGCGGTCGCGGCCGGGTTCTGCGGCCTGGCCAGCCCGCTGGCCGCCGCGTTCCTGCTGATGATCGCGCTCGCCTGGGTGCCCGCCGAGCGGGTCTGGGCGACCCGGTTCAGCCTCGCCCCGGCCGTGATCGGCCTGGTCATGTCGCTGGCCTTCCCCGGCGGCGGCGACTTCTCCTTCCCGCTGTGGCGGTTCGCCGCGATCCTGGGCTTCGCGGGCGTGGGCCTGGCCCTGGTCCCGCGCACCGAGGTCAGCGCGCGCCGCTTCCTGTGGTTGTACGCGCTCTCCTCCACCGTGTTGTTCCTGATCCCCAGCGCGGTGGGCGGCAACGTGGCCCGGCTCGGCGAGTTGTGTGCCGGCCCGCTGATGGCCGTGGTGCTGCTCTCGCTGGGCCGCCGGCGGCTGGTGGTGCTGCTCGCCATCCCGCTGCTGGCCTGGCAGTTCTCCTCGGCCGGCAAGGCGGTCGCGTTCAACAACCAGGACAGCACCGGCAAGAACTCGGCCTACTACACCGGCATGCTCGACTTCCTGGAGCGGGCCAACCTGCCAGTGGGTCGGATCGAGATCCCGTTCACCCGCGGCCACTGGGAGACGGTCTACGTCGCCGAGCACATGCCGCTCGCCCGCGGCTGGGAGCGCCAGCTCGACCGCGCGCACAACGCGGTGCTCTACGGCCCCACCTTGGACGAGGGGCAGTACCACGCCTGGGTGCGCGAGACCGGGGTGCGCTTCATCGCGCTGCCCGACGTGCCACTGGACCCCTCCGCCAAGCGCGAGGCGGAGATCCTGCGCGCCGGCGCCGACTGGCTGGTGCCGGTGTGGTCCGACCCGCACTGGGTGATCTGGGAGGTGGCCGACCCGGTTCCGCTGCTGGACGGCCCCGGCCAGCTCGTGGACATCACCCCCAGCGGCTTCACCCTGCTCGCCCAGCAGGCCGGCACGTTCACCGTGCGCATCCACCGCACGAGCTGGTTCGTCGCGGACAAACCCAACACGAGCATCGGCGAGACCGAGGACGGTTGGACCGAGATCACCGTCACCGAGCCCGGCGAGGTCACCATCACAGCCAAGGCATCGGCGGTCCTGCCCTGACCGGTGCGGGTAGGGTGATTCGGGTTCATGCCCTGGTGGAAAGGTAAAGCAAACCGATGGCCGAGCACCACGACCACTCCAGCCACGATCACCACGATCACGAAGAAGGCCGGATCTTTGTGATGGGCCGCCCGGTGGACGAGTACCCCGCCATGGCGCCCGAGGCCGCCCGCGGCAAGGTCCTGCGCGTCACCGTGGTCGGCGAGGACGTCCTGCACCGGCCGTGCGCCGAGATCACCGAGTTCGGCACCCAGGAGCTGAACACGCTGATCGACGACATGTTCCTGACCATGTACGTCGCCGACGGCGTGGGCCTGGCCGCGAACCAGGTCGACGTCGGCATTCGGCTGTTCGTGTACGACTGCGTGGACGAGGACGGCCACCGTCACGTCGGCCACCTGATCAACCCGGTCCTGGACGAACTGCCCGCGACCGAGCGACACCTGGAGGAGGCGGGCGAGGGCTGCCTGTCCGTCCCCGGCCCACACGAGGACCTGGCCCGCCCCGACCGCGCGATCGCGCGCGGGGTGGACAAGGACGGCAACCCGCTGGTGATCGAGGGCGAGGGCTACTTCGCCCGCTGCCTCCAGCACGAGACCGACCACCTCAACGGCTACCTCTACATCGACCGCCTCTCCAAGCGCGAGCGCAAGAACGTGCTCAAGGAGATGGAGTCGATGCGCGACGAGGTCTTCGCCAAGCGCGACGCGAAGGCCAAGCAACTCGCGGGCTGACCCGCGAAGGCACCGACGCCGAAAGGGGCGGGGAACGGATACCGTTCCCCGCCCCTTTCGGGCGTTCCGGCCGCCGACCCGAAGGTCAGCTGCAACCGCTGGTCGAGCCGCAGCCCTCGCACACGTAGCAACTGCCGGCCGGGCGCATCTTGATCCCGCAGGAGAAGCACAGCGGGGCGTCCGCGCTGCGGCCCTGGCGGGCCTCCAGCAGCTCGGTCGAGGAGTGCACGGCGGCCGGGACCGGCTTGAGGTCCGGGGCCTTGGGCGCGGCGTCCACCGGCGCGGACTGCGCGAGCGTGCGCATGTCCTCGACGGCGGCCGGCTCGTCCGGCTCGTAGGAGCCGGTCTCCAGGTGCCGGGTGCGCTCCGCGGCGGAGTGGATGCCCAACGCCGAGCGGGTCTCGAACGGCAGGTGGTCCAGCGCCAGGCGACGGAAGATGTAGTCGACGATCGACTGCGCCATCCGCACGTCCGGGTCGTCGGTCAGACCGGCCGGCTCGAAGCGCATGTTGGTGAACTTGGAGACGTAGGTCTCCAGCGGCACGCCGTACTGCAGGCCGACCGAGACCGCGATCGAGAAGGCGTCCATCATGCCCGCGAGGGTCGAGCCCTGCTTGGACATCTTCAGGAAGACCTCGCCGAGGCCGTCGTCCGGGTAGGAGTTGGCGGTCATGTAGCCCTCGGCGCCACCCACCGAGAACGACGTGGTGATGCCGGGCCGACCCTTGGGCAGGCGCTTGCGCACCGGGCGGTACTCGACGACCTTCTCCACCACGGGCGCCACGACCGACTTGCCGTCGTCCGCCTTGCCCTTGTTCTCGCCCTTGCCGGCCGAGAGCGGCTGGCCGACCTTGCAGTTGTCCCGGTAGATCGCCAGTGCCTTGATGCCGAGCTTCCACCCCTGGAAGTAGATCTCCTCGATCTCCTCGACGGTGGCGTCCTCGGACATGTTGACCGTCTTGGAGATCGCGCCGGAGATCCACGGCTGGATCGCCGCCATCATCCGCACGTGGCCCATCGGCGAGATGGTGCGCTCACCCATCGCGCAGTCGAACACCTCGTAGTGCTCGAGCTTGAGACCGGGCGCGTTCACCACGTGCCCGTGCTCGGCGATGTGCTCGATGATCGCCTCGACCTGCTCGGGCTGGTAGCCCAGCCGACGCAGCGCCCGGCCGACCGTGCCGTTGACGATCTGCATCGAGCCGCCGCCGACGAGCTTCTTGAACTTCACCAGCGCCAGGTCGGGCTCGACACCGGTGGTGTCGCAGTCCATCATCAGGCCGATCGTGCCGGTCGGGGCCAGCACCGACGCCTGCGCGTTGCGGAAGCCGTTCTTGTCGCCGAGCTTGACGACGTCCTTCCACGCCTTGGTCGCCAGGTCCCACACGGGGGTGTCCAGGTCGTCCATGCGCTTGCCGGCGTCGTTGGCCTCGGCGTGCAGGCGCATCACCCGCTTGTGCGGCTCGGCGTTGCGGGCGTAGCCGTCGTAGGCGCCGACGATGGCGGCCAGTTCGGCGGAGCGCTTGTACGCGGTGCCGGTCATCAGCGAGGAGATCGCGCCGGCCAGGGCCCGGCCGCCGTCGCTGTCGTAGGCGTGGCCGGTCGCCATCAGCAGCGCGCCCAGGTTGGCGTAGCCGATGCCGAGCTGACGGAACGCGCGGGTGGTCTCGCCGATCTTCTCGGTCGGGAAGTCGGCGAAGCAGATCGAGATGTCCATCGCGGTGATGACCAGCTCGACGACCTTGGCGAAGTTGACCGCGTCGAAGGTGTCGTCCTCGCGCAGGAACTTCATCAGGTTCAGCGACGCGAGGTTGCAGGACGAGTTGTCCAGGTGCATGTACTCCGAGCACGGGTTGGACGCGGTGATCCGGCCCGACTCCGGGCACGTGTGCCACTTGTTGATCTCGTCGTCGTACTGGATGCCGGGGTCGGCGCACGCCCACGCGGCCTCGGCCATCTTGCGGAACAGGCCCTTGGCGTCGACCGTTTCCAGCACGTCGCCGGTGAGTCGGGCGCGCAGCCCGAAGTCGCGACCCTGCTCGACCGCGTTCATGAACTCGTCCGAGACCCGGACCGAGTTGTTCGCGTTCTGGTACTGCACCGACGCGATGTCGGCGCCACCGAGGTCCATGTCGAAGCCCGCGTCGCGCAGCGCGCGGATCTTCTCCTCCTCCTTGACCTTGGTGTCGATGAAGTCCTCGATGTCGGGGTGATCGACGTCGAGAACCACCATCTTGGCCGCGCGGCGGGTGGCGCCGCCCGACTTGATGGTCCCGGCCGAGGCGTCCGCGCCGCGCATGAAGGAGACCGGGCCCGAGGCGTTGCCGCCGGAGTGGAGCAGTTCCTTGCTGGAGCGGATCCGGGACAGGTTCAGGCCGGCACCGGAGCCGCCCTTGAAGATCAGCCCCTCTTCCTTGTACCAGTCCAGGATCGAGTCCATCGAGTCGTCGACCGACAGGATGAAGCACGCGCTGACCTGCTGCTTCTGCGCGGTACCCACGTTGAACCAGACCGGCGAGTTGAAGCTGAAGATCTGGTGCAGGAGGGCGTAGGCCAGCTCGTGCTCGAAGATCTCCGCGTCGGCGGGGCCGGCGAAGTAGCCGTTCTCCTCACCGGACTTGCGGTAGGTCTTGACGACCCGGTCGATCAGCTCCTTCAGGCTCGACTCGCGCTGCGGCGTGCCCACCGCACCGCGGAAGTACTTGCTCGTGACGATGTTGACCGCGTTCACCGACCAGGAGTCCGGGAACTCGACGCCGCGCTGCTCGAAGTTGATCGAGCCGTCACGCCAGTTGGTCATGACGACGTCACGACGCTCCCAGACCACCTCGTCGTACGGGTGGACTCCGGGGGTCGTGTACACGCGCTCGATCCGCAGGCCCTTGCCGGGTCGTGACCGACCGGAACCGCGTGCCGATCCGCTCGTCGTCTCTGTCATGCCGTCTCCTCTTTTGAACAACGCCGTAGGCAGGCCGGAGCATCCCGGGGGATGTCCCGCCGACCGGTCGGGTGGTCCGTCGTTCGTGTGCTACCGAATTGATTTCTGGTGATCCGCGGTCAGTCCGAGGCGGGACTGTCCGCCACGTCCACGGGCTCCGCCGACTCCGCGCGGCCGGCGCGCAACAGGGCGACCTCGGCCTCGAAGTCCTCCAGGGACTCGAAGGCCCGGTACACGGACGCGAACCGCAGATAGGCGACCTCGTCGAGCTCCCGCAGCGGGCCCAATATCGTCAGGCCCACGTCGTGGGTGGTCAACTCGGCACACCCGGTGGCCCGCACCGCCTCCTCGACCCGTTGACCGAGCAGGGCCAGCGCGTCGCCGGTGACCGGGCGACCCTGGCAGGCCTTGCGCACGCCGGCGATGACCTTGTCCCGGCTGAAGGGTTCGGTGACGCCGCTGCGCTTGATCACCGTGAGCGAGGCGGTCTCGATCGTGGTGAATCGCCGTCCGCAGTCCGGACACGAGCGCCGGCGCCTGATCGCGGCGCCGTCGTCGGTGGTCCGGCTGTCCACGACGCGGCTGTCCGCTCGTCGACAGAAGGGGCAGTGCATGCGGTTCCTCTCCCCCTCGATGAGACGCAGGTCGTACGTGTTGCCCGTGCGTGCCGCGCGCGGTATGGCGAAGCGTGCCGGTCGTTGCCGCGCCCTCGCCCCGCGGGCCGCCCCGAAGGGGCCCGTCCGGTGCGCTCCGGGAATATGGTATATACGGCAACCACAACTTGTGGGTTCTTTCAACGCCCTCGACCACAAGATGTAGTGGCTACGGTAGACCGCGACCCCGAGCGCTGCAAGCCGACTCGCAGACACTCGGAGAGCCTTCGGTGACCTCTCGTCATCCCCGCAGGTCACCGCCCGCCGGTGGCGGAAAATTGACTCGCCCGGCCGCGTGTCGCGGCTCACCGACCCCGGATGCGACATTTCGGGCGCCGGAAACGATGGCTTTTCCCCACCGAATTCGAATGTATGTACGATTACTACAGCGGGAACCGAATGATCGCCACTGGATTGGCCTAAATTCACTCGAACGTGTGTTTGGCGCAACCTTTCGAACCCGACTACCGTTCTCCACGTGCGAGCAATCCGTCGAAAGGGCCAGCCGTGACCGGAGAAGCCACCGGAGCCATCCACCCCGGAATCCGCACCGAAACCCTCCCCGCGAAACACCCGCACAGCAACACCGTGCCGCCCCCGGCACCCGCCCCGGGCACCGAGAACGCGCAGGTCCAGGGGGGTGTGACGCGACGTCCGGCGGGGGGGCTGACGCCGCGCCAGACACGCGTCCTCGAAGTGATCCGCACCTCCGTGGAGAGCCGCGGATATCCGCCGAGCATGCGGGAGATCGGCGAGGCGGTCGGCCTCTCCAGCACATCTTCCGTCGCGCATCAACTGATGGCCCTCGAACGCAAGGGCTATTTGCGCCGTGATCCGCACCGCCCGCGCGCCTACGAGGTGCGCTCGCCGGACGGCGGCCGACCGCTCGCGCCGGCCGGTCCGCACGCCGAACGCGGCTCGCAGGCCGCGTCCTACGTGCCGGTGGTCGGCCGGATCGCGGCCGGTGGCCCGATCCTGGCCGAGCAGTCCATCGAGGACGTGTTCCCGCTGCCGCGCCAGCTCGTCGGCGACGGTGACGTGTTCCTGCTCAAGGTGAGCGGCGACTCGATGATCGAGGCCGCGATCATGGACGGGGACTACGTCGCGGTGCGCCGCCAGCCGGTCGCCGAGAACGGCGACATCGTCGCGGCGATGATCGAGGGCGAGGCCACCGTCAAGCGCCTGCGCCACCGTGACGGGCACCGCTGGCTGATGCCGCACAACCCCGCCTACGAGCCCATCCCGGGAGACGAGGCGACCATCCTGGGTCGCGTGGTGGCCGTCATGCGACGGGTCTGAGATGAGCGGGGACGGCGACATACCGGCCACGGGCGGTGCTACGGCGAGATCCCGCCGCGGCACCGCCCGTGTCACGTGCGCGGCACGCCGACGCCCGGGGCGGCGGTAGTGGTTCAGCTCGGCTCGCCCCGGCCGTCCCGGTCGATCGCGGCCAGCGAACGGCGCACCTGATTGCGGTCCTCGGTGTACCACAGCGGCGGCATCGAGGCCCGGAAGAATCCGCCGTAGCGGGCGGTGGCCAGGCGCGGATCGAGCACCGCCACCACCCCCCGGTCGTCCATCGCCCGGATCAGCCGCCCGGCGCCCTGCGCCATCAACAGCGCGGCGTGCGTGGCGGAGACCGCCATGAAGCCGTTGCCGCCGTTCTCCTGCACCGACTGCGCCCGCGCGCTCATCAGCGGGTCGTCGGGGCGCGGGAACGGGATCCGGTCCATGATCACCAACTGGCAGGCCGGCCCCGGCACGTCCACGCCCTGCCACAACGACAGGGTGCCGAACAGGCAGGTACGCGGCTCGGCCGCGAAGCGACGCAACAACTCCGCCAGCGAGTCGTCGCCCTGGCACAGGATCGGCAGCTCCAGCCGCTCGCGCAGCGCCTCGGTGGCCGCCTCCGCGCCGCGCCGCGAGGAGAACAGGCCCAGCGCCCGCCCGCCGGCCGCCTCGATCAGCTCGGCCAGCTCGGCCAGGGTGTCCGCGCTCATCCCGTCCCGGCCGGGCGGCGGCAGGTGTCGGGCCACGTAGAGAATGCCCTGGCGCGGATAGTCGAACGGCGAGCCCACGTCCAACGCGCGCCACTGCGCGAGCGCCGCGTCGGTGTCCGGATCCGCCTCGTCGTCGGGCTCCTCGCCCGCGTCGCCCGCGTCCACGGTCACCGCCACCTCGGTGGGCACCGGTGCGGGCTCGTCGGTGAGCAGGCCCTCGGCGGTCAGCCCCAGGCTGCCGGCGACCCCGCGGAAGTCGCCGCCGAGCTTGAGCGTGGCCGAGGTGAGCACCACCGTGCGGTCGCCGAACAGCGCCTCGCGCAGCAGCCCGGCCATCGCGATCGGGGCCACCCGCAGCGACGCGCCGGTGCGCTCGCTGCGCTCCAGCCAGATCACGTCGTGCGGCGAGCCCTTGAGGATGCGCTCGCACGTGTCGTGGATGTTCTCGACGCCGGCCAGCGCCTGGCGGCGGGCCGCGTCCTCGTTGCTCAGCGACTTGTCCCGAACCTCGCCGAGCGAGGTGATCACCCCGCGGCTCGCGTCGCGCAGCGCGGACACCGTCCAGCCCAGGTCCGGATCCAGCTCGCGCAGCCGACCGGACTCGCGCCCCTCCATGGTCTTCTTGAACGCCTCCGACGCGGCGTCCAGATTGTCCACCGCGCTCTCGTTGGCCAGCTTGCCCGCACGGCGCGCGGCGCGGTCCACCGCGCTCAGGCTCAGCTCGGCGGTGGCCACCCCGGTGGCCCGGCTCGCGAACTCGTGCGCCTCGTCCACGATCAGCAATTCGTGCTCGGGCAACACCGGCGCGTCCTCCAACGCGTCGATCGCGAGCAGCGCGTGGTTGGTGATCACGATGTCGGCCTGCTTGGCCTGCTCGCGCGCGGCCTCGGCGAAGCAGTCGTCGCCGTACGGGCAGCGCGAGGCGCCCAGGCACTCGCGCGAGGACACCGACACCTGGGCCCAGGCCCGGTCGTTGACGCCCGGGCTCAGGTCGTCCCGGTCGCCGGTCTCGGTCTCGTCGGCCCAGTCCCGCAGCCGGACCACGTCCTGCCCCAGCTTGCTCGTGGGCGCCGGGTCGAAGAGCACCTCGCCCTCGTCCGGCGGCCCGTCGTGCAGCCGGTGCAGGCACAGGTAGTTGCCTCGGCCCTTGAGCGTGGCGAACGTCGGCGAGCGGCGCAGCAGCGGGCGCAGCGCCTCGACGGTGCGCGGCAGGTCGCGCTCCACCAGTTGCCGCTGCAGCGCCAGCGTCGCGGTGGCCACCACGACCTTGCGGCGCGCGGCCAGCGCCGGCACCAGATAGGCCAGGGATTTGCCGGTGCCGGTGCCCGCCTGGACCAGGAGGTGTTCGGCGCGGGCGACCGCGCCGGAGACGGCCTCGGCCATGGACACTTGTCCGGGCCGCTCCGCTCCGCCGACGGCGGCAACGGCGGCGTGCAGGAGTTCGGTCAACGCGGGACGGTCGGAGTCGCTCATCGGGCGACAAGCCTAGATGCTCCGTCCGACATCCTTGACCGCGCGGCCCGCTTCGCCCGGCTTCTCCCCGAGTGCTTTCTCCCACCCGGTCGCGCGGCCCGTGGATCGGTCCTCGATCAGCCGAGCTTGGCGAGCACCGCCTTGGCCAGGGCCTCCTGGCCGAGCGCGTTGGGGTGCACCGGGGCGGCGGGCGACTCCGGCTTGATCCCCTCGACCCACTTGGTGCCCACCGGACGGCACACGTCGTGGCCGGCCGAGCCGGTGTAGGTGTCCACGTATTCCGCGCCCTGCTTGGCCGCCTCCTTGCCGAGCATGTCGTTCAGCGCGGGCACCACCTTGCGCAGGTAGGGCAGGTCGCCCTCGGCGACCGGCACCTGGGCGGGGCAGCCGGGGCCGCTCTCCGGCAGGATCGTGGGGTAGCCGACGACCAGGATCCGGGCCTTGGGCGAGCGCTCCTTGATGCCGGCGATGGTGGCGGCGACCTTCGGCCCGGTCGCGGCGATGCGCTGGGCCAACTCGTCGCCGCCGCCCGCCGTGTACTTGTCGGTGCACGGTTGGGTGGAGGTGGTGCTGCGGCTTTGCAGCAGGCAGGTGGTGATGATCTCGGAGAAGCCGATGTCGTTGCCGCCGATGCCCAGGGTGACCAGCGCGGTGTCCGGGCGCAGCGCGTCGAACTGCGGCGGCGGCGAGCCCTTGGTCTGCTGGCCGGCGCTCATGTCCGGCGTGCGGGCACCGCCGCAGGTGGCGTCGACGAGGCCGGCGATGTTGTGCTGCTTGGCGACCAGGTGCGCGTAGTTGCTCTCCGAGCGGCTGCAGCCGGGCGGCGCGGTGGGCACGATCACCGGTATCTGCACGCCCGCCGCGTACGAGTCGCCGAGCGCGACGAAGGTGGCCCCGCTCGCCGCGGCCGGCAGTGCCTTGGGGTTCGCCGCGGCACCCTTGTCGCCGCCGGGGGCGGCGGGCGCGCTCGGCGCACCGCTCTTGCGGTCGGCGGAGGTGTCCGAGCCGTCGGAGTCGTCCGAGCACGCGGACAGCGCGACAAGCGCCGTCAGTGCGGCCAGTCCCGCGATCGCCCTGCGAGTTGTGCGCATGTGCGCTCCCCCCTCGTCGTCGCCTTCCGCCGTTACCCGCCGGTAGGTCATGGTGTCCGGCGAGACTAGGCGCTCCCGCACGTGGATTCCAGCACCGACGGCCCCGGATCGAATCGGGTCACTCGGGCGCCGGTGGGCACGTGGCGCCACCGCGATCCGCCGCCGCGGTCTCAGTCGAGCTTGATCGTCTCGCGGCGCTCCCCCGGCCGAGCGCGCCGCGACCCCGGCAGGTCCTCCAGCATGGTCAGGCACTCGCGGGCGGCGTCGATCTCGATGTCCTGGAAGGTCGCGGCGACCACGTCCACCCGTTCCCCGTCGGCCTCGATCACCACCCGCCCGTCCGGGCCGTAGACCCCGCTGCGTCCGCACGCCGGGCCCGGCCCGGTGTCGCCGATGTGGTTGGCGACCACCGTGTAGCAGGTGTTCTCCAGCGCTCGGGCGGCGAAGTACAGGTCGCGGCGATGCTCGCTGTCGCCGCGGGTGTACACCCCCGGGCACAGGTAGGCGTCGCAGCCGTCGTGCACGGCCGCGCGCACGTGTTCGGGAAAACTCACGTCGTAGGCGCTGCCCAGGCCCAGTCGCCAGCCGGCGATCTCGATGGTGCAGCCGTGGTCGCCCGGGCGGAACAGCTCGCGTTCCTCGTGCCACAGGTGTTGTCGGTCGTACGCCACGTGCGCGTCGCCGTCCCGGCCGACCACCACGAGCGAGATGGTCCGCGCGCCGCCGCGGCGCACCGCGGCGCCGACCACCGCGACCGTGCGCGTCGCGTAGCAGGCGGCCTGGAGTTCGCCGAGCCGGGTGTCGCCGGGCACGATGTCGCACGGTTTCACGTCCGGCCGGAACAGATCGAGGTCATACCCCGACAGGAACAGCTCCGGCAACACCACCACGTCGGCGCCGGCCGAGGATGCGAAGCGCACGAGTTGCGCGGCCGTGGCGACATTCGCGGGGATGTCGCCCGGCCGCGCCTGGGCCTGTGCGGCGGCGACCCTCAGCGGTTGCCTCGCGTTTTCGGCGACGTCGGTCACCCGCCGCATTCTGGCATCGTGATGGGGATCACACCATCGGCAAACCGGACAGGTTGTTCGCGACCCTGGCCGGGCTCGGCGTCCGGATCACCCGCACAACGCGTTGGGCACACTCCCGTGCGCGCTCACGTGCGGGCGGGTGGGGCGGTCCCGGTAGCCGTCCAGAAGCAGCCGATTGCGGTTCAGGCACAGTCGGTCGATCCGCGGCGTGAGCAGGTCGAACAGCGCGTACCGGTCCTGGAGTTCGGGGAACGCCCGCTGGTGGTCCAGGATCTCCTCGCGCACCAGCGCCCAGAAGCCCTGCTGCGGGATGCCCAGGTGTACCACCGCCAGATCGGCCAGATAGCGGTGGTGGCCCACCAGCAGCGCGGCGTGGATGAACTGGCACAGGTAGTCGGGCCGCTCCCGCAGCAACACCGCCGCGACCTCGGCGGGCAGGTCGGCGAGTTCGGGCAGCGGTTGGTCGCTGATGTTGACGTCGTCGACGAAGTCCTTGATCGCCAGCCGGACCGGGACGTCGTGCTCGTCGAAGACCACGATCGTGTTCTCGCCGTGTGGGGAGAACACCAGGCCGTAGCGGTACAGACAGTGCAACAGCGGCGGGAGCAGGGCGTGGAAGAGTCGGCGCAACCACACCCGGGGAGCCAGTCCCGAGCGTTCGACCAGTTCGACGACGAACGGCCGGCCGGCCGGATCCACGTGCAGCAGCGAGGCGAGGGTACGGGCGCGTTCGCCCGGATCCAGCCGCGGGGCCAGCGGTTCGCGCCAGATCGCGCCGAGCAGTTCGCGGTACTGGTAGGGCACGCCCGGCAGTTCCTCCAGCACCGGGTGGCGCACGGTCACCGACGCGGTCTCGCCCAGCATGATCACCCGGCACTCGTCGCGCAGGAACGGGTCCGCGTCGCGCAGACCGATCACCCAGTCGGTGACCGCGGGCGCGGCCAGCGTGCGCTCGCTGGGCAGGCCGCGCCACACCAGCGTGTTCAGCACCGACAGCGGGAGTTTGACGGTGCGCCGCGCGGGCCGGTCCAGGTTCACGAAGGTACGCACCGACTGCTGCGCGAGATGCCGGTCCTCGGCCTCGCCCAGCGGCAGAATGCGTCCGGCGGCGATCTCCGGCGCGAACAGCGTCGCGATCGTCTCGTCCCACTGCCACGGATGCACCGGCAACCACAGGAAGTCGTCCGGCTCCAGCCCGCGGGCGGCCGGCACCCGACAGAAGCCCTCGATGGTCGCCGGGTCCAATTCCTCGTCGTACAACCGTGCTTCGCTCAGGCCCGGCACCGCCCGATAGGCCGCCAGGTCCCGATGCACCGCGATCCACGGCAGCCGCAGCGCCCGCCGCGCCTCCGGCGCGTAGCGGCCCGCGTCGCTCGCCGAGAAACCGACCCGGCCCTTGTTCGGCACGATCCACGGATGGCCGGTTTGATGCCCCTCCAGCTCGGCGTAGCCCAGGTCGGCCAGCGTCGCCGCGTCCGCCGCGCCGCCCGCGATGGCCGCGTCGGCGGCCAGCGTCGCGGTCAATTCGCGCACCAGGTGGCCCGCGGTGTCGCCGCTGAGGCCGATCACGGTGTGTGCGTCCAGCAGGAACTGGAGCATGTCCTCGGCCGGGTCGGTGCCGCCCTCCCACTCGCGCACCACCGACGCGGGATCCACGTGCCACGCCTCGTAGGCGCCGCGCCGGGCCCGGAAGCGGTAGTGCACATCGCCCGCGACGTCCACGGTGTAGGTGTCGCCGTCGGCGAGCGGGGTCAGCAGTTCCTCGTAGGCGAACTCGGCGAGCGACTTGGCGATCATCTCCCGGTTGACCCGTCGCCACACGTTCGGGTCGTCGGCGGGCGCGCCGGGCCGCGCGCCGGGGACCCGGGAGGCGGGCTCAGGTTCGGCGTGTCGGGCGCCCTGGTGCGGCAGTTCGGCCTCGATGGGCTCCGCTGCCGGGTTCGACTGCGACATTGCGTACCTCTGCGGGGTCGGTCGCGCCCACTCGCTGCGGTCGACGCGCGGGCTCGGTGTCGCCCGCGGCCAGGCCGAACGTGGTGAACGCGGTACGGATCGGCAGTCGGTAGACCGCGTCGCCGCACACGGAGTTGAGAATGGTCGCGGCCCGGTGCGCGCCCAGGCCCAGATCGGGGGTGCCCACGCCGTGCGTGTGCAGCTCGGCGTTTTGCGTGTACAGCCCGCCGGTGACGTGCTCGGCGAGCACGACCCGGTGATCCACGTCGATCAGTGGCCGGCCGGCGTCGTCGCGCGCGATCAGGTCCCGCATCGGGTCCAACAGCGCGGGATGTCGCTGCGCGTACCCTGTGGCCAGCACCACCCGGTCGGTGCGCACGGTGAAGGCGCGGTCCTGTTCGCCGTGTCGGCAGCCCAGTTCCACACCCTCGCGGGTGATGCGCGCGGCGGTCACCGTGACGTCGGGCATCAGCGTCGCGCGCACCCGCCCGCCCGCGATGCCCCGCTCGTAGAGCTCGTCGTGGATGGCGGCGATGGTGTCCGCGCTGATCGCCTTGTAGAGCTGCCACTGCTCGGGCAACAGGCGGTCGCGGACCGGTTCGGGCAGCGCGTGGAAGTAGCGCGTGTAGTCGGGCGTGAAGTGCTCCAGGCCGAGTTTGGAGTATTCCATCGGGGCGAACGCGGGCGAGCGGGTCAGCCAGGTCAGCCGCCGGCTCGGGCCGGTGCGCCGGCGCAGCAGGTCCAGGAAGACCTCCGCGCCGGACTGCCCCGAGCCCAGCACCGTGACGTCGCGGGCGTCGGTCAGATCCGCGCGGTGGTCGAGGTAGCGGGCCGCGTGCAGGACGTTGTTGCCGAGCAGGCCCGCGAACGGCTCCGGCACCACCGGTTCGGTGCCGATGCCCAGCACCACGTGCCGGGCGTGCACGTGGTGCCGCTCGCCGGTCCGCACGTCGGCGAACTCGACCCGGTACAGGTCGCCCTCCCAGGACACCGACCCGACGTCGCTGCCGAACCGACAGGCCGGCAGCGCCTCGGCGACCCACCGGCAGTAGTGGTCGTACTCGCGTCGCGGCACATGCAGCCGCTCGGCGAAGTAGAACGGGAACAACCGGTCGTGCGCGCGCAGATAGGCCAGGAACGACCATGGATTGGTCGGGTCGACCAGGGTGACCAGGTCGGCCAGGAACGGCACCTGGAGGGTGGTGCCGTCCAGGAGCAGCCCCGGATGCCAACTGAAGGAGGGGGCCCGGTCCAGGAACAGCGTGCGCAGCGGCTCGACCCGGTCGGCCAGCGCGGCGAGCGCCAGGTTGAACGGCCCGATGCCCACCCCCACCAGGTCGTACACCACCGTCCCGGGGTCGGCCGCCCGGCGCGGCGCGGGCAGACGTTCGATCACCGCCGGGCACCCGAATCCCGGGCGGCGCGTCCGCGCATCATCAACGCGGCCCGCTTGTCCGGGAGTTCGACATCGCCCAGGCGGGCGAACCCGGCCCGGGCGAAGGCCGCCAGCGACGCCTCGTTGCGCACGTCGGGCTCGGCCACCACCCGCATCGTGTCGGGGGCCGCGCGCAACACCAGTTCGGTGACCGCGCGCAGCAGCAGCGAGCCGATCCCGCGCCCGCGCCACGCGGCCGGCCCGACCAGCAGGTGGATCCCCACGTCGTGCGGGCGGGCCGGGTAGTACCGGGCCAGGTCGTCCAGGTCGGCGCGATACAACTCCCAGTAGCTGATCGGTTCGTCGTCCAGGCAGCCCAGGTAGGCGTTGGTCTGCGTACGCACGGCCCGGGTCGCCAGGTGTCGGCGCACCACCTCCTCGTCCCCCGCCAGCTCCCACCAGCGGGCGATGTCGGGGTCGTTCATCCACGCGTGCAGCAGCGGCAGGTCGCGCTTGGTGTGGATCTCGTGCAGCGAGAACCGGCCCGCCGGGAGCAGGACCGCTCCCCAGCGCGCCGCCTCGGCGAGCGGGCCGGCCGGCCCCGCGCCCAGGGTCCCGGTGTTTCGGCGCGTGTTGGTCAGACGCACGGTCGGGGCCTCGGCGAGGTCGTGCCGCCGGGCTTCGGCGGGCGACGACAGGAATGACGGGCTCATACGGGGACGGGACCTCCTGGGACCGGGCTACGCGGGGGCGTCGGCGAGCGGGTTGCGGATGTGCACGTAGATCGACTGGGTCGCCACGGGACCGACGAGTTCGTCCAGACCGTGCAGTCGGGTCATCAGGTTGGCCTTGCAGCGCGGCCGGGGATCGGTGAGCAGCGAACGCGCCGCGCCGCAGGTGGGCGCGTGCGCCGCGAGCAGCGTGCGCAGCCGGGCCAGCAGCACCGACTCCTCGATCAGGCCCTGCGCGCCGAACGCGCCGATCAGGCCGAGCAGGTTGTTCACGCCCAGGTAGTAGGCCAGCCGCTCGTCGGCGATCTCGTCCGCGACGAGGGTGTCGCTGGCCACCCCGGCCGCGGGCAGCCGCCGGGCCAGGTCGGCGGCGCGCGAGGCGCGGAAGTAGTAGCCCTGGTTGTCCCGGTAACGTCCGCCCACGGGCCAGCCGTCCGCGTCCAGCAGGACCAGGGTGTTCTGGTGGTGCGCCTCCAGGGCCACGCCCGCGTGCCGGTCCAGCCACAACACCGGCTCGGCCACCACCGCCAGGTAGCGCTCGAACCACTCCTCGGCGACCGAGGCCAGGCTGCGCTCGCCGCGCTCGGCCAGCGCGTGCACGTATCGGGCCAGCCGCGAGGGGCCGATCCCGGGTCGCTCGGCCACCAGCGCGGCCACGCACGACACCCGCTGCCGGGGCCCGAACGGGTTCGCCCGCAGCACCAGTTCCAGGCCGGCGGCAGGACGGTCCTGGCGCGGGAACGGCTCCGGCGGCGCGACCGAGAGCCAGGCCGGGTCCCGGACGATGTCGAACTCGGGGTGCGCGAGACGCAGTTCGTGCTCCAGGCCGGAACGCAGCAGGCGGTGCACCTCGATCCCGCGCAGCAGTTCCTTGGGCAGGTTCTCCCGGCGCGAGTTGGTGATCCGCAGGCCCAACGAGAGCTTGAGCATCACCTGGGCGTCGGGTCGATAGACGGTGCGCACCGAGGAGGTGGGATGCCAGGGGGCGCCGGCGGGGCCCAGCGCGCGCAGCCGGCCCGACTCGAACAGCGCCCGCAGGTGCGCCCGCCCGGGCAGGTCCCGGGCCTGCCACGGATGGGCGGGCACCAGCACGGTTCCCTCCGGCGCGCGCAACTCGCCCGCGAACTCGGCCAGCACGTCGGCGGCCTCGCGCTCCAGCGCACTGTCCTGCGCGACCAGGTCGGCGTCCGCGGCGAACCAGTGCAGCGCGAAGGAGCCGCGCAACTCGGGCGACCACGCGGCGTCCTCGTCCGGATCGAGCCGGTCGCGGCTCTTGGGCGTGGGATGCATCGGGTGGCCCAGGACCAGCGATTGCTCGGTGGCCAGGAACGGCGTCGTCCCGGGCGGGTCCTCGGGGTGCGCCCGGCGATGGGCGATGTAGCGCTCGGTGTGGGTGACCGAGTCGGCGACCCGGATCGCGGTGTCCCCGCACGCCTCACCGGCCGCCGGGGTGCCGCTCGCGCTCGCCTCGTCGCCCAGCAGCAGCGCCAGCGTGACCGCGTTCAACGGCCCCTCGTCGACCAGATGCGGGGCGCCGAAGCGATGCCAGCCGGCCGGCGACCAATAGCGCACGGGCACGGTGATCGTGCGCCCGATCGCGGGCAACTCGATGCTCAGCATGCTCGACTGCGGCCTGGGCAGCGCCCGTTCGCGCACCCAGCAGCGGAGCAGGCACTCGACCGTGGCCCCGTCGGCGGCGCGCCGGGCCTGCGGCGCGTCGAGGTGGTCCGCTTCGGGATCCGTCCGCACGGCGGACGGGTCGGGACCCGCGATGGTCATCGCTGCTCCGTGTGGTGTCGATCGACCCGGTGGTCGATGCCCGTGGATGAGGTTGCTCTCGGGATATGGAGGTTTCGACCCGTATCGATTGTTTGTCGGTGTTGCTCGCAAACGTGCGAGGCGCGCGGAACGGATCGTTGTTGACGGAGCGTCAGCAGGGCGGCGCGCTCTCCGTGCGCCCCGCCTCGACCACTGCCTCCAGCAGGGCCGCCACATCCGCCGCGGTGGTGTTCGGGTTGAGCAGGGTGAGCTTGAGCCGGACCGAGCCCGGACCCTCGCCCAGTTCGGTCCGGCCCACCACCGCGCGCCCCTCGTGCAGCAGGCGACGGCGCAACGCGGCGTTGACCCGGTCCGTCTCGGCCGCGGCCACCGGGCCCGGCCCGTCGTGGCGCTCGGGGAGATAGCGGAACACCACCGAGGTGAGGACCGGCTCCGCGGCCAACTCCAGGCGCGGATGGGCGCGCACCGACCGCGCCGCGAACCGGGCCAGGTCGTGGCAGCGCTCCACCAACTCGCCCAACCCGGCCCGGCCCAGCGCCCGCAGGGTGACCGCGATCTTGAACACGTCCGCCCGCCGGGTGGTGCGCGGCGAGTTGCCCAACAGGCTGAAGTAGCCGGCCTGTTCGTCGTCGTCCGGATTCAGGTAGGCGGCCCGCTGCGCGAGCGGGGCCAGCAGTGCCGCGTCGCGGACCAGGAAGACCCCGGCGGCGACCGGCTGCCAGCCCAGCTTGTGCAGATCCAGGCCCACCGAATGGGCCCGGGACAATCCGGTCAACAGCGGCGCGAGCCGCTCCGAGAACAGCGCGCCGCCGCCGTAGGCCGCGTCCACATGCAGCCAAGCGCCCAACTCGCGGGCCACCGAGGCGATCGCCGGCAGCGGATCGATCGCCCCCAGGTCGGTGGTGCCCGCGGTGGCCACGATCGCCGCGATCCGGTCGTTGCCGGCCAGCACCCGGCGGCCGGCCGCGGCCAGCGCCGACGGGTCCATCCGATGATCGGCACCCGCCGGCACGGTGACCACGGCGTCCTCCCCCAGACCGAGCAGGCCCGCACAGCGGCGGATGGAAAAGTGCGCGGCCTGCGAACACAGGACCCGCCGCCGACCCACCCCAGGACCCACCGCGTCCCGCGCCAACAGCAGGCCCATCAGGTTGGATTCGGTGCCGCCGCTGGTGATGGTGCCGCCCGCCGCCTTCGGCGCGAAGCCGACCAGACCCGCGAGCGCGGCGACCACCTCCAGCTCCAGCGCACTCGCCGCCGGGGCCTGGTCCCACGAGTCGAGCGAGGGATTGAGCGCACCGGCGATCAGATCCGCGGCCACCGCGACGGCCAGCGGCGGGCAGTGCAGATGCCCCGCACAGAACGGATCGGCCGGATCCGCGGCCCCCCACGCCAGCAGCGCGGACAACTCGCCCAGCGCGGCGAACTCACCCACGCCGACCGCCGGCAGCGCACCCGGGCCCACCGCGCCCGACCCACGCGGAGCCGGTACCGCACCCACCGCGCCCGCGCCCAGCACCCGGGCCACCTCGGCCGCGACCGCGACCGGACCGCCCGCCGGCAGCGCGCCGCCCCGCGCGCCCGCGCCGTCCGCGAGCGCGGCCAGCGCGACCTCGACCAGCGTGCGCAGCGCGTCGGCGCCCGCGACCCCGCCCGCCAGCGCGGCCCCGACCGGATGCCCGACGGGCCGCGCGCCGCTCACGCCGACTCCGATCCGGCGGGCGAGGTCCGCTGCCCGGTCCGGGCCGCCTCGATCGCCTCCGCCAGCCGCTCCAACACCGCGTCCGCCTGCACGTCGGTCATCGTCAGCGGCGGCAGCAGCCGCACCACGCTGTCGTGCCGCCCGCCCAACTCGACGATCAGCCCCCGAGCCAGCGCCTCGCGGCGCACCGCGCGGGCCAACGCGGGCGCCGCGGGCCGGGCCCCGCACCCGTCGGCGGCGGCGTCCGGCACGACGATCTCCACGCCGAGCATCAACCCCCGCCCGCGCACGTCGCCGATCGCCGGCTGACCGGGCATCAGGTCGCGCAGCGCGCCCACGAGCCGAGCCCCCAACCGGGCCGCCCGCTCGTGCAGCCGGTGCTCGCGCACGAAGGCGATCGTCGCGGTGCCGGCCGCCATCGCGAGCTGGTTGCCGCGGAAGGTGCCCGCGTGCGCGCCGGGCCACCAGTGGTCCAGTTCGGCGCGATAGACCACCACCGCGAGCGGCAGGCTGCCGCCGATCGCCTTGGAGACGACCATCACGTCCGGCACCACCCCGGCGTGGTCCACGCCCCACATCGCACCGGTCCGACCCAGGCCGGTCTGTACCTCGTCGGCGATCAACGCGATGCCGCGCTCCGCGGTCAGCCGGCGCATCTCGCGCAGCCAGCCGTCCGGCGCCGGCAACACCCCGCCCTCGCCCTGCACGGGCTCCACGATCATCCCGGCCGGCGCCGGCACCCCGCCGTTCGGGTCCTCCAGGAGCGTGCGCGCGTAATGCGCGGCCACCCGCTCGCCCTCGGCGCCGCCGGTGCCGAACGGGCAGCGATAGTGCTGCGGGAACGGCAGCCGCACGGTGTCCCCGGTGCCCGCGCCCATCGCGTCGCGAATCGCGGTGTCGCCGCTGACCGCCAACGCGCCCGCGGTCATCCCGTGGTAGGCGCCGGTGAACGCGACCACCCCACGCCGTCCGGTCGCGGTCCGGACCAGCTTCAGCGCCGCCTCCACCGCGTCGGTGCCGGCCGGCCCGCAGAACTGGATCCGGCCGTTGCGCGCCAACTCCGGCGGCAGCGTGGCGAACAGTTCCTCGACGAAGCGGTCCTTGACCGGGGTGGCCAGATCGAGCACGTGCAGCGGCGCGCCGGTGTCCAACACGGCGCGGATCGCCGCGAGCACCACGGGGTGGTTGTGGCCGAGCGCGAGCGTGCCGGCGCCGGAGAGGCAGTCGAGGTAGCGCCGGCCGTCGGCCCCCTCGACGGTCATCCCCCGGGCCCGCACCGGCACGATCGGCAACGAGCGCGCGTAGGTGCGCGCCGACGACTCGCGGGCGGCCTGTCGACGCAGGATGCCCGGCCCGTCGGCGGGCGGCGGCCCGATGCGCTGATGACCGATTCGCCCGGCCTGCCCGGAAGTGGTGGCCGGCGAAGCGGTGTCCCCGGTCGCCGGACGCACGAACGCCGCGTCCGCCGAGGCGGGATCCGGCGGCGTGCCGGCCGGCGCGGACGTGCCCGCCGCGGCGGTATCGGCGGGCGGCGCGCCCGGCGCCGGGTCCTCGATGCCGGAGCGGTCGTCCGGCCTGGTCAGGGCGGCGGTCATGACTGCGGCACCTCCACGAGGGCGATCGGAATTTAGGTAAGGCTTACCTTGAAGGAATGACCGGGAGCAACATGCTCACCACAACGAGTGACAGCCTCCGGGTCGACTGCCCCCTGTCCCAGACAACGACCGAACCGCCGCCCGATCACGGGCGCGACGCCCTCCGATACTGTCGGGCGGTCATATACGGGGGGCGCACACGGGGAGGTAGGCGCTTGACGCGCGGCGTTCGCACGCTGTTCGTCACGCTGACGGTGGCGGTGTCGCTGCTGGTGACGGGCACCGTCATGGCGTTGACACTCAACGGAGTCAGCAACGACGACGGCAACGGCAGAGGGCCGGAGGCACTCGCGGATCCCGGCGATCCCGCGCACTGGACCCCGGAACGCATGAGCCGGGCCAAGCCCCGCGACCCCAGGGGTGAGGACGGCCCACCCGCCCCGACCGCGGCACCCGAGCAACCCGGCCCGCAGCCGCCCCGAGGACCCCTGCCGGACGTGCTCGCCGAGGCCAAACCGCCACCCGTCCAAGCCCGTCAGGTGGCCCGCCCCTACACCGGCACGGCCGGCACCGTCGCCGCCGGCAAACTCTTCTTCGAAGCCCCCGACGGCCCATCCGTCTGCTCCGGCACCGTGGTCGCCGACCCCAAACGCCCCGGCCGCAGCAACCTGGTCTGGACCGCCGGCCACTGCGTACACGCCGGCCGCGGCGGCACCTGGTTCAACAGCCTGCAATTCGTACCCGCGTTCAACAGCAGCGGCCAGGCCACCCTGGCCAACCTCGGCAACCCGGGCCCGGTCGCACCGTTCGGCCAGTGGTGGGCGACCTCGGTGTCCACCTCCGATCAATGGCGCGCCGGCGGCACCGGCTCCACGTCACCCGCCACCGCCTACGACTACGCGGTCGTCGAGGTCAAGAATCCCGACCGCAGCGCGCGCAGCCTGGAGGAGGTCGTCGGCCGTGCCCTGCCGGTGTGGTTCGACGCCCCACGCGACCTGACCGACGCCGGCGCGTACGGCTACCCGCAGGACGCCCCCTTCGACGGACTGACCATGTTCGCCTGCACCCAGGACCCGCGCCGGATGACCGTCGACCCGAACAGCCCGCCCCTGCTCCGGATCGGCTGCACCATGACCGCCGGCGCCAGCGGCGGCGGCTGGTACGCCACCGCCCCCGACGGCACCCTGCGGCTGATCGGCAACAGCGCGCTCAGCGGCGCCGGCCACACCTGGATCGCCGGCCCCTACCTGGACCAGGACGCCCGCCGCATGCTGGACAACCTCAAACGCAAACGCTGAGCACGCCCGGCACAGCCGCCTTCGGACACGACAAAGGCCCGGGTCGCACACAAACATCGTGCGCGACCCGGGCCCGACCGGCCGACGGTCAGCGGTTGGCGACCACGAACCGCTCCAACTCGGCGGCGAGTTGCCGACCCACCCGAGCGTGCAGCCAGGTGCCCGCCTCGCGATGCTCGGTGGCCATCAGCTCGCCGGTCGCATGCACCTTCGCCACCAGGTCGCCGCGCTCGTACGGCACGACCACCTCGATCTCGACATCCGGGCGCGGCAGTTCCTCGTCGATCAAAGCGAGCAGCTCGTCCATGCCCTGCCCGGTACGGGCCGACACCACGATCGCGTGCTTCTCCCGACGCAACAGCCGCGCGAGCACCTCCGGATCGGCCGCGTCCGCCTTGTTCACCACCACGATCTCGCGCACCTTGTGCGCCTCGACCTCGGTGAACACCTCGCGCACGGCCGCCAGTTGCGCCTCCGGCGTGGGATCGGAGCCGTCCACCACATGCAGGATCAGGTCCGCGTCGGCGACCTCTTCCAGGGTGGAGCGGAACGCCTCGACCAGTTGGTGCGGCAGGTGTCGCACGAAACCGACCGTGTCGGCGAGCGTGTACCCACGACCGCTGGGCGTCTCGGCCCGGCGCACCGTCGGATCCAGCGTCGCGAACAACGCGTTCTCCACCAGCACACCAGCACCGGTCAACCGGTTCAGCAGCGAGGACTTGCCCGCGTTGGTGTAGCCCGCGATGGCCACCGACGGGATGGCGTTGCGACGCCGCTCCTGCCGCTTGGTGTCCCGGGCCTTCTTCATGTCCGCGATCTCGCGGCGCATCTTGGCCATCTTCTCCCGGATGCGCCGACGATCGGTCTCGATCTTCGTCTCACCGGGACCACGCGTGGCCATCCCGCCACCGCCGCCGCCACCCATCTGGCGCGACAGCGAGGCGCCCCAGCCACGCAGGCGCGGCAGCATGTACTGCATCTGCGCCAACGAGACCTGCGCCTTGCCCTCTCGGGACTTGGCGTGCTGGGCGAAGATGTCCAGGATCAACGCCGTGCGGTCCACGACCTTGACCTTGACCACGTCTTCGAGCTGAATGAGCTGACCCGGGGTCAACTCACCGTCGCAGACCACGGTGTCCGCGCCCGTGGCGATCACCACGTCGCGCAGTTCCTTGGCCTTTCCGGACCCGATGTAGGTCGCCGGGTCCGGCTTGTCCCGGCGCTGGATCAGCCCGTCCAGCACCTCCGAGCCCGCGGTCTCCGCGAGCGCGGCGAGTTCCTTGAGTGAATATTCCGCGTCCGCGGCGGTGCCGTCGGTCCAGACCCCGACCAACACGACCCGTTCCAGGCGAAGCTGTCGGTATTCGACCTCGGTGACGTCGGTCAGCTCCGTGGAGAGACCGGCGATCCGGCGCAACGCCCCGCGGTCCTCGCGGTCGAACTGATCGCCGTCGTAGTCGAACGGACGAACCCCGACGTCATCGCCCGATCCGAATCCGTCGAAGGCCGCTCCGTCGTCGAAGCCGTCGGCGTCGTCGAGATGAGTCGAGTCCGTGTCGTCGTGTCCGGCGCGGTGTGAGCGAGAAGTCATATCGTCCTGTTCAACGTAGTCGGCGGGCCGCTCCATTCCCCGGGGCGGCCGTCATGATGGTCCCACGACGGCCCGCACGGGGGCATCCGGGTTTTCGGCCGGTTCGTCCACCGGCTCACCCCGAACGCGTCGGCGGCTCGACCACGACCGCGCCGAACCTCTACCTCACGAGGTCAGCAGCCGCGCCTGCCCCGCGTCGGTGTGCACCTTGATCTTGTGCTGCGACTGGTCGTTGCGGGAGACCTTGACGTCGGTGTCGCCGATCGTGGTGGACACGTCCGCCGCGTACTGCTGCCCGCCCGGCACCCGCACCGTCGCCCGGCCCGCGTTGGTCTTGGCGTCCACGTCGTTCGGCGCCTTGGTGAAGGTCAGGTCGATCGACCCGGCGCCGGTCTGCGCGGTCACCTTGTCCGAGGTGACCCCCTCGCCGTCGATCTTGCCCGCGCTGGTGTGCAGGTTGAGCGTGCCGGTCACATCGCGCAGGGTCACGTTGCCCGCGTCGGTGCGGATGTCGAGCGCGGCGCCACTGCGCGGAATGGTCACCTCGTACGCCACGAAGCAGGCCTTCTTGCTCGCGCAGTCGTAGTCGAGCACCAGTTGCCCGTTGCCGTCCACGTTGTGCGTGGTCGTCGGCGCGGTCTTGTCGTAGTGCTGTTTCTCGGTCACCTTGACCGTCTTGACGTCCGCCTCCGTCACCTTGACGTTGCCCGCGTTGCTGTCCACCTTGATCGAGCGCACGCTCTGCGACACGTCGTAGGACGTGGTCTTCTTCTCCGCCTCGTGTCCGTCGGTGTCCACGTTGAATTCACACGCGGTGAGCGCCAACGGGAGCGCGACCAGCGGGACCAGCAGAGCCAATCGACGGTTGCGGGCAGACATGGTTTCTCCTTGGGTCGGGGCGGGGCCCGCCGCCCGAACGCGCGACCACTTCCCCGCTTTCCTGATACCCAGGCTAGGAAGGACCGCCCCCGCCCCGCGTCGGTCCGGCGTCGGGTAAGCCGAGTCCTTCCCTGGCAGGAGAGACCCCCGAGGCGGTCCACCTCCAGGCAGGACACGTCTCGGGGTTCTCCCGGACCCCGGTACCGGGACCGACCGGCCGCGTCAGTGCGCCAATCGGGCACCCAGAGCCGGCTCCAACGCGGCGAAATCGGCCGCCTCGGCCTCGCTCAGGACCGCGTAACCGGCCGCCACGAGCTCGTCGGTGAGCTCCTCCGCGGCCCGATACCGCTCCGCCGATTCGGCTGTGACCTCGGGAAACGGCTTCCGGTGCCCGTAGAACTCCAGGTACGGACTGCCCTCGGCCACCTGCGCCTCCAGCGCGGTGAGGCGGTGTGCGGCCAGCGCCACGATGTGCAGGCCACCCCGGTGCTCACGCAGCGTCTGCAGGTTCTGCGCGAGCCGGGCGGGGGCGTCATCCGCAAGAGGTACATCGCGCCAGGCCGAGTACAGCGGAGCCAGGCCGGCCAGGTCGTTCGCGCGCACGATCGAGGTGGTGATCTCGGCGAGTCGCTCCACCTCGGGCAGGTCCGCGAGGTGGGTGCGGCCCCACTCCCGGGCGCAGTCCGCGTACAACTCGCCCACCCGCGCGGGCGGCGCGAGCTTGCGGCCCGCCTCCCACAGCGCCAGCAGGGCCTCGGCGGTGAAGTGGTGGAACGCGCGGACCACCGCGTCGTCGTCCACGTCACCCAGCACCCCGCCGCGACCGGCGACGTACAGGGTCACGCCGTCCAGGCCCAGTTCCGCACCCCGCTCCAGCGTGTGCGGCGCGAAGAAGAAGGCCCCCGCCGCCTGCACCGTCTTCTTCACCGCGCGGGTGGTCTCACGTGCCGTGTCCATGCTGCTCATGCTGGTGTCTCCCCAAGACAGCCTTGCTTGACCGGATCATGCAAGACCTATCACGGAGCATCGGACGTGCACAGGGCTCCGCGGCACCCTCGTCCCGCGCGGCGACGTCGCGGATCGTGCCTCACAGGCGGTCGAGATCCACCCGTCCCTCGGCGACGATCACGGCCGGGCCGGTCATCTCGATGTGGCCGTCCACCCGCTCGGTGATCAGCAGCCGACCACCGGGGAGATCCACCGTGTAGGTGACCGGTTCGCCGGACACGGCCGGCTCCGCGCCGTCGGCCCGCGCCGCGGCGACCATCACCGCACACGCCCCGGTGCCGCACGACCGGGTCTCCCCGGAGCCGCGCTCGTGCACCCGCATCGCCACGTGCCCCGGCGCCCGGCGCACCACGAACTCGACGTTGACCCCGTCCGGATACGCCCCCTGGGGAGAGACCGTCGGCGCCGTGTACAAGTGCCCCGCCTGGGCCAGGTCCTCGACGAAGACCACGGCGTGCGGGTTGCCCATGTCGACGTTGGTCGCGGGCCGCACCCGCCCCTCGACGTCGACCCCGATCCCGGTGGAATCGGGCAGTCGGGGCACGCCCATGTCCACCGTGACCGGGCCCTCGATCGGCACGGTGACCGTCTTGATCCCACCGCGCGTGGCCACCCGCAGTTCGCCCGCCTCGGCCAGACCCTGCTCGACCAGATGCCGGGCGAACACCCGCACGCCGTTGCCGCACATCTCGGCGATCGACCCGTCGGAGTTGCGGTAGTCCATGAACCACTCGGCCTCGCCGGCCATGCGCTCGGCGGCCGGATCCTTGGCCGAGCGCACCACCCGCAACAGCCCGTCGCCGCCGATGCCCGCGCGCCGATCGCACAGCGCGGCGACCTGCTCGGTGGTCGGGACGAACTCGCCGTCCGCGTCCGGCACGATCACGAAGTCGTTCTCGGTGCCGTGGCCCTTGAAGAAGTGCAGAGTGCTCACCCGCACAATCCTAGGGCGTGGCCGAGCACGGCCCCGATGGCTTTCGTACCGGGGCCGCGCTCGGTGGTCGTGGGCCGTCCGGCCCGTTATCAGCCGGGACGAACCACTCCCGCCGCGCCGCCGCCTCGGCGGGTGGGCTCCGCGACAGCCTGGACCCGGCCTCCCGGGAGGAACTCCAGCGCGGCGGCGGCGCCGATCTCCGGATTCGCCTTGAGCACGTGCCCGCGTTGTTCCAGGGCCGCGCGCAGCGGCGCGGGCACGCCGGGCTCGACCTCGGTAGCCGCGCCGTTGCGTTGGGACAACCTCGGTGCGGCGACCGCCTGCGGCAACGACAGGCCCCGGTCCAGCCGCCCGGTCAGCACCTGGAGCACGGTGGTGATGATGGTCGCGCCGCCGGGCGAGCCGACCGCGATGAACGGACGGCCGTCGCGGAGCACGATGGTCGGCGACATGCTGCTGCGCGGGCGCTTGCCCGGCGCGGGCAGGTTCGGGTCGAACACACCGGGGGTGAGCGGCGCGAAGTTGAAGTCGGTCAGCTCGTTGTTGAGCAGGAAACCGCGCCCGGGCACGGTGATCGCGCTGCCGCCGGTCTGCTCGATGGTCAGCGTGTACGACACCACGTTGCCCCAGCGGTCGGCGGTGACCAGGTGCGTCGTGGACAACCCCTCGACCGGCTCGCTCGCCTCCGGCGTGCCGGTGGGTCGGCAACCCCGGTCGTACGGCGGCCTGGGATCACCCGGCGGAACCGGACTCACCGCGGCGTGTTCGGGGTCGATCAGGCACGCGCGCTCCCTCGCGTAGCCGTCCGCGAGCAGGCCCCGAAGCGGCACGTCCACCGCGGCGGGGTCGCCGACGTAGCGGTTGCGGTCGGCGAACGCGAGGCGGGACGCCTCCAGGTAGTGGTGCGTCGCGGCCACCTCGTCCTGCCGACGCGGATCGGTGGTCTCCAGGATGTTGAGCGCCTCGCCCACCGTGGACCCGCCGGACGAGGACGGCGCCATGCCGTAGACGTCCAGGCCGCGGAAGTCGACATGCGTGGGGCGCTGTTCCAGGACCCGATAGCGGGCCAGGTCGCCGGTGTCGATCAGACCCGGCCGAAAGACCCGGTCGGCGCCCGGCGCCACCGGCGGTTGTTGCGCGGTCCGCACCACCTCGCGGCCGAGCCCGCCCCGGTAGAACCAGTCCACGCCGTTGCGGCCCAACTGCTCGTAGGTGCGGGCCAGATCCGGATTGCGGAACACGCTGCCCACCACCGGCGGCGCGCCGCCCGGCAGGAACAGGCGCGCGGTCGGGGTGATGTCGTCGAACCGGGTCGCGTTCGCCGCGGTCTGGTCGTGGAAGGTCGAGTCGACCACGAACCCGCGCTCGGCCAACGCCCGCGCGGGCTCCAGCGCCGCGCGCAGGTTGGTGGTGCCCCACCTGCGCAGGGCGGTGTCCCAGGTCTGCGGGGTGCCGGGAACGCCCACCGAGAGCCCCGAGTTGACCCCCTGGTCGAACGGGATCGGCAACCCGGTGGCCGGATCCAGGAAGGCGTCCTTGTCCATCCGGGCGGGCGCCGTCTCCCGGCCGTCCAGGGTGCGCACCGTGCGACTGCGCGCGTCGTAGTAGACGAAGTAGCCGCCGCCGCCGATCCCGGACGAGTACGGCTCGGTGACCCCCAGGGCGGCGGCCGTGGCCACCGCGGCGTCCACCGCGTTGCCGCCTCGACGCAGCACGTCCAGTCCGATCCGGGTGGCGTCGGGGTCGACGCTGGAGACCGCGCCGCCCCGGCCGGTGGCCACCGGCTGCTTGGTCGGCGGGCCGGCCGACTCGCCGGGATGCGCGGACGCCACTCCCGGAATGGTCAATGCGAGCCCCAGCGCCGTACCCAGCGCCATGGCGCGACGAACAGAGCGGATCACGACCGCCTCCCCCGAGAGGTGTGTTCGGGTATGTCACGGACCTCCCACCGTGCCACGCACACCCCACCCGCAACACCCCTATCCGGGTCTGATCACCCGTTCGAGCGCGGCGTCCAGGAGATCGTCCCGGGAGTGCTCCAACCACTGGATCCGCGGGTCCCGGCGGAACCAGGTGTCCTGCCTGCGGGCGAACCGACGGGTGGTGCGCACGGTGTCCTCGCGGGCCTGTTCGTCGGAGCACTCGCCCGCGAGCATCCGCAGCACCTGCGCGTAGCCCAGCGCGCGCGAGGCGGTCCGGCCCTCGCGCAGCCCGACCCCGACCAGTTCGCGCACCTCCTCGACCAGCCCCGCCGCCCACATCCGGTCCACCCGCGCGGTGATCCGCTCGTCCAGTACCGGGCGTGGCACGTCGACCCCGATCTGCACGCTGTCGTAGAGCGAGCGGTGGGTGGGCAGCGTGGCGGTGAACGGGCGCCCGGTGAGCTCGATGACCTCCAGCGCGCGCACGATCCGGCGGGCGTTGCCCGGCAGGATCGCCGCGGCGGCGGGCGGATCGGCCGCGGCCAGCCGCGCGTGCAGCGGCCCGGGCCCCACCCGTTCGGCCTCGGCCTCCAGGCGGGCCCGGATCTCGGGGTCGGTGCCGGGGAACTCCAGGTCGTCCAGCACCGCGCGCACGTACAGCCCCGAACCCCCGACCAGCACGGGCGTGCGGCCGCGGGCCAACAGGTCGTCCACCACCGCCCGGGCGTCGCGCTGATACTCGGCCACGCTGGCGGAGCTGGTCACCTCCCACACGTCGAGCAGGTGGTGCGGGACGCCGGCGCGCTCGGCGACGGTCAGTTTGGCGGTGCCGATGTCCATGCCCTTGTAGAGCTGCATGGAGTCGGTGTTGATCACCTCCCCGTCCAGCGCGCGGGCCAAGGCGACCCCCAGATCGGACTTTCCGGCCGCAGTGGGGCCGACGACGGCTATGACACGGGGACTCACCCCCCAAGTCTGCCGGATCTCCGCACCCGCTCGTGCCGTCCCTCGTTGCGGTACGGCCGGGCGCGAGGTCGTGACCGGCTCCGCGCGCTCTCGTTGATCTCCGGCGACCCATGTACTCCGGGCGGCGGTACTCCGGGCGGCGCGGCAGTGCCCCGGATGGCGCAGCGGACCGATCCCGGCCCGCCGCCGAAATGCACGACAACGACCACAGACATACGGTCAAGGAGAAATTGTGAGTGTTTTCGACTGGTTCAAGCGACGTCCGAGTACGGCACAGGAGAGCGGCTCGTGCTGCTCGCAGAACCCGGCGGGCCCGGACACCGCCACGCTGGTCGAGGACCGGCCCGCGACGCAGCCATCGGCCGACGCCGAGGCCGAACCGGTCGAGGCGGCGGCCACCACGCCCGCTCCCCGGACTCCTGGGGACGCAGCCGCAGCGCAGGTCGCGGCGGGCGCATCCGAGAAGGAGCAGGACATGGGTGTCTTCGACAACATCAAGGCCAAGGCCGAGGGGCTGCTCGGTCAGCACGGCGACAAGGCCGACAAGGGCATCGACAAGGCCGCCGAGATGGCCGACCGCAAGACCGGCGGCAAGCACTCCGACAAGATCCGGGGTGCCTCGGACAAGGCCAAGGAGGCGCTGGACCGCAAGGCCGGCGGCGACGCGCCCGAGGCGACACCGCCCGCGCCCCCGGCCGATCCCACCGCGTGAGCCGAAAGCGGGCGGCGGTCACCGATTCCGGTGACCGCCGCCCGCTTTTCGTCGGGGAGCGGAGCGTTTCCCCGTCAGGACCAGAGCGCCACGAAGTAGCCGACGCCGTAGGGCGCCTCGGCGTAGAGCAGCCGGCCCCCTCGACCCGGGCCCGCGGCGCCGGCCAGTACCTGCAGGGCGGGGCGGCCGGCCACCCACAACTCCCGGGCGAGCGCCGGGTCCAGCGCGGCGAGCACGTCCGGGTCGGCGTCGGCGAGCGCCGCGCCCAGTGCGCGGTCGTACGCTTCGGCGCGCGGGTCGAGGTAGCCCGGTGCCTTCTCGGTCCGGCACGCGGACCCGTCCCCGACCACCAGGAGCGCGACCCGATCCGGGCCCGCGACCAGTTCGGCGCCCCGGGTCGCACAGCGCGCCGGATCGGCGTCCGCGGCGATCTGCGCCGCGCTCACCGGGCTCGGCGCGGTCCCCGCGGCGATCCGGTCGGCGGCCCACGGCGAGCGGCCCAGCAGCCAGGCGCCGACGGTCAGCGCGGGCGAGAGCGGTTGGGGCGCGCCGGCGCCGAGGGTGACCTCCAGGTCCAGCCCGTACGGCGCGAACGTGCCGATCCCGCCGGCCTCCAGGCTCGCGTCCGCACCGCCCGCGCCCAGCACGACCAGCCGGTCCGGGGCGCTGTCGACCAGCGCGGCCAGCGCCTGATCACACGCCGCGCGCAGCGGGTCCAGCTCCGCTACGGCCCCGCGGGCCAGCTCGGGCACGATCATCGGGGGGCACGGGACTACCGCGGCGGCTACGAGCATTCAGGGAGAGTACTAAGTGGCCGCCGCGACGCCTCTCGGGTCGCGTGATGGGATGGATCACATGCGAGAACTGATGTTGGTACGACACGGTGAGACCGAGTGGAGCAGGTCCGGACGGCACACGGGCCTCACCGACATCCCGTTGACCCCCGACGGCGAGGCCCAGGCCAAGGCGGTGGCCGATCTGCTGGCCGGGCGCGAGTTCGGGCTCACCCTGATCAGCCCGCTGAGCCGGGCCCGGCACACCGCGGAGCTGGCCGGGATCACCGGCGGGCGGCTCGAACCGGATCTGGTCGAGTGGGACTACGGCGGCTACGAGGGCATCACCACGAACGAGATCCGCGAGAGCACCCCGGGCTGGTCCCTGTGGCGGGACGGGGTCGTTCCCGGCGACGCCGCGCATCCGGGCGAGTCGATCGCCGACGTGGGTCGTCGGGTGGACCGGGTGCTGGATCTGGTGCGGCCGGTCCTGGAAGGCGGCGAGGACGCGGTGCTGGTCGCCCACGGCCACCTGCTCCGGGTGCTGACCGCCCGCTGGCTGGGCCTGCCGCCCCGGGACGGCCGGCTGTTCCGGCTGGAGACCGCCCGGCTGTCCACGCTCGGCTTCGAGCGCGAACAGCCGGTGCTGCTCGGGTGGAACGTGAGCTGAGCGGTGCTCAATCGCAGCAGACGACCCCGGTCGGCGCCGGCACCGGCGCCGGGGCGCCGATTTGCGGCATGCCCAGCAGCACGCCGGGCTTGGCCGCGGGGGCCGCGTTGCGGCGTTCCCACGCGTCGCCCGCGCGGGTGCGCCGGATCGCCAGGGGCGGCCGCTCGGCGAGCAGGTGGTGCGGCGCGGCGTAGGTGATTTCGACCGAGACCATGTCGCCGGGGCGCACCCCGTCGGCGGGGCGTTCGAAGTGCACGAGGCGGTTGTCCGGGGCCCGCCCGGACAGCCGCGCGGTGTCGTGGTCCTTGCGCCCCTCGCCCTCGGCGACCAGCACCTCCAGGGTGCGGCCGACCTGGGTGCGGTTCTCCGTCCAGGAGATCTCCTCCTGGAGCGCGAGCAGCCGCTGGTAGCGCTCGGTGACGACCTCCTTGGGCACCTGGCCGTCCATGGTGGCCGCCGGGGTGCCCGGGCGCTTGGAGTACTGGAACGTGAACGCGGCGGCGAACCGGGCCTCGCGCACGGTGTGCAGGGTCTGTTCGAAGTCCTCGTCGGTCTCGCCGGGGAAGCCCACGATGATGTCGGTGGAGATCGCCGCGTCCGGCATCGCCGCCCGGACCCGCTCGATGATCCCCAGGTACCGATCCTGGCGGTAGGAACGGCGCATCGCGCGCAACATCGTGTCCGAGCCGGATTGCAGCGGCATGTGCAACTGGTGCATCACGTTCGGCGTCTCGGCCATCGCCGCGATCACGTCGTCGGTGAAGTCGCGCGGGTGCGGCGAGGTGAAGCGCACCCGCTCCAGGCCCTCGACGCGCCCGCACGAGCGGAGCAGCTTGGAGAACGCCTCGCGATCGCCCATGTCCGAGCCGTACGCGTTGACGTTCTGGCCGAGCAGGGTGACCTCGATCACACCCTCGCCGACCAGCGTCTCGATCTCGGCGAGCACGTCGCCGGGGCGGCGGTCCTTCTCCTTGCCGCGCAGCGCGGGCACGATACAGAACGTGCAGGTGTTGTTGCAGCCCACCGAGATCGCCACCCACGCCGCGTACGCCGACTCGCGCCGGGTGGGCAGCGTGGAGGGGAAGACGTCGAGCGACTCCAGGATCTCGACCTGGGCCTCCTGCTCGACCCGGGCCCGCTCCAGGAGCACCGGCAGCGAGCCCACGTTGTGCGTGCCGAAGACCACGTCCACCCACGGCGCCTTGCGCACGATGGTGTCCCGGTCCTTTTGCGCGAGGCAGCCGCCGACCGCGATCTGCATGTCCGGGTTCTCGGCCTTCGCGGGCGCGAGGTGGCCCAGGTTCCCGTACAGCTTGTTGTCCGCGTTCTCGCGGACGGCGCACGTGTTGAAGACGACCACGTCGGCCGACTCCCCCTTGGGCGCGCGCACGTATCCCGCGTCCTCCAGCAGACCGGACAGCCGCTCGGAGTCGTGGACGTTCATCTGGCACCCGTAGGTGCGGACCTCATAGCTTCGCGCAGTCATAACACCCGACAGGGTACGGGGTTTGCTTCCGAGCGTGTGTGGCCGACCTCCATGGCAATATCGCGGCCGTGCCCTCCTTGTCGTTCCTCCCCGTTTCCCTGCGCGACGCCTGCGCGCGCCGACCCGGCCCGGTTCGGGTCGGGCTGATCGCGCTGGTGCTGTTGTGCCTGGTCGGCGGGTATCTGATCTTCTCGCGGGAGGACCGGCCGACTCCGGGTGGACCGGTCTCGCTGGCCACGGGAGTGCCGACCGGTGTCTACCACCGCTACGGCGAACTGTTGCGACCTCGGCTGTCCGCGGACCTGGACGTCAAGGTCACGGTGGACTCCAGCGGCGGGTCGGTGGAGAACCTGCGCCGGGTGATCGAGGGCGTGGACACCTTCGGCATCGCCACCGCCGACGCGGTGGCCGATCTGGGGCCGGGCGACCGGGAACGACTGCGCGCGGTCGCCCGGTTGTACGACGACTACGTGCAACTGGTGGTGCCGGTCGGTTCGCCGGTGCAAAAGATCACCGACCTGCGCGGGCGTCGGGTGGTGGTGGGACTGCCGGGGTCGGGCGTGGAGTTGATCACTCGCCGGTTGCTGAGCGAGGTGGGCATGGGCGACCTGGAGCGGGCCGTCACCCCGGTCCCGATCGGCATCGGCGAGGCCACCCAGCGGCTGCGCGACGGCACGGTGGACGCGTTCTTCTGGTCCGGTGGGCTGCCCACCGGGGCGGTCTCCGACCTGGCCGAGCACTGGTCGTTGCGGCTGGTGCCGCTGGGCGACCTCGCGGGCAAGCTGCGCGATCGCTACGGGCCGGTCTACCGCGAGGCGGTGGTGCCCGCGGACGCCTATCCCGGCGGCACCGAGACGCCCACCATCGCGGTGCCGAACCTGCTGGTCACCCGGGCCGCGCAGGATCCGGAGCTGATCAGGCGGGTGACCGAGACGGTGATGGAGAACCGGGAGGCGATCGGACGCGAGGTGCACGCCGCCCAGTTGGTCGACCCCAGGACGGCGATCTTCACCGATCCGCTCCCGCTGCACACGGGTGCCCAGCGGTGGTACCGATCGGTGAAACCCTGATCGGACAGATCGTGATGCCCAGGGCGTCGCGCGAAGCGGCTCCGATGGCACATGCTGGGTTCGTGTCATCGTGTTCGGGACCGACATCTACGCTCTGAGCTTGTAGGCCAGACCGTCCGCGGTCCCCGAACCGACGCTGTGAGCCGACCGGGGGGAAGGCCGCACACATGGTCAGGGAGGCCCGCTTGCTCGGGAGGAGGGTGCGACCGCGGTGTCCGAGGGGGAGATCGGCCGAATACTGAACAATCGTTACCGCCTCAGCCGCAGTCTCGGCCGAGGCGGTATGGGCGAGGTCTGGCTGGCTGTGGACACCGCCCTCGGCCGCGAGGTCGCGGTCAAGGAGTTGCTGCTGCCGAAGTCCTTGGACGCGGGCTCGCAGCGGTCCTGGCTGGAGCGCAGCAAGCGCGAGGCGATCGCCGCGGCCCGGATCCGCCACGAGAACGTGGTGACGGTGCACGACGTCTTCGAAGAGGACGGTTTGCCGTGGATCGTCATGGAATTGGTGATCTCGCGCTCGCTGGCCGACGTGATCCGCGCGGAGGGTCGGCTCGACCACGCCGAGGCGGCCCGGATCGGCCTCGACGTGCTACGCGCGCTGCGCGCCGCGCACGCCAAGGGCGTCCTGCACCGGGACGTGAAGCCGGCGAACGTGCTCTTGGGCATGGACGGCCGGGTGGTGCTCACCGACTTCGGCATCGCCACCTTCGCCGACGCGCCCCAGGTGACCCAGTTCGGCGAACTGCTCGGCACCCCGGGCTATCTCGCGCCCGAGCGCGCCGAACAGTTCGCCCGGGGCCGCGGCGGCGTGCTGACCGACAACGGCTCGACCGAGCACACGCTCGCCGACCCGCCGGACGCGCTGGATCCGGCCTCCGACCTGTGGTCGCTCGGCGCGACCCTGTACGAGATGGTCGAGGGTCTCGCGCCGTTTCGTCGGGCCTCCCCCGTGGAGGTGGTGGACGCGGTGGTGAACGCGCCGCCCGCACCGCCTCGGCACGCCGGTCCGCTGGAGCCGGTGATCATGGGCCTGTTGCGCAAGGACCCGCTCCGGCGGTTGGACGCCAAGGAGACCGACGCGCTGCTCACCCGAGTGGTGCAGGACTCGGTGCCGGTGACCTGGGGCGGCGACCCGCTGCCCCGGCGCGAGCCGGACGAGCCGGACGAGGGCGTCGAGGCCACCTACGCGGGCGAGGGCCCACCCGAGGAACCGGCGTCGCGGCCCGCGGGCCGGGCCGGGTGGTGGCGGCGCACCCGGATCGCGCTGCCCGCCGCGTTGGCGTTCCTGTTGGTCGCGGTCGGCGCGTCCTGGCTCGCGGTGGAGAACAACCGGGCCGAGGGCGGCACGCACGCCCCCGACCCGCTCGCCAATCTGCGCAAGAACTCGCCGACGTACCGGGAGATGGTGGCCCGGGGTCGGATCATCATCGGCGTCAAGCCGGACCAGCCCGGGTGGAGCGTGCGCACCGGCGAGCAGGCGTATCAGGGCTTCGACGACGACGTCGCGCGGATGATCGCGGACGATCTCGGCTTCAAGGACCGCGTCACGTTCATGGACGTGGAGACGCAGAACCGCGAGTACCGGATCACCAGCGGTCAGGTCGACCTGGTCGTGGCCAGCTACACGATCAACGCCGCCCGGTCGCAGAAGGTCTCGTTCGCCGGGCCGTACTTCATCGCCGGCCAGGACTTTTTGGTCCGCACGGACGAGCCGGACGTCAACGGTCCCGAGGACCTCGCCGACAGCGCGGTGTGCGTGGTGCGCGAGTCGACGTCGGCGAACCGGATCCGCTCCGAGTTCCCGACCATGAAGGTGCAGGAACGCGGCAAGTATTCGGAGTGCGTGGACGAGTTGTTGGCCAAGAACGTGCGCGGGGTCAGCACCGACGACGCGATCCTGTCCGGCTTCGTCGCCCAGCATCCGGGCACGCTGCGGATCCTGGGCCGGCCGTTCTCGGACGAGCCGTACGGGGTGGGCCTGAGCAAGGGCGACGTCGCCCTGGCGGACGCGGTGTGCGGGGCGCTGAACCGGCACATCGCCAACGGCGACTGGCAGCGGGCCTACGACGTGCGGCTGCGCCCGCTGGGCCTGCCCCAGCCGCGCGCGCCGCAGTGCCGGGTGGCCGAATAGCGGCGGCCGTCGACCGGTCCCGGGCGGCTCAGTCGGCCCGGGGCACGGTCAGCGTGACGGTCAGCCCGCCACCCTCGCGCGCGGCGAAGTCGATCCGCCCGCCGCTCGCCGCGAGCAGCGTGCGGGCGATCGACAGGCCCAGGCCGGAGCCGTCCACGTTCTGGTGTCGCGGGCTGCGCCAGAACCGGTCGCCCACCCGGCGCATCTCCTCGAAGGTGAGTCCCGGGCCGCGGTCGCTGACCCGGATCTCCACCTCGCTGCCCACCGCCGAACACGCCACGGTGATCGTGGTGTCCTCGGGGGCGAACTTGAGCGCGTTGTCCAGGATCGCGTCCAGCGCGCTGCCCAGGGTGACCGGGTCCACGTTGCCGGTCAGCGCGAGCGGGCCCTCCTGCTCGAACCGGCGACCGCGGCTGCGGGCCAACGTCTGCCAGGCGTCCACCCGTTCGTGCACCAGGGCCGCCACGTCCACCGCCCGGGCGGACGGGCGGGCGTTCTCGGCCAGGGCCAACTCCAGGAGTTCGTCCAGGACATGGGTGAGCCGCCGACCCTCGTCGCGCACGCCGTCCAGCGTCTCGCCGTGGCCGGGCGGCAACGACAGCCCCAGCTCCTCGATCCGCAACAACAGCGCGGACAGGGGGTTGCGCAGTTGGTGCGAGGCGTCCGCGGCGAACGCCCGCTGCTGGTCCACGACGGTCTCCACGTGATCCGCCATCTCGTTGAACGACCTTGCCAGCCGCCGTAGTTCCGGCGGCCCCTGGGCGCCGGCCACGCGCGCTCCGAGCCGACCCGTGGCGATCTCGTGGGTCACCGAGTCGAGCACCCGGACCGGGCGCAGCACCCAGCCGGTGAGCCGGGTCGCGAGCAGCAGCGCGGCCAGCACCGCGACCACCTCGCCGGCGACCAGAATCAGCCATACCCGTTGGATCTGCGAACGCATCCGGCCGGTCGGCGAGTCGGTCAACACGACCGCCACCACGTCGCCGCGGTGGATCACCGGGACCGCCACCACGATGCGATCCCGCTGCCAGGGCCACACCTGCCCGGGGTCGTCGCTGCGCCGCCCGGCGAGCGCCTCGGTGAACGCCGGCGAGCGCGGATCGACCCGAAATCCCGGGCGGGACACGGCGATCGGCTGGCCGCGTCGATCGAAAGCACCGACCCGGATGCCGTAGACGTCCTGGTATCGTTCCAGTTCGGAGCGCAACATGTCCAGGTCGGTCGCGTCCGGGCCGGGCGGTCGGCCGACGTCGGTCTGCGCGCGCAGGGTGTCCGAGACGACGGTGAGCTGGGTGTCCGAAACGAAGCGGGTGAGGTCGTCCACCCGATCGCGGATCAGTTCCTGCTGATGCGCGGACGCGCGGGAGATCGCCAACGGGATGCCGAGCGCGATCAGCACCGCGGTCATCAGGGCGAGGAGCAGGGCGAGCAGGCGGGTACGCACAGGGGCCGGTGACGATCCGTCGGGAAGCCGGTGGGATCAGGCCTCGGGAACGACACGGTAGCCCACGCCGCGCACCGTCTCGACGATCGCCGGATTGCCGAGCTTGGAACGCAGCGACGCGACGTGCACCTCCAGGGTGCGGTTGTTGCCCGCCCAGCTCGTGTGCCAGACCTCGCTGATGATCTGTTCGCGGCGAAACACCACGCCCGGGCGTTGTGCCAGCAGGGCGAGCAGGTCGAACTCCTTGCGGGTGAGCACCACATCGACTCCGCCCACGGTGACCCGCCGGGTGGCCGGGTCCAACTCGATGCCGCCGGGCCCCTTGGCGGCCGGCGCACTCTCCGCAGCGGGTGCGTCACTGCGCGTGCGTCTGCTCACCGCGTGTATGCGGGCCAGGAGTTCGCCGATGTCGTAGGGCTTGGTGACGTAGTCGTCGGCGCCCAGGTTCAGCCCGTGTATGCGCGATCGGATGTCCGCGCGCGCGGTGACCATGATCACCGGGACGTCGCACAGCCGGCGGATCCGACTGCACACCTCGAAGCCGTCGTGGTCGGGCAGCGACAGGTCGAGCAGCACCACGTCCGGCACGTCGTCGAGCGCGGCGAGGGCCTCCTCGCCGGTGGTGGCATGCCGCACGGTGAAGCCGTGCCGGCCCAGAACCGCGCGTAGCGGCGCGGCGACTCGCAGATCATCCTCGACGAGCAGGAGGCGCACGTGGTTCCTCACATCTGACGGTCCGTTACCGACTCTTGACCTCAAGACAAGCTCAAGTGCACTGACTGGGGGGGTGTTGCCTGCCTTAGTGTCACGCACCACCCGGCCTCGCCGGGAGACTCTCGAACCCACCTGCCACCCGGTCGCGCAAAAAGATACGGGACGACTCTGGACGGAGCCCGCCATCGTGACGACGGATGCCTCTGACATCGCACCGAAGCCGCCGGTGCTCACCAAGCGCGACATCGGCAAGGACGCGCACCCCGGCGAGCCCCTCGTCGTGTTGGAGAACGTCAACAAGCACTTCGGCGCCCTGCACGTGTTGCAGGACATCGACCTGACGATCCACAAGGGCGAGGTCGTCGTCGTCATCGGTCCGTCCGGATCGGGAAAGTCGACGCTGTGCCGCACGATCAACCGGCTGGAGGCGATCGACGGCGGCCGGATCACCATCGACGGCAACCTCCTCCCGCAGGAGGGCCGCGACCTCGCCCGGTTGCGCTCGGACGTGGGCATGGTGTTCCAGTCGTTCAACCTGTTCGCGCACAAGACCGTGCTCCAGAACGTGACGCTGGGCCCGCTCAAGGTGCGTCGCGAGAAGGCCGACGTGGTCACCCGCCGGGCGCACGAACTGCTGGACCGGGTCGGTGTGGGCAGCCAGGCGGACAAGTACCCCTCGCAGCTCTCCGGTGGTCAGCAGCAGCGCGTCGCGATCGCCCGGGCGCTGGCCATGGAGCCCAAGGTGATGCTCTTCGACGAGCCCACCTCCGCACTCGACCCGGAAATGATCAACGAGGTCCTGGAGGTCATGCGCGACCTGGCCGCCGAGGGCATGACGATGGTCGTGGTGACCCACGAGATGGGCTTCGCGCGCTCCGCCGCGAACCGGGTGATCTTCATGGCCGACGGCCGCATCGTCGAGGAGAACACGCCCGACGAGTTCTTCAGCAACCCGCGCAGCGATCGTGCTCGGGACTTCCTCTCCAAGATCCTGCACCACTGAGCCGCATCGGGCGCCCCCAGTGCGCCCGATCGCGCAACTCACGCTTCGCACCCCGCGGTTCGTCTGTCGTCAGGCCGCTCTCCTCTTTCACCCAAGGACGTTGATCATGAAGATGCGCTCATCCGTGGCCGTCGCCGGCATCGCCGTGCTCGCCCTGTTCGGTACCGCGTGTGGCAAGGACGGTTCGCCGGAGGCCAAGACTCCGGGCGGCAGCACCGGCGGTTCGCAGGGTGCGCCCGGCGCGCCCGGTGCCGCCAAGCCCGAGCTGCCGTCCTACACGCCCAAGGCGGACGCGGCGCTCACCGGCTCGAAGACCTTCGAAAACGCCAAGAAGCGCGGCAAGCTGATCGTCGGCGCCAAGGAGGACCAGCCCTTCCTCGGCTCCAAGGACCCGGCCACCGGCAAGTACTCCGGCTTCGACATCGAGATCGCCAAGATGATCGCGGCCGACCTCGGCTTCGGCCCGGACAAGATCGAGTTCAAGGCGATCGCGTCGACCAACCGTGAGAACGCGCTGGTCAACGGTGACATCGACTACTACGTCGGCACCTACAGCATCACCGACAAGCGCAAGGAGCAGGTGTCCTTCGCGGGTCCGTACTACATCGCGGGCCAGTCGCTGCTGGTGCGCAAGAACGAGACCTCGATCACCGGCAAGGACACCATCAAGGGCAAGACGGTGTGCTCCGCCAAGGGCTCCACCCCGCTGCAGAACCTGCAGTCCAAGTTCCCCGACACCACCACCCGGGTGTTCGACACCTACTCGCTGTGTGTCGAGAACCTGCTCTCCAACCAGGTCGACGCGGTCTCCACCGACGACGCGATCCTCAAGGGCTACGCGGCCAAGGACCCGGCCGCGCTCAAGGTGGTCGGCGAGCCGTTCACCGTGGAGAACTACGGCGTCGGCCTGAACAAGGACGACGCGGTGTTCCGCAACGCGGTCAGCGACGCCCTGGAGGCGCACGAGAAGAACGGCGACTGGAAGAAGGCGTACGACGCCACGCTTGGCCTGTCCGGCTCGGCCGCCCCGGCCATCCCGGCGCTCGTTCGCTACTGACGCGCCTCGCGCCTCGCGCCTCGTCGCCGCTCGCACGTCGTGCGCCGTCCGGTTCCGGCTCCCCCGGGACCGGCCGGTGCACGACCCCTCCCGTCCCCGCCGCAGGTGAGCAGGGGAACGGGCCGTCAACCCAACCCCTGACCCCACGATCACGGAGAGGAGGGCTCGATCACGATGCTCGAAGTGATCCAGGACAACTGGGATCTCTTGCGGCACGGCTTCGTCGGGACGCTCAAGCTGACCGTCGTCTGTGGGATCGCGTCGCTTCTGCTCGGCACGCTGATAGCCGCGTGTCGGGTCTCGCCGGTGCCGCCCCTGCGCTGGTTCGGCGCCGCGTACGTCAATCTTTTCCGCAACACCCCTTTGACGCTGATCTTCTTCGCCGTCGCGCTCGGTTTCCCCAAGCTGCGGTTCAACTTCTCCTTCTTCCAGTTCGCGGTCATCGCGCTGAGCACGTACACCGCCGCCTTCATCTGTGAGGCGATCCGCTCGGGCATCAACACCGTCCCGATCGGCCAGGCCGAGGCCGCCCGCAGCCTGGGCATGTCCTTCACCCAGACGCTGAGCCAGATCGTGCTGCCGCAGGCCGGTCGGGCGGCGGTCCCGCCGATCGGCAGCCTGCTGATCGCGATGGTCCGCAACTCGGCCATCGCCAGCGCCTTCAACACCACCGAACTCATGGGCACCAGCTCGACGATGATCGAGAACGGCTACAAGTCGTTGTGGGTCCTGGTGTGGATCGCGATCGGCTACCTGATCATCACCTTGACCATGAGCGCGCTGTTGGCCGCGCTGGAGAAGAAGCTGGCGGTGGTCCGATGAGCCGCGAAGCGAGCGTGCTGTTCGACGTACCGGGCCCCAAGGCACGCCGACGCAACCTGATCATCGGCGTGGTCGGCACCCTGGCCCTGGCCGGCTTCCTGGTCTTCGTGATCATGCGGTTCGAGGACACCGGCCAGTTCGAGTCGGCCAAGTGGGACCCGTTCCAGTACACGGGTGTCCAGCAGTTCATCTTCGACGGCCTCAAGGCCACCTTGAAGGCGTTCGCGCTGGCCGCGGTGTTCTCGATCGTGCTCGGCGCCTTCCTGGCCGCCGGCCGGCTCTCCGATCACAAGATCGTGCGCTGGGCCGCGACCACGTTCGTGACCTTCTTCCGCGCGATGCCGCTGCTGGTACTGATCTTCATGCTCTACCTCGTCCCGGCCAGCCAGGGCTGGTGGAAGTGGGAGCCGATGTGGCCGCTGGTGGTCGGTCTGACCATCTACAACGGCACCGTGCAGGCGGAGAACATCCGCGCGGGCATCCTCGCGGTGCCCAAGGGCCAAAGCGAGGCGGCCTACGCGCTGGGCATGCGCAAGACCCAGGTGATGACGATGATCCTGGTCCCGCAGGGCATCCGCACCATGCTCCCGACGATCATCAGCCAGATCGTGGTGACCCTCAAGGACACCTCGCTCGGCTTCCTGATCACCTACCCGGAGCTGCTCGCGGCGGCCAAGCTGATCGGCGGTTACCAGGACTACCACATGCCGTTCATCCCGGTGACGATCATCGTCGGCGCGATCTACGTCGCGATGTGCATGATCCTGTCCGCCTTCGCCACCTGGCTGGAGCGCCGACTGCGCACCTCGCGCAAGGGCAAGCCGATCGCCGTCGAGCCACGAGCGGTCGCGCCGGCCCTGGACGGTGCCGGCGTCTGAGCGCGCCGCGACACCCGCACCACCGACGACCGACGCCCCGCGGTGCACACCACCCGCGGGGCGTCGCTTTGTCGTGCTGGGGTCCCGGTGCCGGATGATGGGCGACGAGTACGACACGTCTTGCAACACTTGGGGGGGCCACGATGGCGGGCAATGCTCCGCGCGCGGACTCGGTGATCATCGCGGGCGCCGGGCCCGCCGGTTTGGCCGCCGCCCTGGCCCTGGCCGGGCGCGGGGTGCGCTCGGTCGTGGTGGACTCGGGCAACGGCACGCCGCGGGCCGGCTCGCGCGCGTGTGCGCTGGACGGCGCGACGCTGGCCTTCGTCTACGACCTGACCGGCACCCGCCTGGACGGCGCCGCCGAACCGTGGGGCGTGCAACGGATCCGCCGGCGCACCCGCGACGTACCGCAGCCGGTCGACGAGCCGGAGGCGCCCGTCCGCTACGGCCTCTCCCAACAGCGCCTGGAGCGCGCCCTGTTGGATGCCGCGCACGCCAGTCCGCTGGTGACCACCGCGTGGCGGCACCGGATCGAGGGGGTCGAACAGGACGAGACCTCGGTCACTTTGCTCGCCCGCGGCCCGGGCGGTCCGGTCAAGTGGCGCGCGCAGTGGCTGCTCGGCTGCGACGGGGCCCGCTCGGTGGTCCGGCGCGCGGTCGACGTGCGCTTTCCCGGCCGGCCGCGGGTGGACCGGCTGTTGTGCGCGGACGTGAAGGTACGGCTGCCGCGCCGGATCACCGCGACCTCGCTGGTGCCCCCGGATCCCTCGCTCGCCGACGAGCCCCCGACCCCCGACACCGGCGGGCCGGCCACCCCGTGGTTGTTCGTGGACCCGCCGTTCCACCGCGGCGGCACGGTGCTCGCCCAGCCGCTGCCCGACGACGTGTGGCGGCTGACCTGGCAACTCCCGATGGCGCACGGAGTGGCCAAGGCCGCCGAGGAGACCCGGGTGATCCCGGTGACCGGGGACCTGGCCGACCCCAAGCGGGTCTCCGCCCGGGTGCGTTCGGTGTTGCGCACCCTGGACGCGCTCTCCCCCGATTCGGACTCGGCCGAGGATCCCGCGCACGACCTGTTGTGGAGCGGCGAGTACGAGGTGCACCAGCGGCTCGCCCGCCGCTTCCGGGTCGGCCGGGTGCTGCTCGCCGGGGACGCGGCGCACCTGGTCCACCCGTCCGCCGCGGACGCGGTCGAACTCGGTCTCCAGGACGTGCGCAACCTGGCCTGGAAGCTGGCCTTCACGCTGCGCGGCTACGCCCCGATCCGGCTCCTGGAGACCTACCACGGCGAACGCCGGGGGGCCGCCCGACGCCGGTTGGCGCTGGGCGAGGACGCGCTGCACTTCCTGGCTCCGGCGAGCCCGGCGCAGAAGGTGGGCCGCCGACTGACCCTGATGGGTGCGCGCGGCAAGGGCACCACGTTGCGCCGGCTCGACCCGCGCGGTCCGGCCGCGAGCACGTCGGGCCCCGACTACAGCGGCTCGCCGCTGCTCACCCCCGGCCCCGGAGTCGGCGAGTGGATCCGCGACGTCGCGGTGGTGCGGGCGGACGGCGCCGACGGGTGGCTGACCGAGTGCCTGGACCGAGGGCTGGTCGTGCTGTTGATCGCCCCGGGCATAGAGGTGTGGCACGGCGACCGCTGGCGCGAGGCGGGCCTGATGCCACGACTGCGCGCACGCCTGGACAAGCTCGCCGCGCCGGCCGAGTTGGTGGTCACCCCCGAGTACCCGGGCGCCGGCGCGCACACGATCCTGCTGATCCGCCCGGACGGCTACATAGCGGCGCACCTGCCCCCCGAGCACCTGGACATCCTGGAGGAGGCCATCGACCGCGCCCGCGGCGCCGGGCACTGACCCGGGCGTCCGGGCGCGGGCCGGCCCACGGCCCGAGCCCGGATCAGATCCCGTAGTGCCAGGTGGTGAGCATGTACGCGCCGTACCACATGCCGAACAGACACATCCCGGCGAGCACCAGCACGGCGGTACGCGTGCGAGCGCGCGCCAGCACGGTGGCCAGTGGGACGAAGAACAGCAGCGTGGGGATCATCAGCCGCAACTTCGAGTGGTAGTAGTTGCTCTGACACAGCGTCATCACCAGGATCGACAGGCCGTAGACCGCCAGCGGCGGCCAGATCCGTCGATTCAGCGCGACCAGCGAGCCGATCACGGCCGCGATGATCAACACCGCGGTGCTGACCGCTATCCACTGGTCGCCGTTGCGCAGCGTGTCGGTCAGGAAGTGCCGAACCGCCTCGCCGTTGTCCCACTTGGTGCCCCAGCCGGCGTCCTGGATGGTGAACCAGGCGTCGATCTCGCCGAGCCGGGTGCCCACCCACAGCAGGTACAGCGGCATGCCCAGACACGCGATCACGCACGCCGCGATCGGGCGGTACACGATTTGCCGGTGTTGCCACATCTCCAACAGCGCGGCCACCCCCAGGGCGGCGATCGCCGCGATGCCGGCCGGTCGGGTGATGCTGGTCAGGCACGCGAGCAGACCCGCGGTCAGCCAGGCCTTGCGGTGCGCCGCGAGCAGCGTGCCCACGGCGAGCGCCAGGAACAGCGTCTCGCTGTAGGCCATCGAGAAGACCACGCCCATCGGCTGCGCGCCGCCCACGAGCACGGTCATCACGAGGGCCGCGCGCCGGTCGTACAGCCGCTTCATGAACACGTACAACACGCACAACGCGGCGGCGGTGGCCAGGTGTCCGGCGATCAGGCCGGCCGTCTCGTAGTCGGTGCCGGTGAGGTAGTGCACGATCCGGACCAGGCCCGGATACAGCGGGAAGAACGCGAGCGTGTTGCCGGTGAGGTCGCCCTCGGGGGTGTACGTGAAGCTGTCCGGGTAGCCGTGCGCGGCGACGTCCACGTACCAGTGCGCGTCCCACTGCAACAGCCGATCCCGCAGGCTCGGGCCGCCCGGCGGGATCATCCACGAGAGCACCAGCAACTGGAGCACGGCGGTGCCCGCGTATACCGCCAAGGGCGGCCACAGCAGCCGGAAGCCGCGCTCCGCGAACGACAGGGCCCCCGACGAGTTCTCGTCGGGGGCACCGCGGTCCGCGCCGGACGCCCGGGCGCCGGGTATCCGGGGCTCGTCGATGACGGTCAACACGTACTCCTCAGTGGGTTCGGTCTATTCAACGCCAGGGGCAACTGACACGGTTGACGCCCTTCGCGCGCTTTCTGTGTGGCCTATGTCACGCGTCCGGAGTCTGACGCTCTGTCAACTCCGGGCGCGAAGTTCTACTGTGCTTCTTCGTAATCCGTTCGGAGGAGTCGCATGCCCGTCGCACCGCAGATCCAGCCGATCCTCGACGCTGTCGCCGCCGCGCCGCCCCTGTTGGCCGACCTGCCCTTGGCGGAGCGCCGCGCCGCGTCGAACAAAGCCCTCGAGTCGTCCATCCTCGCGTTCGCCGAGGCCGCGCCGGAAGGTGTGACGACGCGGGATGTGAGCATCACGGTGAAGGAGCCCGAGCCGGGCAAGATCACCGCTCGCGTGTACACACCGGCCGGCCCCGCCCCCAAGGGCGGTCGCCCAGGCTACGTGTACCTGCACGACGGCACGTGGTGGCTCGGCGCGGTGGACCGGTTCGACGGTCACTGCGCGCACATCGCCGCCGAGAGCGGCGCCGTGGTGATCTCCGTCGAGTATCGCCTGGCACCCGAGTTCAAGTTCCCCTGGCCCCTGGAGGACGCGTACGCCGCGTGGATCTGGGTGCAGGAGCGCGCCTTCCAGCTCGGTGTCAACGCGGACAAGGTGGCGATCGGCGGCACGGGCGCGGGCGGCAATCTGGCCGCCGCCTGCTCGATCATGCTGCGCGACCGCCGCCAGCCGACCCCGGTCGCCCAGGTGCTGGACGCGGCGATCCTGGACCTGACCCTGTCGCTGCCGTCCGTGTCGGAGAACGGCGAGGGCTACCTGCTCACCCGCGCGGCGCTGGAGGAGGCCGTGGGGCTGTACCTGACCAGCCCGCGCAGCGAGCGCACCGATCCGCTCGCGTCGCCGCTGCACGCCGAGGACCTGGCCGGGCTGCCCGCCGCGCTGGTGCTCACCGGCGAGTACGACCCGCTGCGCGACGAGGGCGAGGCGTACGCGAAGCAGTTGGAGGCGGCCGGCGTGCCGGTCGAGGCCAAGCGCTTCGACGGCTTCGTGCACGGCGCGGGCGAACTCACCGCGCTGGTTCCGCAGGCACGCGAGTATCGCTCGACCATGGCGCAGTTCCTCAAGCGCACGCTGGGCTGAGCGGGACGCGGGGCCGCCTCACCCTGCCCCGCGTCACCCGGACATGCGGCGGCCGTCCCGTCGAGCTTGCGCTCGGCGGGACGGCCACAGGTCCACGGCCTTCGGGCGACAGCAGAAACATCCGGCGCGCGGACATTCCAAGTGTGGCGCGCATGATCGAATCCGGCCACCCCTGCGCCGGATTTTGATCATCATTCTTGCTGTTTTTGATCGGCCGATCAGGTGCGTTACTCGTGCCCGGCCGGACTGTCCTGGGCGACGAGCGCCTGCTGCACGGTGTCGTGCACGGCCACCATCAGGGTGAAGCCGGTCAGGCGCAGCACCCGGGCGACCGCCCGGGTCGGCGCGATCAGTTGCAGGGAGCCGCCGGCCTCGCGGGCCCGCCGCTCGGCTCGGACCAGGATCCGCAGGCCGAACGAGTCGATGAAGGCGACCGAGGACAGGTCGAGCAACAAGCGGTTCAGGCCCGCCGAGACCTGTCGGCTCAGCGCGTCGTCCAGGATCGGACCACTGTCCATATCGATCTCGCCGTGCACGGTCACCAACGTGTGACCGGCTCCGACTGCCGATACCTGCACCAGGAGGGGACCGCTCTCGTCGTTCACGGGCGCATGCCTACCCTTCGATTCCGGGAGCACACCTCACGTGTCCCGCCGGGTCGTCGACGCGACACCGGCACCGTGCGTCACCGGTGTCGGGACGGGCCGGGCGCCCGTGTCGGTGTTCGTCCCGGCGCTTCGGCTCGGCACCGGGGGTGGGCACCGGGGCTCAGCACTCGATGATGTTGACCGCGAGGCCGCCCCGGGCGGTCTCCTTGTACTTGGTCTTCATGTCCGCGCCGGTCTCCTTCATGGTCTTGATGACCTTGTCCAGCGAGACGTGGTGCCGGCCGTCGCCGCGCAGGGCCATCCGGGCGGCGGTGACCGCCTTGACGCCGGCCATGCCGTTGCGCTCGATGCACGGGATCTGCACCAGGCCGCCGACCGGGTCGCAGGTGAGCCCGAGGTTGTGCTCCATGCCGATCTCGGCGGCGTTCTCCACCTGCTCGGGGGTGCCGCCCAGGACCTCCGCCAGGCCGCCGGCGGCCATCGCGCAGGCCGAACCCACCTCACCCTGGCAGCCGACCTCGGCGCCCGAGATGGACGCGTTCTCCTTGAACAACATGCCGATCGCACCCGCGGCGAGCAGGAAGCGCACGATGCCGTCCTCGTCCGCGCCCGGGACGGTGGCCACGTAGTGGTGCAGGACGGCCGGGATGATTCCGGCGGCGCCGTTGGTGGGCGCGGTGACCACCCGGCCGCCGGCGGCGTTCTCCTCGTTGACGGCCATCGCCCACAGGGTGACCCACTCCATCGCGTGCGTGGGGCGGTCTCCCTCGGCGCGCAGCGTGCGGGCGGTCCGCGCGGCACGGCGGCGCACCTTGAGCCCACCGGGCAGGATGCCCTCGGTGGACAGGCCGCGCTCCATGCACGCGCGCATCACGTGCCAGATCTCCAGCAGCTCGGCGCGGATCTCCGGCTCGGTGCGCCACGCCTTCTCGTTCTCCAGCATCAGCGCGGACACCGAGAGGCCGGTCTCCCGGGTCAACCGCAACAACTCGTCGCCGGTGCGGAACGGGTGTCGCAGCACGGTGTCGTCGGGCTTGACCCGATCCGCCCCGACCGCGTCCTCGTCCACCACGAAGCCGCCGCCGACCGAGTAGTAGGTCTTGGTGAGCAACTCGGTGCCGTCCGCGTCGCGTGCCCACGCGGTCATCCCGTTGGCGTGGTACGGCAGCGACTTGCGTCGGTGCAGCACCAGGTCCCGGTCGCCGTCGAAGGCGATGTCCTGCACGCCCAGCAGCCGCAACATCCCCGACTCGCGGATGCGCGCCAGCTCCGGCTCGACCTCCTCCGGGTCGATGGTGCGCGGCGAATAACCCTCCAGGCCGAGCAGCACCGCGCGTGGCGTGCCGTGCCCGTGCCCGGTCGCGCCCAGGGAGCCGTACAGCTCGACCCGGACGGAGGCGACCCGGTCCAGGACGCCCTCGCTCTTGAGCCGCTGCGCGAACATCCGCGCGGCGCGCATGGGGCCCACCGTGTGGGAGCTCGACGGGCCGATCCCGATCGAGAACATGTCGAACACACTGATCGCCAAGGCGGATGGCCCTTCAAGCGGACGGCAGGGACGTGTGCGCTCCGAAGAACGCGCTTGTGGCGGTCCGACGGCTCGGACAACCCTCCCAGGCTAGGTCACCGGCTCCGGTCCCGGGACCGCCCGGCCCTGATCACCGCGGAGCCTGATCACCACGGGTCCCGGTCGGCCTCGTCGGCCGCCTCCTGATCCAGCGCCTCCCGGACCACGCGCAGGGCCAGGCCCTCGCCGTATCCCTTGCGCGCGAGCATGCCCGCCACCCTGCGGATGCGCTTGTCCCGGTCCAGGCCACGCGTGCCCGGCAACCGTCTGGCCACCAGGGCCCGGGCCGTCTCCAGCTCCTGCTCGGGATCGAGTCGGGCGATCGCCTCGTCCACCACGACGGCGTCCACGCCGCGTTGGCGCAGCTCGCGGGCCAGGGCCCGACGGGCCAGCCCCTTCCCGGTGTGCCTGGTGTCGACCCACGCGCCCGCGAAGGCGGTGTCGTCGATCAGTCCCACGTCGGTGAATCGGCCCAGTACGTATTCCGCCACCTCGTCGGGCACCTCCCGACGGCGCAGCGCGTCCGCCAGTTGGGCCCGGGTGCGGGCACGCCCGGTCAGCAGGCGCAGGCAGATCGCCCGCGCGGTGGCCTCCGGATCGGCGAGCGCCTCGGCACCGGCCTCGATGTCGTTCCCGCTGTCGTCCTCGTTTGTGGCGCGCGTGTCCCGGCGGGTCCGGCCCCGAGTCCCGGCCCGCTCACGCCTGTCCCGCTTGCTCCGCCCGTCCCGATCACCGTCGGACCGCCGACTCGCGGTCCGCTCGTCCGCGTCGTGGACGTCGGCCCCCGAGCCGTCGTCCCCCGCGTTCCGATCGCCGATTTCGTTCTCGCCGGCCGCGCGCTCCCCCGAGTCGCGTCGCGTCGAGCCGGCTCGGCGGGTGTTGCGGCGCTCGGCGGCACCGCGGCCGACCCGATCGCCCGTCGTGGCACGCGCCGCGACGGCCGCCAACGCGGCCCGCAGTTCGGCCGGGTCGACCGGCGGGGAGACGGGTCCGGCCTCGGATCCGTCCCCCCACGTGTTCGACCACTCGCCGGCAGGGCGACCCACGAGCTCAGCCCTCCTCGGGTTCCGCTTCCGCCGGCACGTCGACCCGCGGGCCGACGCCGAGCTTCTCCTTGATCTTCTTCTCGATCTCGTCGGAGAGGTCGGGGTTGTCCTTGAGGAACTTCCGCGCGTTCTCCTTGCCCTGACCGAGCTGGTCGCCCTCGTACGTGTACCAGGCGCCGGACTTGCGCACGAAGCCGTGCTCGACGCCCATGTCGATCAGGCCGCCCTCGCGGCTGATCCCGACGCCGTAGAGGATGTCGAACTCGGCCTGCTTGAACGGCGAGGCCAGCTTGTTCTTGACCACCTTGACCCGGGTGCGGTTACCGACCGCCTCGGTGCCGTCCTTGAGCGTCTCGATCCGTCGGATGTCCAGACGCACGGACGCGTAGAACTTCAGCGCCCGACCACCGGTGGTGGTCTCCGGCGAGCCGAACATCACGCCGATCTTCTCGCGAAGCTGGTTGATGAACAGCGCGGTGGTGTTCGTCTGGTTGAGCGCACCGGTGATCTTGCGGAGCGCCTGGCTCATCAGTCGGGCCTGGAGGCCGACGTGCGAGTCGCCCATCTCGCCCTCGATCTCGGCGCGCGGCACGAGCGCCGCCACCGAGTCGATGACGATGATGTCGACCGCGCCGGAGCGCGTCAGCATGTCGACGATCTCCAGCGCCTGCTCGCCGGTGTCCGGCTGCGACACCAGCAGGGCGTCGGTGTCGACGCCCAGCTTCCGCGCGTAATCCGGGTCGAGCGCGTGCTCGGCGTCGACGATCGCCGCGATGCCGCCGGCCCGCTGCACGCTCGCGATCGCGTGCAGTGCCAGGCTCGTCTTGCCGGAGCCTTCCGGGCCGTAGACCTCTACGACGCGACCACGCGGGAGGCCACCGATGCCCAGTGCCACGTCGAGCGAGATCGAACCGGTGGGAATGACCTCGATCGGTGCACGCGCCTCGTCGCCGAGACGCATCACCGAACCCTTCCCGAACTGTCGTTCAATTTGGGCGAGGGCGTTCTCCAACGCCTTCTCGCGATCCTGTCCAGCCATGGATGCCGCCTTGCCGGTCTGTGGTGTTCGCTTCACACCTTGAACGCTAACCCGTCGCACCGACACGGAGGCACGACCGGCCCACGCCTGTGGACAACGTCGGGGGAAGCGTAGCCCGAACTCTTGTTCGAATCAGCCGGCGACACGCCATCGCCCGGCGGCATCCACCCATACGGGGGACGCCCGGTGTGCGGCGACAGCGACCCCGCCCCGACTCAGGCCCCCGCGGCGACCTCACGCGAACGGCGCACCCGGTGCCGGCGCAGGTAGTAGAAGGCGAGGTTCCCGTCCAGCGCGGCGAGCAGCACGAAGGGCACGCCGAGCCAGCTTCCGTTGACGAAGGCCACCACGGCGGCGGCGAGCGCCAGGACGCACACGATCACGGCGAGGACGACGATGCGGGGCATGGCGGGGGGCTCCAGACGGGTGCGAACGAGGAACGACCGCGGCGATACGGGCGCGGCACGGCTCCATTGTCGCCCCCGCCGAACCGGCCGCGGCACCGGCCGCCGACGGCACGGCAGGCGCGAGTCGGGCCCGGAAATCCGAGGAGAAGTTGAATCCACAACAAAGCCGCGCTACATTGTTAAACGTTCAACAACCTGCTTCGCCCCGTCTCGCCGTCCACGGAGGACCCCATGTCCCGCATCCTGGCCATCTCCGGCTCGCTGCGCGCCCAGTCGTTCAACACCGCGCTCCTGAACGCCTTCCAGCCGTTCGCCCCCGAGGGCATGCAGATCGAGGTGTACAAGGGTCTGGACGAGCTCCCGCACTTCAACCAGGACCTGGAGGCCGACCCGCCGGCGTCCGTGGTGCGCCTGCGCGAGGCGATCGCCGAGGCGGACGGCCTGATCATCGCCACCCCCGAGTACAACCGCAGCCTGCCGGGCGTGCTCAAGAACGCGCTGGACTGGGCCTCGCGTCCGTACGCCCAGGGCGTGCTGGCCGGCAAGTCGATCGTCGCGATCTCCGCCTCGCCGGGCGTGCAGGGCGGCATCCGCGCGCTGATCCAGCTCAAGACCCTGCTCCGGGACCTGAACAACTTCGTCGTCTCCGGCCCGGAGATCTCCGTCCCCGAGGTGCACACCCGGCTCGGCGTCGAGGCCGACGTACAGCACGTGCTCACCGACCCGGCCACCGCCGGCATGGTCACCCACGTCCTGGCCGGCCTGCAGGACGCGATCGACAACAACGCCGGCGAACTGGTCGCCCGCCCGCTGGGCACCTGGGCCGCCTCGCTGGCCTGACCCCAGCGGTCCCCCACGACGCAGGACGGCACCGGGCCCGGCACATCCGATCGGATGGCGCCGGGCCTCGTGCCGTCACCGGCCGTGCCACCAGCGCACGAACCACCGGTCCCCCCGCGCGCGCCGCCGTACCGTCCCATTGCGCGAAAAGGCCCCTGACCCGCGTTCGCGGATCAGGGGCCCTGGTCGGATTGCCGACGGACGAGTCGGCCTCTACGCCGGGTTCTGTGCGGTAGGGAGGCTCGACCTGCGGCGGATGCTCGTGAAGTGGGTCTGAACTGCATAAAGAGGGGGACTGGAGGTTCCTAGCGGTTCCCCCCGGTGTCATGCTCAGACCCCCGAGATTCCCCCGATCCCCCCGAGATCCCCCCGAGGGAACCGCTAGGAACCGGCAGGTGGGGACACCGGGAGTTCGTACCGGACGCGGTTGCTGCCCCCGGGGATCAGGATGTCCGCGGTCTCGACGGGGCCCTCGACCGTCCGCCAGGTCCGCTCCAGGACCAGCAGCGAGGCACCCACCGGGACCTCCAGGGTCCGCGACTCCTCTATCAGCGCCGGCCGGGCGGTCAGGTCCTCGATCACGTGGGTGATCACGTGTCCGATCGCGGCCATGCGCGCAGGCACGCCGGCACCGGCGAGGGGGCCCCGTTCGGGGAGCAGGACGGGGGTGCCGCCGGTGATCGAGTACGGCTCCCAGCTCACGTGGCGCATCACCACATCGCTGCCGAAGCGGAACAGATAGGCCGACCGGACACAGCGGGCGCCGGGTTCGATATCCAGACGGTGGGCGATGGCCTCCGTCGCCGGCACGTCGGTCTCGGTGTCGACCGTCCACGACGGCGCGAGGTCGGGCTGCGCCGCCATCGCCACCGCCCAGGGAAGGCGATGCCCGATGTCCTCAGTCCAGTGGCGCACGAGGTGCACCTCCGCCCGGCGGGCGCGGACGTAGGTACCGCTGCCCTGGCGCCCCTCCACCAGCCCTTCGGCGGTCAGCAGGCGCAGCGCCTCCAGGGCGGACGTGTGGCCCACCTCGTAGGTGGCGGTGATCTCGGCTCGTGACGGAATGCGAGAGCCGGGAGGGAACTCGCCCGCTCGGATGCGCTCGCGCAGGGCGTTCGCGACGCGCACGTAGGCGGGCGTCTCTCCGTGCGCAACACCTGCCACGACGACTCCTCCTGCCACTCAGCGTGGCTAAGGATGTCATCCTCTCGGACGGCCGCGAGTTATACCCATAACGTGTACAGTCCGTGACCATCACTGGATTGGTCGGCTGGAGTGCCCGCATGCATCCTGCACGCATCACCCTCCCTGCGACCTCGGCGAGTGCGTCGCTCGGTCGCGCGTGGGCACGGCTGATCCTCGACGGTTCACCCGGACGGGCGCCTGTCGAGCAGGTGATCGGCGAACTGATCGGCGAGGCCCTTGACCATGGCGCCGAGGGTGACGTGGACGTTTCGCTCCATCGAGCCCCGGCCGAGTGTCTGGTCGTCGTCACGTCGCTCGAAACGGGCGCCGAGGCGCCGAGTGCCGGCGTCGACCTGGTCGAGCATCCGCGGCTCGTCATCGTCGATGCGCTGGCCGAGTCTCTCGAACAGCACGTCGGCGCGGATGGAGTGGTCGTCATGCGTGCGCGAATCACCTGGGTGGAGTAGGAAGTGGTCATCGGGCGGGGCCGTGCCTCCGCAGACTTGGCCCCGCCCGTGTGGCACCGCCTGGTCCGGCGGTGGTCTATGGGTGGCCTACCAGCCGGCGGGCGGGTTGGGCGCCTGGAACCTGCTGACGATGCGGACGTTGCCGACCGGCGCGTTCCACTTCGGGCCGCCGTTGTCGGGCCTGACCCACACGCAGCCGAGTTGCACGTTGCCGACGACCTCTCCGCGTCCGAAGTCGGTGTGTTCGACGGTGTCGCCGTCTCCGGGTGGCCTGGTGTCGGCCATCGTGGTCTCCCTGAGATGAGTGGGTGGTTGGTCCTCGCCCGGCCGTCGTCGGGGGTACCTGCGGCCGGGCGAGGGTGGGTGGGGCCCGGCGGCGATGGAAGCGCCGCCGGGCCGAGTCGCCCGCGAACGGGTCGGGCGACGGGGTGGCCGACCCGGCGGCGCGGTGGGACGCGCGGGCCGGGCCGGAGGCCGCGTGCGGTACCGAGCCGCAGCGGCCGGGGGGCGGCTCGTCAGCCGCGAGGATCCGGGCGGTCGGTCCAGTCGGACGGGGTGAGCACATCCGCCAGTTCGTGGATGAGGACCGTGTGACACAGCAAGGTGTCGACCAGCGGCGCCGACTCGACAGGACGCGAGTGCCAGGCCAGCAGGCACGAGTCGTCGCCGAACGCCGGTATCTCGATGCACCGCTCGCGCACGGCGTCCTGGCCCAGGGCCCGAATTCCGGGCGGCCACCGATAGCCGGCGACGGTTCCCGGCGACACCAGGATGTGCACCCACTCCCGGCCGTACAGCTCGTGCACGATCGCGCCCGGTGTCCCACCCGCAGCGGCGCGCAGGGCGTTCGCCACGTCCAGGCCACGTAGGCCGGCGATGCGAACGACATCGAAGTGGGGCCCGACCGGAACGAGTTGCGAGTACTC
>NZ_JBEXUX010000020.1:0-145854 GCF_040629175.1 Embleya sp. NPDC005971 | reverse complement strand
GGACCGGGCCCATCTCCGCCGGTCCACGCCGACCGTTTAGCACAAGGCCACCCGCGCCCGACCCGACCAAGACGCGACCGCACGCCGAAACGGCCGACCCATCCGCAAAAGCCCCTCGGCAGACCTAACGAAAGCACCCACCCGCTCCGCCGTTGCCGGCACCTTTCCGGCAAGCAACACCCCGCGTGCGCGGGGAGCATCACCGTCGCTGCCCACATCGCGCCTTGCGTCGGGACCATCCGGCGCCTCGTAGCCCTGGTCGCGCCGCGCGGGGGCGCCGAGAGTCGGCCGACCGAGGACGCGGCCCTGGTCGAGGGCCGGGTCGAGGGGCAGCAACGGGGGCGGGGGGTTCGTCGCGGATCGGTGGGCGGTGTGGCTCTCTCGTTCGGGGGCGCCTGATACGGGCGGCCCCGGTCCTTGCCCGTAACCGGAGCCGAAGCCGGAGGCGGAGCCAGGGCCGAAGCCGAAGGCAACCAGACGAGGGCCGGAAGGCCGGCCGGACACCTCCGGTGCACGCCGTCGGAAACCCACCGGGATCACGCGCCCGCCATAAACGGAACGATGTGGCGCGCCACCGAGAAGTCGGCGGCCGCATCGGATCAGACGTGCCTCGGATCGCGCTCCGGATCAGGGGGCTCGTCGTCGTGGCGCAGACCGACCCGGCCCAAGCGTGCGGACTCGCCGGATCGACGGCAGTCGACCACGACGAGCAGCCCTCGCTCGTGGCCGGCGTCGATCGCCGATGCCGGAGATTCGCTCACACCACGATCAGACCGCCGGGCCCGGGTCGGGAACAAGCCGGAACGCCGTTTGCTCACGAGACTTTGACACCGACCGAGAACCCGGGGGCATGCTCCGGCCCTTCGGCCACGTCACCGAGCCGGGACGACCCCGCGTGCCGCGCCGCGATCATTCGGCCATCTGGAACATTTGTCCCCGCCGGTCTCGGATTCCGTCGGGCGGGCCAGGCGACGCCGTAGGTGCGGCGAGCGACTCGGCGGCCCGGAGCAGCTCCTGCAACGCCTTTGAAACCACGTGCAATTCGCGAAGCAGGCGGTCCTCGGAGGGTTCGTGGCACAGTCGAGCCGTGCGCCAACGCATCGTGCCGAGGGCGCGGTGAGTGGACTCGATCGTCGCGCGCAGCTCTTCGAGACGGTCTCCACGAACGGGGCCGGAAGGCATCGGGCACTCTCCTTCGCATGTAGCGATCGGCGCGGTATTCACGTGTTCCGCGAAGTCGTCTCGGCTACCCGATCGAACGCCATCACCCGGTCGAGACAAAGCATCCGGACTCGGACTCGGACTCGGATTCGGAGACTCGGACTCGGACTCGGACTCGGGGCAGCCGCCGCGACTTCGCCCCCTCGACCCGACAGGTCCACGCGCCACGGTTGGCAGTCACTCGTTGCCGGTGTGAGGTCGAGCGCCGGCCGACCGGCGAGTCACGCCGTGCACGTCGATCCGGCAGCGAGACAACCGGACCAAACCGAACCGAACCGAACAGGACCTCTCCACGAGAGTAGGGACTCCCCCGACGTCACCCGAGTCGTTCATACGCCGCGCATACGCGAAGAGCCCACACTCGAACACGATTTTGACAACCATCGGCACCGATACCCGGTCGACCCGTCGGATCGCAGGCGATGCCTTCGTTGGTTGTCTCGGTCCGATCGGACCGTCGCCGTGGCGATCGTGGATGGCGGTGGCCTCCGCCCGGCCGTATCGAGGGCGGTCGGCGGCGCGTGAGGGTGGTGGGGCCGGGCCCGTGTGGGACGGAAAACCTTTCGGCTTCAGGACGTTGCTCATGCTCAGGAACGCTCTTCGTACTCTCGCCGCGCAGCGCACGCGGCTTGCCCTGACCGTGCTCGCGATCGTCTTCGGTGTCGCGTTCGTGGCCGGGGTGCTCACGCTCAAGGACAGCATCACCGAGGCGTCCGCGTCGGCTGCGGCCGACGACTTCGCCGGGGTCGCCGTCGGTGTCCGGGCCGATCCCGATCCGGGGACGCCCGACCGGCCGGCACTGGACGCGCGGCTGGTGGACCGGTTGCGCGCGCTGCCCGGCGTCGGGGCCGTGCGCGGGTCGGTCTCCGGGCCCGCCGTGGTCGTGGACCGCAAGGGGGACCTGGTCGGCCGAGTCGAGGAGGCGGTGGGCACCAACCACGCGCCCGGGCCGGACGGCGTCGATCCGCTGTACCGGGTGACCTCGGGTCGCGCGCCGACCGCCGCCGGGCAGGTCGCCATCGACGACGCCGGGGCCCGCTCGGCCGGCTACCGGGTCGGCGATCGGCTGCGCGTGGTCGCCGGCGGCGGCACCCTGGACGCCACCCTCGTCGGCACCGTGCACGCCGACGACGCCCGGATCCGGCTCGGCGCGACCCTCACCCTGTTCGACACCGCCACCGCGCAACGCCTGTTCGCCGCCCCCGGCGCCTACGACCTGATCACCGTCTCCACCCCGCCCAAGACCAAGACGCCCGACGCCGCACTGCCCCAGGCCGTCCGCGCCCTGGTGCCCGCCGGCGCCGAGACGGTCACCGGCGCCGAACTGACCTCCGAGCGCCGCGAACTGGCCGCCGCAGGCACCGCCGGACTGGCCACCGGGCTGCTCTTGTTCGCGGGCATCGCGCTGTTCGTCGGCACGTTCATCATCACCAACACCTTCACCATGCTGATCGGCCGGCGCACCCGCGAACTCGCGCTGCTGCGCGCGGTCGGCGCCACCCGTCGCCAGGTCACCCGCTCGGTGCGTTTCGAGGCGCTGGCCACCGGGCTGGTCGGCGCACTGCTCGGGTTGCTGCTGGGCATCGCGCTGGCCGCCGGGCTGCTGGCCCTGCTGCGCGGCACCGACGCCGAGCCGCCGCGCGGCCCGCTCGTGGTGCGGCCCACCACGATCCTGTGGTCGCTCCTCGTGGGCGTCGGCGTCACCGTCGCCGCCGCGTGGCTGCCCACCCGCAAGGTGGCCCGGATCCCCCCGATGGCCGCGCTCCGGGCGCACCTGCCCGGTCCGGCCGGGCTGCTGCGCCGCAACCTGATCGGCCTGCTCCTGATCGTGCTGGGCGTGGGCGGCGGCTACACGACCGTGCGCACCGCGCCCGGCGGCGACGGCCAGTCGGTGCTGATCGTGGTGTGCGGGATGGTGGCCGTGACCGGCGTGCTGATGCTGATCCCGCTGTTGTCCGTGGCCGTGATCGGCCTGCTCGCCCGTCCGCTCACCCGGGTGTTCGGGGTGACCGGCCGGCTCGCGAGCCGCAACGCGCTGCGCGATCCGCGTCGTACCGCAGCCACCGCGTCGGCCCTGATGATCGGCCTGTTCCTGGTCACCGGACTGACCGTGATCGGCGCGTCGTTGAAGGACAGCCTCGACCACGCGGCGGCCCGCGGGTTGACCGCCGACTACGCGGTGTCCACCACGCTGCGCGACCCGATCGCGCCCGCGACCGTGGAGCGGATCGGCCGCCTCCCACATGTCGCCGCCGCGAGTGTGTACCGCACCGCCGCCGCGGAGATCGCCGGCGGCGAACACGAACTGGCCGCCCTGGACCCGGTCGCGGGCCCCGCGGTGATGCGCTTCGACTTCGTCGAGGGCGGCCCCGAAACCCTGCGCACCGACCTGTTCGTGGAGCGGACCGAAGCGAAGGCACGCGGACTGAAAGTCGGCTCGACGGTAGCCGTGACCTTTCCCGACGGAGCCCCGGGCACGCTGCGCGTCGGCGGCATCTTCCGGGCCAACCCGATCGCGCTGCCCTACCTGGTCTCCACCACGACCCTGGATCCGCACCTGGAACGCCCGGTCGGCCGGCAGGTGTTCGTCCGAAGCCTGCCGGGCGAGGCCAAGGCCCTCCAGGCCACCCTGGACGAGGCGTTCGGCGCCGATCCGGCCCTGCGCGTGCAATCCAAGAACGACCTGCGCAGGGGCCTCGCGGCCGGCATCGACCTGCTCCTGAACATCGTCTACGGCCTGCTCGGGATGGCCGTCATGATCGCGGTCATCGGCATCGTCAACACCCTGGCGATGTCCGTGCTCGAACGCACCCGCGAGATCGGCCTGTTGCGCGCGATCGGCTTGGACGCCCGCCGGGTGCGCGACCTGATCCGCCTGGAGGCGGCGCTGATCTCGCTGTTCGGGGGCCTGCTCGGAGTCGGACTGGGCGTCGGGGTGGGCGTGTTGGCGGTGCGCGGCATCGACCTGGGCAACGTGCCGCTCGGCGCGACCATCCCCTGGCTGCGGATCGCCCTGTTCGTGCTCGGCGCGATCGGCGTCGGCGTGCTCGCGGCGGCCTGGCCGGCCCGGCGGGCGGCGCGCATGTCGGTGCTCGGCGCGCTCGGGACCGAGTGAGGATGCGCCGGATCCCCCGGGCCCGGCTCGCGGTCGGCCCGCCCGCTGACTGGCCGGACCGCTGGACCGGTGCCGGTACCTTGACGGACGTGCCGAACGTGCGTCGCCCACCCGCCGCGTCGATACCCCGCGCCGTCGTGTTCGACGTCCTGCTCGCCGCGTCGGTCGCCGCCCTGTCCGGGTTGCTGCGCGCGCTCGGGCCGCTGGACGCCGACGGGTGGCATACGCCGAGCGATGTGCCGTGGTGGGGGATCCTGGTCCAGGTCGCCGCCGGCCTCGCCCTGGTGTTGCGGCGGCGCCGGCCGCTCGTCTCGGCCGGGGTCGTGTTCGCCCTCTCGCTCGGCTGGCCGGTCCTGGCCGGGCCCTTCTCCGCCTACGCGCTCGGGGCGTACGCCCCGACCCGGCGCGCGGGTTGGGCACTCGCCGCCGGGCTCGCGCTGACCACGTGCGAACCGTGGCGGACCCAGTCCGGCTCGGACCTGGTCGTCGAGTTCATCGCCATCGGCACCCCGCTGCTGCTCGGCATGTACCTGGCCTCGCGCCGGGGCCTGCTGCTCGCGTTGGCCGAGCGCGCCGAGCGGGTCGAGCGCGAACAGGTCGAACGCGACCGGCAGGCGCGCGCCGAGGAGCGCCGCCGATTGGCGGGCGAGATGCACGACATGATCACCCACCGGGTCTCGCTGATGGTGCTCCAGGCCGGTGCGCTGCGCACGATCGCCGAGCGCGACAACGTGCGTTCGGCCGCCGAGGAGTTGCGCCTGACCGGCTGCCAGGCGCTGGCCGAGCTGCGCGAGTTGGTGGCGGTGCTGCGTGACCCGGACGACCCGTCGCCGACCGGCGCGAGCGCGCGTGGCGGCGGGCCGACCGGGGTGGACGTGGTCGATCTGATCGCCGATTCGCGGGCGGCCGGTGTACCCATCGAGCTGACCGTGAGCGGCACCCCGGCCGCCGTCGACGCCCCGGCCGCCGTGCGTACCGTGCGCCGGGTGGTGCAGGAAGCGCTCACCAATGTGCACAAACACGCGCCCGGCGCGCACGTCGCGGTGTCGATTCGGCACGCGGCCGAGGGCATCGGCGTCACCGTCGCGAACACGGCGGGAGCACGGCCCCCGGACGTCGACCTCGGCACCGGCGGTACCGGCCTGCTCGGCCTGCGCGAACGCGTCGAACTCCTCGGCGGCCGACTACACGCGGGCCCCGACGACGCCGGCGGCTTCGTCGTGGACGCGCACGTCCCGATCGCCGCTCCCCCGACCATCCACCGAGACCTCGACGAAGGTGCCGCATGATCCGACTCCTGCTCGTGGACGACGAACGCATGGTCTGCGCGCACCTGCGCACGATCCTCGGCGGCGCCCCGGACCTCGAGATCGTCGGCGAGGCGTACGACGGCGCCGAGGCGCTGGAGCAGGTGGTGCGGCACCGCCCCGACGTGGTCCTGCTCGACCTGCACATGCCCGGCGTGGACGGGCTCTCGGCGCTGCGCCGGATGGTCCGACTCGACGCCCCGCCAAAGGTCGTCGTGCTGACCACGATCGACACCGACGACCACGTGCTCCGCGCGCTGCACATCGGAGCGGTGGGCTTCCTGCTCAAGGACACCCCGCCCGAGGACCTGGTCTCGCTGCTGCGGGTGGCCGCCGACGGCAACACGGTGTTGTCGCCGGCCGCCGCGCGCAATCTGATCGGCGCGAGCGCGGCCCGCGACAACGCGCGGCGGGCGGCCCGGCACGCGATCCGCGAACTCAGCGACCGCGAGGCGGAGATCCTGGGCTGCCTCGGCGAGGGCCTGTCCAACGCGCAGATCGCCGGCCGGCTGCACCTCACCGAGGCGACCGTCAAGGCGTACGTGTCCCGCACCCTGACCAAACTCGACTGCACCAACCGCACCCAGGCCGGCCTGATCGCCCACGACGCGGGCCTGACCGGCTGACGCCGGCCGGACAGGCCCTAGCCGAGCGGATCCCCGAGCCGACCCACGAGTCGATCCACGAGCCGGTCGGCGGTGTCGGGGACCCAGCCGGATTGGGCGTTGCACAGCAGGTGATCGCCGTGCGGAAGCACCAGCGACTCGCCCAAGGGCGCCTCGTGCGCGGCGAGTTCGGCCGGCAGCACGCCGGGGGTGACGTCATCGTCGCCTTCGACCACCCACAACGGCGTGCCGATGCCCGAGGCGATGCCGGCCAGATCGACGCCGCGCACGAACTCCTCGGCGGCGCCCACGGACCCGGTTCGCACGGTGAGCGTCTCCCGGACGAACAAGGGCAGTTCCGCCCAATCGAGCCGGTACGGGCCGCTGACCGCGACGGTGGCGGCCACGCGTGGTTCGTGCGCGGCGGTCAGGATCGCGTAGAAGCCGCCCAGGCTCATCCCGATCAGGCCGACGCCGGCGCCGGTGTCGAGGTCGGTACGGGTCGCCAAGGCGTCGATCACCCGGCCGACCACCCGGTGGTAGTCGGCCCGGGGCGCGGTGTCGACCAGCACGCCCTGGCCGGGCCCGTCGAAGGAGAAGGTCGCCACGCCGCGCCGCAACAGGGCTTCGTCGACGGCGTGGAACTCCTCCTTGCCGGAATTGAGGCCGGGTACCACGACCACCACCCGGGCCGGCCCGGTCGCCCCGACCGGCCGGCGCAACCAGCCGGCGAACCCCTCCCCCTCGATCCGCGTCGCGCCCGGGTCCAGGTATGCGAACGCCCGCCCCATCGCCGCATCCGCCTCGCGCGCCGCCGCGATGGTGCGCGTGTGGTCGGCGAGCGGCGGGAAGGTGGCACAGTGCAACCAGCGGGCGGCGGTACGAAACGCGTCGCCCGCGGACACGATGTGCCCGTCCGCCGCGTACCGCTCGCCCGCCGCGCGGTACGTCTCGCCGACCCGGCGGAACGCGGGCAGCCAGTCGCGGAGGGTGTCGAGTCCGCCGACGACGCGGTCGTACTCGAACGGGTCGAGTCCGCACACGATCGCCCGGGAGCGGTTGCCTGCGGTGAACTGCGGAAGGAATGCGGGCAGTTCGAAAACGGTGGTGCCGGAAGACGAGGTCATGGCGAAGGCAGCGCTCTCTTGCTTGGCGAGTCGGAATCGGTGTCGGACTCGAAATCGGTGTCGGCGTCGGCGTCGGCGTCGGTGTCGGTGTCGGTGTCGGTGTCGGTGTCGGTGTCGGTGTCGAACTCGGCCTCGGAGCCCACGTCGCCCAGGTCAGGCCGCCACGTGGTCCGGGAAGAGCACGCGCGCCGTGTGCCCGGTGTCCGCGTACTCGTGCACCGACGTGATCCGACCGTCCGCGACCACGAAGATCCCCAGGCAGCGGTTGTGGTACTCGACGCCGGTGACCGCCACCGCGTCCGACGTCCACTCGGCGAACACCCGGTCGCCGTCCGCGTGCACCGACACCAGGCGGATCGCCACGGTCTCCGGTCGCAGGAGCGCGCCGACGTCGCCGAGGAAGTCGTCGACGATCGTGTCCCGGCCGACCCAGGTGCGGGAGATCGGCAGTTCACCGGGGTAGGTCCAGGTGGCGTCCTCGGCGAAGCTCGCCCGGATGCTTGGGAGATCGCCTTCGGCGACGGCCTCGACATAGCGGATGACGACGTCCTTGGCGGCGGCGGTGGTGGCGGTGGTCGTGGTGTTCATCGCGTACTCCAAAACGTGTCGGTCGGCCCACCCGGGAGAGCCGGGTCAGGCCGGATCAGGATCGGGATCGGCGTCAGGAAATGGTCAGTACGGCCTTGCCGCGCACCCGGCGTTCGCGCAGCGCGGTGAGGATCGATCCGGTTTCGGACCAGTCGGCGATCCGATCGACCTCCGGATGCAGCCGCCCTCCGTCGACCAGGCGGACCAGCGTGGCGAGATCGGTCGCGTACGGGGTGTCGAAGTCCAGGTAGTGGAAGTGCCGCAGCGTCGCCGATTCGGGCCCGGCGAACAGATCGAAGAAGTCGAGGGTGATCGGCGTGCGACTGGCCTGGCCGAACCAGATCAACAGCCCGCGTCGACGCAACCGGACCAACGCTCGGGGCAGTTCGGTGCCGCCGGTCGATTCGAGCACGACGTCGTAGGGACCGACCGCGTCGTCGAGATCGTGCACGACCCCGGTCGCGCCCAGTTCGATCAGCCGCCGACCCCGCTCCGGCGACCGGGTGACCGCGGTGACCTCGGCACCGGCGCCGGCCGCGAGTTCGGTGAAGTAGTGGCCGACCCCGCCGGACGCCCCGGTCAGCAGCAGCCGACGGCCCGCGACCGGTCCCGCCGTGCGCAACAGCCGCAGCGCGGTCAACCCGGCCAGCGGCAGCGCCGCGGCCCGGACGGCGGAAACCGACTCGGGGATCGGCGCGAGCGCGGACGTGGGGACGGCCACGTACTCGGCCCAACCGCCGGCCATCGGGTGCCCGACCACCCGCGTGCACGCCGCGGGCCCCGATCCGTCCGCCGCCGCCTGGACCACCAGGCCCGCGACGTCCTTGCCCGGTCGGTGTCCCGGGCGCGGGTGCTCCAGCAGGAAGGTCTCGCCTCGGTTGACCGCGAACGCCTCGACCTTGACCAGCGCCTCGTCCGGACCCGGGCGCGGCTGCGGTACGTCCTCGTGGGCGACCCACGTGTCGGTCGCTCCGGTCGGTGTCAACGCCTTCATTCGGGGTGCTCCTGGATCGGGTGTTCGGTTCCGGGCCGGCCGCGCGAGTGCGCCGGCCGAGTCGGCCGGCCGGGTGCGCCGCTCGGCGTCCCCGTCGGGATCAAGGAAACGTCCACAGCCGAACCCGGGTCCAACAACCGACCGGCAGCACTGACAACCTTTGGTTGTCACCTATGGTGGGCGGCATGGATCTCGACCTCGCCCGGGTTCGTTCCTTCGTCGCCGTGGCCGAACTGCGGCACTTCGGCCGGGCCGCCGAGCAGTTGGCGATCAGCCAGCAGGCGCTGTCCAAGCGGCTGGCCCGACTGGAGAACGAGCTGGGCGTCGCGCTGGTGGACCGGGGCGGCAAGGGTGGTCGAGGGGTGGCCCCGACCGAGGCCGGGGCCCGCTTCCTGGAACCGGCCCGCCGGGCACTGGCCGCCGCCGACCTCGCGGTCGACGCGCTCCGACAGGCGCGGCCCGGCGTGCGACTGGACGTGTGGGGTCACCTGTACGCGCCGATGCGCACGCTCGCCCGGGTGATCGAGGCCGCGCCGGAGCTGGACCTGGAACCGGGCGCGGGCCGCGATCTGCCCACCGTCGCCGCCGCGATCGTGCGGGGCGACGTGGACACGGGCTTCGGCCGGGTGCATCCGCTGCCGGGCGGCACACCGCACGGGCTGACCCATCGGCTGGTCCGGCTGGAACCGGTGGACGCCGTGGTCGGGATCGGCCACCCGCTGGCCGGCGCCGACACGCTGCGCCCGAGCGATCTGCGCGACAGTGTGTTGTGGTGCCCGGCGGCGGTGGACCGGCTCGACTTCCTGAAACGTTTCGCCGACACGTTCGGGATCACCGAGTGGGCCACCGGGCCCAACCTGGGCCTGGAGCACTTCGTCGACCGGTTGCGTACCGACCCCACGTGCTTTGCGCTGCTGCCCGCCGACCATGCGCTGCCCGCCGCCGCCCGTGCGGTGCGCTCCATCCCGCTGGTCGAGCCCACCCCGCTGTACGCCTGGTCGCTGCTGTGGAACGCGGATCGCCCTCACCCGCAAATGGCGTACCTGCTACGCGAGTTCGGCCGGATCGGCGCCCGCGAACGCTGGCTCGACCACGACCCGACCCGGGACTGGCTGCCGGACGCCGATCACACCCGGCTCACCGACTGAGGCCGACGCGGCCCGCGTTCACCGCGCCGGGGCGCGCCGGGCGGGTCCGCTCAGGAGACCAGGTCGCACCAGAACGGCACGGTCACCGGTGCGTGTTCGGGGCTGCCGTCGGCGAACTCCACCGCGAGGTAGTTGGCCAGGTTGGCGCCGTAGACCACGATGTCGGTCTGCATCATGGACAACACCGGGTGGTCCCACTGCCCCGCGATGCCGGGCAGGTAACGATGGCCGAATACCGGGACCATCGTCGGCACCCGCGCGAGCTGGTAGCGCGCCGACTTGAGCGCGTGCCGAAGCTGCGCCGGGCGGGCCCCCCACGCCGCCGGCCAGAACGCGTTGTGCTCCACGTCGTACAGCACGCCCTCGGCCGGCCAGCCCAGTTGGGCCTTGAGGCCGCGCGCGTTGCCATCGCGCCAATTCGGCCAACCCTTCCCGATCGGCAGGCCGGCCGACAACAACAGACGGTGATCGGCGGCGAACCGGATATCGAACCGCGTTTCCACCGAATCGAGCTCGTCCGAGGTCAGCCCGGGGGTGATCTCGGCACCGGTGTGCTCCAACAGCCGGCGGAAATCCTGTTCGGTCGGTCGATCCGGGGGCGGTGTGGTGGTCATGGCCACCGAGCGTAGTCGGCACCGGCCGCCGCCCCGACGGCGCCGGGGCGGCGCGCGGCGTGATTTTGCCCAAGCCGGGCCCACCAGGCACCTGAAAGTCGGAGGATCGGTGTTCTAGCATGAGCGCTCGATATCTGCATGCACGGTGTTGTTGGGATGAACGGTCGGGGGACCCGTTGATCGACAAAGTTCGACATACCCCGTGGGCCGCCCGATGACGGTCCCGCTACTCGCCGCCGTCGCGGCCCTCATCGCCTTGGTGGCCGCCCTGATGTGGTTCGGTATTCGTCGAGGCCCCGCCTCGATCGCGGCCCGCGCCGACACCCTGTTGACCCAGGCCGAGGCCGCGCACCGGGCAGGCCGGCTCGCCGCGGCCGAGCGCGGCTATCGACGTGTCGCGGACGCGCTGGTCCGGCCCGGCACCCCGGACACGCTCACCGGCACCCGCGGCCGGGCGTTGATCGGACTCGGCGAGGTGGCCGGCCGCCAGGGCCGCTCGACGGACGCGATCGCCGCGTTCCGCACCGCGTTCGCGCTGACCGCGCTGCCCGCCGCCGCGCTGGAGCTGACCGCCGCCGAGGCGACCCGGCGGCCGGGACCGGACGCGCTGGACATCGCCATCTGCGTGGACCTGGTCACCCGCACCGACACCGACCCCGACCATCTCGCCTACGACTTCCTGGAGGCCAGGTGCGTGGTCGCCGTCGGCCTGTCCAGGGAGGCGCTGGTCGCGGTCGAGGAGCTCGCGGGTCGGATCGAGGCGGGAGCACCTCGGCTGGAATGGGCGGTGTACGCCCGTGCCTGCGCGCTGCGCGACCTCGGTCGGCCGGCCGAGGCGATCGCCGCGTTCGAGCGCGCCGACCGGCTCGTGGCGCGCGCGGCCACCGGCTACGAGCTGGGCAGGCTGCACCGCGACGCCGGGCGGCCGGACGAGGCGCTCGCGGCGTTCGAACGCTCGCTGACCATCGAGCCGGAGCGGCCCGAGGTGCTGTACGCGATGGCACTGACCCATCTGCGCCGCAAGCCCGCCGACAAGGTGTCCCGGGACGCGGCGCTGGAAGCCGCCGTGGCCCTGCTCACCCGCACCTGCACGCTGGCCCCCTCCCACGCGCAGGGCTGGCTCGGGCTGGGCCGCGCCCAGCACGCGCTCGGCCGGGACGCGGCCGCCCTGGAGCCGCTGCGCCGGGCGGCCGACCTGCTGCCCGAACACGCGGACGTACAAATGGAATTCGTGACGCTCACGCTGGCCCGGGGGGAACGGGACGGGGCCTTCCCGGTGTTGCGACGGGTGCTGGCGAAGCAACCCCGGCACCTCGCGGCCAACCTGACCCTGGGCATCCTGCACGACCAGGACGAGGACTTCGCGGCGGCAGCACCCTGCTTCGAGCGTGTGGTGGCCGCCGAACCCGGGCACGCGCGGGCCCGGTTCGGGCTGGGCCGCGCGCTGTTCGAGCAGGGCGACGCGGCGCGTGCGGTGGTGCACCTGGCCGAGGTCCGCGAGCGCACCGCGGCGCAGCACCATCTGCTCGCCCGCGCCTACAGCGCGGCCGACGAACTCCGGTCGGCCGACGCGGCGTTCTCGGCGGCGATCGCGGCGGGCGACGACAGTGCGCTCGCGCATCATCGGCAGGCGTGCGTGCGTTTGCGGGACGAGCGGCGGCAGGACGCGATCGCCTCGTTCTGGCGCGTGTTGGACCGGGTGGACGACGATTCGCCGTTGGCCGCCGAGGCGTTGTTGTTCCGGGGCATCGCCTATCGGGACGAGGGGGATCTGGGCGCGGCGCGGGCCGACGCGGAGGCCGCGGTGGCCGCCGCGCCGGGCGATCCGCGGGCGCACTACTCGCGTGGGACGCTGGCCGTGCTGGAGGACGAATGGACGCTGGCCCGGCGCGAGTTCGAGATCGCCGCGCGGCTCGACCCGGGGTACGTGCCGGCCCGTTTCGGACTGGGTCTGGTGCGCGAGCACGCCGGCGAGCATCCGGGCGCCGCCGAGGCGTACGAGAGCGGGTTGGCGGATCGGCCGGACTGGACGCCGGGCGTGGTGCGCCTGGGCGCGGCCCGGATCGCGGCGGGCCGGCTCGCGGAGGGGATCGAGGTGCTGGCGCCGGTGCGGACCGAGCCGACCGGCGCGGCGCGCTTCCATCTGGCCCTGGGTTACGCCCGACTGGGCCGGGTCGAGCGGGCGGACGAGTTGTGGGCGGCGCCGGGCGGGGTCAACGACGCGATCCGGACGCACAATGTGGCCACCGCGCGCGATCTGCTGGCCCGTGCCGCGCTGGACGCCGGGGATCACGCGCTCGCGCGCGAGCACTGGCAGGCGTGCCGGGAGGCGTTCCCCGACCACGAGGGGTATCGCGTCGCGTTGGCCGAGACGCTGTTTCGCGAGGGCGCCGAGCTGTTGCGGTTCGGCCGCGATCGCGGCGCGCCGCTGCAGAGCGCGCGGGATCGACTCGGCGCGGCGGTCGCGCTGGTGCCGGGCGATCGGCGGATCCGGGTGCATCTGGCGATCGCGGCGTTGTACGCGGGCGAACCGGCGGTCGCCGTGCGGTTGTCGGCCGCGCTCGATCCGGTGGCCGATCCGCGGGTGGGCCATCTGGCACCGCTGGCCCGGCTCGCGCTCGGCGCGGGCACGGTGCCGCTGGGGGCGCTGGCGGAGGCCGAACCGGCCGCGTGGGCGGTGCGCGGAATGCATGCCGCGCGGGGGCGCCGGTGGGGCGACGCGGCCGAGGCGTACCGGCAGGCGCTGGTGGTCCCCGGGCCGCCGGAGCCGGATCCCCAGGCGGCGATCTGCGAGACGGCGGGCTGTGCGACGTCGGCGCGGGCGGCCTGTGGTCAATGCGGACGGGCCTATTGCGCGGACCACGGGGTGCCGGCCGGCCCCGGTGGGACCGGCGCCGCCGGTGACGCGTTGCCGGCGCGTTGTGGTGGTTGTGTGGACGCGATGTTGGCCGCGTTGACCGCGTGTGCGCATCGGGCCGGGACGAGCGAGGCGGCGGAGGTCGAGCTGATCCGCTGGGCCCGCGGCGGCGACCGCACCTCGGCACACCACCTGTTGGCCCTGTTGCGTGCCCAGCGCGGTGATCACGACGCGGCCGCGGCGGGCCTGGAGCAGTTGTTGGCGGGGCCCGGGGCGAGCGACGAGGGCAGGCTGATCGCGGCGCGGGTGTACGTGCATCGGGCCGCCGTGCACAGTGCCGACCTGGTCGCCGCGGCGGCGGACGTGGAGCGGGCCGCGCGGCTGGTACCGGAGTTGCCACAGGTGCGTCGGGCCCGACCGCTGCTGCGCTCGTGGCAGGCGCTCGCGCACGCCCGCGCGGATCGGCACGATGCCTCGATCGCGATCCGGCTCGACCTGGAACGCGCGGTGCCCACCGATGTGCGCAACCTCCAGTGTCTGGCGCTGTCCGCGCTGCGCGCCGGATCGGCCGGCGACGCGGGGCAGACCGCCGCGATGTGGCAACTGGTGTGCGGTACTTGGGCCGCGGTGTTGTACAGCCCGAGGTTCTGGATAGACCTGGAGGCGCGCACCGGCCGGGAGATATCCGACGAGCGGATCGACACCGCGCGCACCGGGCAGATCGAGCGGGTGCATCGCGAGTTGCGCGAGCGCGCCGAGCGGAGCGAGGGTCCGGTGGCCGCGTTGTATCGCGAACTGGCCCAGCGCTGGGCGTTGGAGGTGGCCGCGACCGAACGCGTCGCGCGGACCGAGCCGGCGCCGGCCTCGATCGCCTGCGGTCCGCTGTTCCTGGCCCGGGTCGCCGATCCCGAGCACGGCTCGCCGGCGGGCCGCGAACTGGCCGCCGCCGTATCGGCGGCGGTGGATCCGCACACCGCCGAGCTGCTCGGCCCGTTGGGTGTGTACCACCACCTGATCGACGCGGGCCGGTTCGACGAGGCGATCACGGGGCTGACCGCGCTGGCCGGGTTGGCCGGGCCGGCCGCGACACCCGGGGTGGCCGCGCTGCTGGCTCGGGCTCATCTGGCCCGGGCCCGGGATCTGGCCGAGCGCGCGGAGTGGGCGCCGGCGCTGGCGTGTCTGGAGCAGGCCGCGCCGATCCCCGCCGATGCGACGCGGCTGGCGGCCGAGGTGGGAGTCCGGGCCGCGCAGGCCGCTTTGGCCGCCGACCCGCACGAACACACCGAGGCGGCGCGGCTGTTGGAACGCGCGTGGGCGCTGGCTCCGGACGGGCCGGGTCTGCGCGAGGCGTTGGCCGGGGCGTACGCGCAACTCGCCCGGCAGGCGCATGAAGGCAAGCTGTACCGCGACGCGATCGCGCTGGTCCGCCGGGCGCTGGAGCTGACTCCGCAGGACGAGTCGGTTCGGGCGTTGGCGGCCGGCGCGCTGCGTGGGCTGGTGATGGAGTTGTTGGCGAGGAACACCGACGCGGCCGTCGCGGAGGCGGTGGTGGCGATGCGCGAGGCGTACGCGCTCGATCCCGGCGAGGCGGGTCGGATCGGGCTGACCAACGCGCTGTTCCTGAGCGCCGAGCGCCTGGCGTTGCGCGGCGGCGCGCGCGAGCAGGCGGTGGCGGCGATGCGCGAGGCGCTCGAACTCGCGGACGCGGGCGGCGGGCCGGAGCGTTCGGCCGAAGGCTCGTCCGACTCGGGAGCGCCGGAATCGGTGGCGGCCTCGGGGCCGGCGATCCCGGGCGCCTCGATCGTCGGCTCCTCGATCGCGGCCGAGGCGCGCCGCCGGGTGGCCGCGCTGTTGGTGGACGCGGCCCAAACGCGCGAGCGGGACGACGACTTCGACCGGGCCATCGATCTGCTGGAGGAGGCCCGGCACTACGGCGACGACCCGCCCACCCGCCGGGCGTTGGCGTTCAACCACTACTACGCGCGGCACTACGAGGTCGCGGAGGAGTTGCTGCGCCACGAGATCGCCGGCGGCCTGGAGATCGAGTCGCTGCGCGAGGCGTGGATCGTGGTGGTGGTGGACCGGGCCTACGATCTGCTCGCCAAGGGCGGCGCGTACGAGGCGATCGAGGTGCTCACCCGGGCGCTCGGCGAGTACGAGGAGCCCAGGCTGCGGGACGCGCTGGTGGCGGTGTACCTGCGCGAGGAGCGCTACCAGGACGCGATCCGGACCCTGGAGGCGATCCCGTTGACCCCGGAGAACAGCGTGCTGCTGGCCCTGGCGCTGCACAACGAGGGGGTCCGGCAGGCGAACATGGGTCACAACCACACGGCGCTCGTGCACCTGGAGCGCGCGAACGAGTACCACCCGACGGACGGCACCCGGGAGATCCTGGACGAGATCCGAGCCCGGATCCACGGCTACTACTGAACGATCGTCCCCACCAAGCACACCTCGGAGCACCGAACATGCCCGCAGCGGAGCGTTCGCCCTACGACGTCCTCGGCATCACCCCGGCGGCCACCCCGCCCGAGGTGCACGCCGCCTACGAGCGGGCACTGGCCGAGGCCGGCGGCACCACCGAGCGCGAGGACTGCACGACGGCCTACCTGCACCTGCGCAACACCGGCCGCCGGTTGGGCGCCGACATCCTGGAGTACGCCGCCCCCGACCCGGCGACCACGGCCCGCGAAGCCTTCGCCGGCGTCACCGACGAGCCCTTCCTGGCCCCCGACCCGCCGGCCCCACCGATCGCCGGCCTGGTCGTCCTGCGCCGCACCGACTCCACCGCCGATCACCACGAACCCCCGCCCACCACCGGCACCTTCGCCACCCCGACCCGCTTCACCCCCACCGCCGACGTCCTGCCCCCGATCGACATCCCGCGCTGACCGATCCCGACGATCGTCACCGTCACGCACCCGTCCTCGACACGCCGTTCCCCATCGCCGCGCACCCGGCCTCGTGCGCCGGTCTCGTCCCGGCGACGAAGTCCCGCGAGTCGTCCGTCCACGGGCGGAGTGTGCCCAGGGTTCGGGGTGCCCCGCGGCGACGAGGACTTCGGGCCGACCGACGGCCTCCAGGCGGTCTTTGTCGTCGGCGCCGGGCGAACGGTTCCCGTGTCACCGCGTCGCGGGTCGCGTCGAACTGCCTTCTACGGTCGGCAATACGGAGTAGTAACCGCGCGTACTGGTGCGGAACGATTCCCGCACCGATACTGCGACAGCCCGCGAGAGCCACCTCACATTAGGGACAGGGAACCCTTGACCAGAAACCGTGTCGGACCCGTCGTCATAGGCACCGCCCTGACCACATTGGCCGCTGCCCTACTCGTCCCGACCACCGCGAAAGCAGGGCCGCCGCCGAGCGCGCCCGGCACCGTCACCACCGCCCTCGCCGAGTCGTGGACCCCACCGCTCAGCACTCGGGGGCGGTGGATCGTCGACGCCGACGGAAACCGCTTCAAGCTCAAATCCGGTAGTTGGCACGGCGCCTCGGGTACCTGGGGCGGCTCCGGGGACATCGAGGACCCGGCCGACTATCACGACAAGGAGATCTCCCACGAGATGCCGATGGGGCTGGATCGCGTCGCGATCCCGACCGTCGTCGACAACTTCCGGCAGCTCGGACTGAACAGCATCCGGCTCCAGTTCTCCAACGAGATGATCCACAAGAGCACGCCGGTCACGGACGCCTCCGTCGCCGCCAACCCGCAACTGCGCGGCAGGACCCCGATTCAGGTCTACGACGCCGTGGTCACCGCGCTCACCGACGCCGGCTTCGCGGTCGTCATGAACAACCACACCACGACGTCCCGTTGGTGCTGCGGCCTCGACGGCAACGAGCGCTGGAACACGTCGCAGTCCACCGAGACGTGGGAGAACGACTGGCTGTTCATGGCCCGCAGGTACAGGGACAACAAGCGCGTCGTCGGCGCCGACCTGTACAACGAGGTCCGCCGCAACACGTGGGACGACCCCAACTGGGGCTGGGGCAACGACAAGGACTGGCAGGCCGCGTCCCAGCACGTGGGCGACCGGATCCTGACCGAGGCCAATCCGGATCTGCTGATCGTGGTCGAGGGGATCAACTGGCAGGGCATCCCGCTGGACGGACTCCCGCACGGGCGCCCCACGTTGGAGCCCGCGAACACGCTCTCGCACACGCTCGTGAACGCGCACAAGCTGGTCTACTCGGCGCACTTCTACGGCTACACCGGGCCCAACCACACCGGCGCGACCGGTACCGGCGAGACGCACGACTGGCGCTACCAGGAGCTCTCCCTCACCGAGCTTCGGGCCACGCTGGATCGACAGGCGTTCTTCGTCACGACCGAGGGGCAACACTTCACGGCACCGCTGTGGATCAGCGAGTTCGGCGACGGATTCACCGAGACGAACCCGCAGTCCCGCGCGTGGTTCGGCAACTTCGTGGACCATCTGATCAGCCGGGACACCGACTTCGCGGTGTGGCCGCTGGTGGGTTGGCAGCGGGACGGGGTCCCGAACAGTTGGTCCCTGGTGTCCTGGGATGCCGCCGGCAACCGCGCCGGCATCCTGGACCCGGGCGACTGGCGCACCCCGATCTGGAATCGTCTGATCACCGCGCCCGCCCGTACCGGACGGATCGCACCGGTCGCCGACTGGTCGATGCTCAACCTGGACCACGGCGACTTCGACGCGTCGCTCGAGATGCGGTCCCGTCCGGACTGGGACACCGGCGCCCGCAAGGGCACGTGCCCCGACGGCCAAAGGCTGATCGGCCTGTCCCACCATGACGGCCGCGGCCTGTGCACCGACGCGGGCGCGGTGGTACCGAGCGCGCCGGCCACGGTCGTGTGGGACGAGCGTTACGTGTCGTACGACTGGGCCGGCGGCTACTCGAAGGTCCAGTGCCCGACCGGGCAGATGATGGTCGGGTACAGCCTGCGCGGCACCACCTTCGCAAGCGCGTTGTGCGCGCCGGCGCCGGTCGGTGCGTCGTCGAGCCGCACGGTGTGGTTCGACCGGGGCGACGCGCGACCTGCGGGCAATCCCGGCGGCGAGTTCGCCTCGGGCAACTACAAGGGTCAGTGCGCGACGAACGAGTACGTGGCGGGCGTCGCCTACACCGGCCGCTTCGGCAAGCCGTTCAAGTACCCGGACGCGCTGTACTGCCGCAGCCTGGCCTGAGCCGGGCGAGGCGGGGACCCCGGGTCCCCGCCTCCCCGTACGCGTCGGCGACGGCACCGGCCGCCCGGCTCGCGGGTTTCACGGGGTGGGATTTCGGGCCCTGATGGTTGACTTAGTCCACTGTTGTGAGGATGGTGTCGGCAGGCAGTTGTCCGGAAACAGGGGAGAGACGCCGTGGCCAAGCGGTTCGAGGGACGTAGGGCATTGATCACCGGGGCCAGTCGGGGGATCGGGGCGGCGCTGGCGGTGCGGCTCGCGGCTGAAGGGGCCGATGTGGCGGTGACCGCGCGGACCCTGCGGCAGGGGAACCTGGCCGGGTCGTTGGAGCGCACCGAGACGCTGATCGCCCGGCACGGTCGGCGCAGTGCGGTCGTGGTGGCCGATCTGTCCGACGAGGCGCAGCGGGCCCGGATCGTACCCACCGCCGTGGAGGCACTCGGCGGGCCGATCGACATCCTGGTCAACAACGCGGCGATGGCCTCCTACGCGTCGTTGCGGGTGTATCCGCAACGACGCGCCCGGCTGCACTTCGAGGTGAACGTGCTGGCCCCGATGGAGTTGTGTCAGGCGGTGGTGCCCGCGATGGCCGGCCGCGGCGAGGGCTGGATCGTGAACGTGACCAGCGGCACCGCGCGGCCGTGGGCGGGGCCGCCGTTCGAGTTGGGCGTGCTGGGTACCAAGACCGCGGTGTACGGGGCGTCCAAGGCGGCGCTGAACAGGATCACCAACGCGCTGGCCGCGGAGCTGTACGGGACCGGGATCCGGGTGAACACCATCGAACCGCGAGCCGCGGTGCTCAGCGAGGGCGCGGAGGAGTTGGTCGGCGGCCAGTTGCGGCCCGATCAGATCGAGACCATGGACCAGATGGTCTCCGCCACCCTCGAACTGTGCGACGGTCCGGCGTCCCGGACCGGCGGCGAGTACGTGAGCCTGGATCTGTTGGACGAACTCGGCATCAACGTCTGAGCGTTCCGCCGCGGGGCCGACGAGCGTGCGCCGCCGGGTCGTCACTCCGACAATCGCAACAGCAGCGCGGCGAGCAGGCGGGTCTTGGCGTCGGTCAGGTCCAGGCCGGTGAGTTCGCCGGCCCGGCGGATCCGGTAGCGCAGCGTGTTGGGGTGGATGTGCAGCCCCGCCGCCGCGGCGCGCACGTCGCCCAGCGCTTCCAGCCAGGCCAGCACCGAGTCCGCGTATTCGGTGTCGTGCTCGGCGTCGTGCGCCCGCAGCGCGATCAGTCGGGGGTCGCGGATCTGCCGTTGCTCCCTCAGCAGCGCCTGGACCTCGCCGTACAGCACCGCCGGCCGCACCTGGGACAGCGCCGCCACCTCGGCCGACACGTCGCCGGCCGCCATCGCGTCCAGGACCCGGTCGACCGATTCCCGGGCCGCCGGCGTGCGGGCCAGGCTCGGTGCCGGGTCGCCGACCGCGCCGCGCACCGCCAGGTCGAGGTGGCCGTGCGCGGCCTCGGCGATCTCCTGCGCCCAACCGAGCACGACCGACTCGGGCGGCGGCGCGGACAGCAGTACGTACAGGCGCGAGCCCAGCGGCGCGACGTGCGCGTGGCTGTGCCGGGCCGCCGCGTACACGGAGACCAGGTTGGCCAACTCGGTCCGGGCCAGCTCCTGTGACGACTCGTCCGGCGCGCCCGCCCGCACCGCGAAGCCGATGACCAGCACCGGTCGCACCGGATCCAGGCCCAACTGCGCGGCGGCGGTCCGGGCCGCGACCACGCCGGTGAGCAGGCCCGCGACGCCCTCCCGGGTCACCCCGGCCTCGGCGGGCAGCCGGGTACGCCGGCGGACCAGGTGCAGCGCGGCCACCCGGGCCGCCCCGAGCAGCACCTCCTCGGCCCGCTCGGCGAGCGGCCGGCGGCCCTCCTGGACCCAGATCGTGCCCAGCCAGCGCCCGCCCGCGTGCACGCCGACCGCGAGTCGGCGGCGGATGCCCAGGTCGGGGCGCTCCTCGACGGCGACCACCTCGGTCGTGGTGCGCAGCCGATGGAAGACACCCCAGTCGCGCAGCCGGGCCATGTACTCCTCCGGCCCCTGCCAACCCAGGATGGACAACCGGCGCAGTTCGTCCGCCTCGTCCGGCCCGGTCGAGCGCGAGTAGGCGAGCACCCGGTTGGCGCTGTCCTCGATGCTCACCCCGCCGCCGGTGAGCATCGCGGTGGTCTGGGCGAGCGAGAACAGGTCGCCGCCGTCCGGGGGTTCGGCGTCCGGCTGCTCGTCCAAGGCGGCGTGCGCGAGGGCGGCGACCCGCTCCCAGCGCGCCTCCGGGCGCACCGAGAGCAGCACCACGCCCGCCGCGTCGGCCACCTCGCGCAGCGCGGCGTGTTCGCCCTTGACCGCGACCGCCACCGCGCCGGCCGCGCCCGCCGCGCGGACCGTGCCCGCCGCCGCCCGGCCGCGCAGCCCCACCGCCAGGAGCAGGTCGCCCGGCATCGCGTGCGGCTCCTCCTCGGGGTCCAGGATCGACACGTGCCGAACCAGGCCCTCCAGGCCGCCGGCGGCGGCCGCGACCCGGACCGGGCCGTCGCCGACCGGGCCACCCAGCGCGGCCAGGAGTTCGCGGAGCGGGACACCGCTTTCGGGCACTGCCGCCCCTTCGTGGGTGTTGGCCGATGAGCAAAGCGTGGAGTTTCGAGTTTAGCCGATCGGATAAACACCGTGGGTCGCGCCCGGCCTACCGTTGAGCGCGAGATCAATGCCCGAAATCGTGGTGGTTCAGCCCCGTCGGCGCGTGGCATTCACACACCGCCGGACCGCCGACACCTCGACGGTCGGCCACCCGAACAGCCGAGAACCAGAGCACCGAACAGGAGCGCCGTTTTGGACGCTGTGACCCAGGTCCCCGCCCCGGTCAACGAGCCGGTACACGACTACGCCCCCGGCACGCCCGCGCGGGCCCGCCTCGAAGCGAAGCTCAAGGAACTGGCCGCGGCCCCGATCGAGCTCCCGATGACCATCGGTGGCGCGCGCCGAATGGGCTCCGGTGAGCACGGCGACGTGGTTCAGCCGCACAACCACGGCGCGCGGCTGGGCACCTTCGCGCACGCCGGCACCCAGGACGCCCGGGACGCGATCGACGCGGCCCTGGCCGCCGCGCCCGGCTGGGCCGACCTGTCCTTCGACGACCGTGCGGCGATCTTCCTCAAGGCCGCCGACCTGCTCGCCGGCCCGTGGCGCGAGACGATCGCCGCCGCGACCATGCTGGGCCAGGGCAAGAACGCGCAGCAGGCCGAGATCGACTCGGCCTGCGAGCTGATCGACTTCTGGCGCTTCAACGTGCACTTCGCCCGCCGCGTGCTGGCCGAGCAGCCGATCAGCAGCCCGGGTGTGTGGAACCGCACGGACCACCGGCCGCTGGAGGGCTTCGTCTACGCGATCACCCCGTTCAACTTCACCGCCATCGCGGGCAACCTGCCCACCGCACCGGCGCTGATGGGCAACGTGGTGGTCTGGAAGCCGTCGCCGACCCAGACCTTCTCGGCCGTGCTGCTGATGCGCCTGCTGGAAGAGGCCGGACTGCCGGCCGGTGTGATCAACCTGGTCACCGGCGACGGCATCGCGGTCTCCGAGGTCGCGCTGAAGCACCCCGCACTCGCGGGCATCCACTTCACCGGCTCCACCGCCACCTTCCAGCACCTGTGGCGCACGGTGGGCGAGAACATCGCCGGCTACCGCACCTACCCGCGGATCGTCGGCGAGACCGGCGGCAAGGACTTCGTGGTCGCGCACCCCAGCGCCGACCACGACGTGCTGCGGACCGCGCTGGTGCGCGGCGCGTTCGAGTACCAGGGGCAGAAGTGCTCGGCCGCCTCGCGCGCCTACATCCCGCGCTCGATCTGGGAGAGCGGCTTCAAGGACGACTTCCTGGCCACCGTCGACGGCCTGTCGATGGGCGACCCCACCGACCTGAGCCACTTCCTGGGCGCGGTCATCGACGAGCGCGCGTTCGCCAAGAACAAGGCCGCGATCGACCGTGCGCACGCCGACGACACGGTCGAGGTCGTCGCGGGCGGCAGCTACGACGACAGCGTCGGCTGGTTCGTCCGACCCACCGTGCTGGTCTCGGCGAACGCCGACCACGAGATCTTCAAGGACGAGTACTTCGGCCCGATCCTGGCCGTGCACGTCTACGAGGACGACGCGTACGAGGCGATGCTCACCCAGATGGAGTCGGTGTCCGCGTACGGCCTGACCGGCGCGATCATCGCCCAGGACCGCGAGGTGATCGCCCACACGGCGCACGTGTTGCGGTTCGCGGCGGGCAACTTCTACATCAACGACCGCCCCACCGGCGCGGTGGTGGGTCAGCAGCCGTTCGGCGGCGGGCGCGCGTCCGGCACCAACGACAAGGCCGGCGCGATGCAGAACCTGATGCGCTGGACCAGCTCGCGCTCGATCAAGGAGACGTTCGTCCCGGCGACGGACCACCGCTACCCGCACATGGGCTGACCCTCACCCCACCGGTATTTCGGGAGTAGAACATGCTTCGCAGTCCCATCCTCGCGGCGGCCCGCTCGCCGCGGACCCGCTCGCTGGTCGAGAACCTGCCGCCGACCCGGGCCATCGTGGACCGGTTCGTCGCGGGCGACGTGCTCGCGGACGCGGTCCGGGTGACCCGCGAACTGGTCGACTCCGGCCGCAAGGTGACGCTCGATCACCTCGGCGAGGACACCGCCGACCGGTCCCAGGCGGACGCGACGGTGGACGCCTACGAGGCGCTGCTGGACACGCTCGGCCAGACCGGGCTCGCGCGCAGCGCCGAGGTGTCCGTCAAGCTCTCCGCCGTCGGGCAGTTCCTGCCCGGCGACGGCGAGCGGATAGCCCTGGAGAACGCCCGGCGGATCTGCGCGGCCGCGGCGAAGGTGGGCACCACGGTCACCCTGGACATGGAGGACCACACCACGACCGACTCGACCCTGGGCATCCTGCGCGAGCTGCGGGTGGACTTCCCGTGGGTGGGCGCGGTGCTCCAGGCGTACCTGCGCCGCACCGAGCAGGACTGTCGGGACCTGGCCTACGAGGGCTCGCGGGTGCGGTTGTGCAAGGGCGCCTACCAGGAGCCGGAGTCGGTCGCGTTCCAGGGCAAGAGCGACGTGGACCGTTCGTACGTGCGATGCCTGCGGATCCTGATGGGGGGTGCGGGCTACCCGATGGTGGCCTCGCACGACCCGCGCCTGATCGCCATCGCGCGTCACCTGGCGGACCTGGCCGGGCGGGCGCCGGGCAGCTTCGAGTTCCAGATGTTGTACGGGATCCGCCCGGAGGAGCAGGCCCGGATCGTCGAGCGCGGCGACCTGATGCGGATCTACCTCCCCTACGGCGCCGAGTGGTACGGCTACTTCATGCGCCGCCTCGCCGAACGCCCGGCCAACCTGACCTTCTTCCTGAGGGCGATGGCCACGAAGAGCTAACCCCCGGTCGGCCGCTCCCCCGCGCCGGACGAGCCAAACACTCGGCCCGTCCGGCGCGTGCGCGTTTCCGGATGCGCCCGGCCGGACGCGATGCGGCGGCTGCGGGCTGCGTGGTGCGGCGGGTGAGACGAAGTGGCCTTGTGGGCGCCGTCGTTCAGACCGGTCGGGTGATCGGGCCTGCCTTGTACATCTCGGCGGCGGGCGCGGTGTCCGTCTGCCGCGTTCGCACGCCGTGTTCGTATTCGACCATCCATCGGGTGCCGTCGTGCCAGATTCGGGTGATGGTGCCGAGGTGGTGGTTGCCGGGGCCGAGCTTGCGCCAGAGATGATCGCCGATCGACCACGGGGGTGAGGTGGGCACGGTCGCTCCTTGGATACGGAATAGGACGGCGGGGGCGATCTGCGTCCGGTGCCGGATGGGCGCGGGGGTGTGTTCGCGGTGCAGGATCATCCGTACGTAGCCGGGTGAGAATCCGACGGTGCGGGCGATGATTTCGGCGGGTATGCCGGCGTGGTGGGCGTCGGCGACTGCGGCACGGAGTGCGGCGCCGGCGGTGCGGCACTGTTGGTGGTGGGTTTGCCGTCGGTGCTGCGGCGTTGTTGCGGGGTTCGGTGGTCGGCCCTGAAGTCGGGTGCGTTCGGCGGCGGTTGCGGCGAGGCGAGCGAGGGCGGCTTGGCGGCCGTGGGGTGGTGGGGTCACGACCCTCCTTTCGGGCGGTGGGTCGATGGCCTTGCCCGGCCGGGCGTGCGGGGGTCTTCAGGCACCCGGCCGGGCAAGGGGTCGAAGGGCCCGGCCCCGCAGCCGTGTCGGAGACTGCGGGACCGGGCGCCGCCCGCCGGCGTGGTCGGGCGCGGGCGGCGGCAGGGGACGGTTCAGGTACCGGACGTGGCCCGGCCGGTCCGGTCGACCGGGTCGAGAATCCCGGCCGGGTCGCGGATCAGGACGGTGTGCAGAAGTTCCGTACCGACCAACGGCGCATCCGGCGTCGGCTTCGAGAGCCACCGCAGCAGGCACGAGCCACCACTCAAGGCAGGTATCTCGACACTGAAGTCCCGCCGCCCGTCCCAGACTTGGATGCCAGGGGGCCAGTGGAATTCGCGGACGGTGCGGGGCCGCGTCAGAAAATGCACCCACTCACGTCCGTACAGCTCCTGCACGATCGGCCCCGCAGCACCGGCGGCGGCCTTCACGAGCAACCTGGCTATGCCATCGCCACGAAACCCCGCAATGCGCACGAGGTCGAAGTGTTCACCGACACTCACAAGTTGCGAATACGCGTGCGGAATCCACTCGTGCGAATCCGGAGTCGGCGTCGCGATCGGGTGGTGATCGGCTGTCATGCCTCCGAGAGTGCCGTTCCCCACTTAGCTTGGATAGATGGCCGGCAGTGACGCCGAGAACCGTGTCGTCGAACACTCCGCCCGTAACGTACGGCTGGCCGTCGTATCAAGCGCAGTCAGGGAGGACGGCGCGGTGTCACAACGACCCAAGCGTGTATCACCCGCGTACAGGATCTTCGGGAGTCAGATCCGGTTCCACAGAAAGGCCGCGAGACTTACCGTCGAGGAACTCGGAAAGCTGATCGGCCAGGCACCCTCGACAGTGCGCGCCTTCGAGTCCGGCAATCGACCCGTACTACCGCCCACGGTGGCGAGATTGGACGAGGTGCTGAGTACCGGTGGTGCTCTCGCCACGTCCGCCGAGTACCTGGCAGGAGAGAAGGTGGCCGATTTCTTCGCGGACACCGCTGCGGTGGAGGCAGAGTGCCTCGGCCTCGATTCGTTCGAGAGCTCAGTAATTCCGGGTCTGCTACAGACCGAAGCGTACGCAAGGGCCGTCATCAGCTCGCGGCGTCCGCCACTGGACGAGGACGAGATCGAGCAGCGTGTCGAGGGACGACTGAGCAGGCAGGTATTGCTGACCCGCAAGCCGGCCGCCGCTCTGAGCTTCATCATCGACGAGTGGGTTCTCCGCAGGCCCATCGGAGGTGATGCCGTCTTCAAGGACCAGTTGTACCGGCTCTTGGAGTGCGCGAACATGCGCACTGTGACCTTGCAAGTCATGCCCACGCGATGCGTCGAACACGCAGGGCTCGACGGGCCCATCCTGGTGCTGGAGATGGCGGACGGCCAATACTGTGCCTACACCGAAAGCCAGGGTGACGGCGCGGTCATCGCCGACCCGGAGCGGGTCCGCATTTTCCGTCACAGGTATGCCATTATCCGGGCGCAGGCCAAGTCCATCGAGAAGTCACGCAAGTTGATCGCGGAGATCGCAGGGGAGCTATGACCGTGAAAAGTCTTGGTAGGCCGGCGTGGCGCAAGTCGACCTACAGCGGCAGCGAGGGCGGAAACTGTGTCGAGGTTGCACCGCTGACCGGCACGGTCGGCGTCCGGGACAGCAAGCACAACCCGTCTCCCGTCATCACCACCAGCGTCGAGGCATGGTCCGCATTCCTCGCCGCCACCCGCTGACGCACCGCATTCCGCCCCGCCCCTCGGACCACGGGGGCGGGGCGGTCGCGCGGTCGAAACCGTCCGGGCAATGCGCCGCCGACGGGGAGCGCCGAGCAGCCGCAGCGCGCACTGCGCATTTCCGTAGCGGACCGGGACGCCAGCCCATCTCTTCAAGCATTTCGCTGCGGGGGTTGTGACCTGCGGCGAGTTCGGAGTCGCGGGGCGCACTCCCCGACGCGTGTTGCGCCCGCGTGCGCCGGCTGTCCCTGGCGAACGGAACGATGCCATCCTGGATGGCCGCTGCGAAAGGGAGGCCATCCATGCCCAGGACCACCGTCGTCCGTGGCGAGCGGATCGAGTTGCCGAACACGCTCGCCGAGATTCGGGCGGCGCTGCCCGAGGACCGCCGCGACGAGTTCGACAAGGTCATGTACGAGACCCCGCTCGATCGACTCGAACGAGACGCCATCCTGCACTGGGCGCTTCCCCCGGAGGCCCAGGAGGACGACGAGGCTGTACATGAGCGCCTCAAGGCCGGCGACTTCAGCGACTGCGTGGACCGAGACGGGAACGCGATCACATGAGCTATCGCGTGCAATACACGAATGAGGCCGAAGACGGCCTCAAACCCCTGTCCTTTGGGCAGGTTCGGGCCTTCAAGGACGCCGTGGACTCGTCCATCGGCCACGCGCCCTACGGGTCCGGCTCCGTACAGGTCGGCAGCGACCGAGATCGCCGGGAAGCGACGATCACGGGAGTGTTCGTCCGCTACACGATCAGCGCCGGAATCCTTGTTGTCACCGTCACCCGCGCCGTTGCGCTGTGAAGCCGCCCACCTGCCCAGGACGCCGGCCTCCCGGGACGGCGAGCGTCCCGGGAGGCCGGCGTCGATGTCCCGTCGTGATCAGCGCGGCAGGCCCAACTCGCGGGCGATCAGCATGCGCTGGACCTCGCTGGTGCCCTCGCCGATTTCGAGGATCTTGGCGTCGCGCCAGAAGCGGGCCACCGGGTATTCGTTCATGAAGCCGTAGCCGCCGTGGATCTGGGTGGCTTCGCGGGCGTTGTCGACGGCGCTTTCCGAGCTGTACAGCTTGGCCAGCGCGGCCTCCTTCTTGAAGCGCTCGCCGTGCACCAGCAGCGAGGCCGCGTGCCGCCAGGCCAACCGGGAGTTGTGGGCGCGCAGTTCCATGTCGGCGAGCTTGAAGGCGATCGCCTGGTTGGCGCCGATCGGCCGGCCGAACGCCTCGCGTTCGCCGGCGTAGCGCACCGATTCGTCCACGCAGCCCTGGGCCAGCCCGGTGGCCAACGCCGCGATGGCCACCCGGCCCTCGTCCAAGATGGACAGGAACTGGGCGTAGCCCCGGCCGCGTTCGCCGAGCAGGTTCTCGGCGGGCACGCGCACGTCGGTGAAGGACAGTTCGCGGGTGTCCGAGCAGTTCCAGCCGACCTTGGAGTACGGCGGCGCCACGGTGAAGCCCTTGGTGCCGGAGGGCACGATGATCGTGCTGATCTCCTTGCCGCCGTCGCCCTTGGTGCCGGTGACCGCGGTGACCGTGACGAAGCCGGTGATGTCGGTGCCGGAGTTGGTGATGAAGCACTTGCCGCCGTTGATCACCCACTCCCCCGCCGCCTCGTCCAGGCGCGCGGTGGTGCGCGTGGCGCCCGCGTCCGAGCCGCCGCCGGGCTCGGTCAGGCCGAAGGCGCCGAGCATTTCCCCGCTGGTCAGCTTGGGCAGCCAGGTCTGCTTCTGCTCCTTGGTGCCGAAGCGGTGGATCGGCATCGCGCCCAGCGAGACGGCCGCCTCCAGGGTGATCGCGACCGAGGAGTCGACGCGGGCCAGCTCCTCCAGGACCAGGCCGAGCGCGAGGTAGTCGCCGCCCATGCCGCCGTACTCCTCCGGGAAGGGCAGCCCGAACAGGCCCATCCGTCCCATCTCGCGCACGATGGCGTACGGGAATTCGTGCTTCTCGTACAGCTCGCCGATCGCGGGCGCGATCACGTCCTTGGAGAACTCGGCGACGGTGCGCCGCAGTTGCTCGTACTCGTCGTCGAGGCGGTGGTCCAACATGGGGCAGGCTCCCGGATTCGGTGTGCGGGGCGGCTCGGCGCGCTCGTGGCGGCACCGGTCCTTCGGAGGGTGGTCGGTCGGCTGCGGGTGTGCAGCCGTCAGGAGTTCGGGTCGGGCAGCACCAGGCCGTGTGCGTCCACCCGCTTGCCGATCAGCGCCTGGACCGCGCGCGAGGGGCTGGGGCGGCCGAGCAGTTCGGCCATCCAGACGCTGGTGGCGACCAGTTCGCCCAGGTCGACGCCGGTCTCGATGCCCAGGCCGTGCAGCATCCAGACCAGGTCCTCGGTGGCCAGGTTGCCGGTCGCGCTGTCCGCGTACGGGCAACCGCCCAGGCCGCCGGCCGAGGCGTCCACGGTGGTCACGCCGAAGCGCAGCGCCGCGAGCGTGTTGGCCAGTGCCTGGCCGTAGCTGTCGTGGAAGTGCACCGCGATTCGCTCGGCCGGCACGCCGGCCTCGGCGAAGGCGGTCAGCAGGGCGGTGACGTGTCCGGGCGTGGCGGCGCCGATCGTGTCGCCCAGGCTGAGCTGCGAACAGCCCATCTCGATCAGGGCCTTGCCGACCCGGACCACCTGGTCGAGCGGTACCGGCCCCTCCCACGGGTCGCCCCAGCACATGGACAGGTAGCCGCGCGTGTCGATGCCGGCGGCGCCGGCCCGCTCGACCACGGGGGCGAACATGGCCAGCGATTCGGCCACCGTGCGGTTGAGGTTGCGCCGGGCGAAGGTCTCGGTGGCGCTGCCGAACACCGCGATGCGATCGGCGCCCAGTTCGAGCGCCCGGTCGAAGCCGCGCTCGTTGGGCACCAGCACCGGCAACCGGCGGTCCGCCGTCGCAATCTCGGCATCCGCCCGTACCGCCGCGAACACCTCTGCGGCGTCCGCGAGTTGGGGCACCCACTTAGGTGGTACGAAGCTGGTCACCTCGATCGTGCGCAGACCCGCGCGGGCCAGCCGGCGGACGAACTCGATCTTGGCCTCGGTGGGCACCACCCCGGATTCGTTCTGCAATCCGTCCCGGGCACCCACCTCGTGGATGAACACCCGCTCCGGCAGCCCGGATTCGCGGTGTGTATCCGGCAATCGTCGCGTCATCAGGCCCTCGCCTCCCGGTCGAGCGATCCATCGGGCGAGCCGGCGGGCGACCCGTCGAGCGCTTCTCCGCCCGCTGCGGCCGGCGCCGCATCGGCCCGCGCCGCCTCCGGCGTCACCACCGCCAGCGTCTGGTCCATCGCCACCGACGCGCCGGCCGCCACGCCGATCTCGGTGACCACACCGTCGAACGGCGCGGTCAGCGCGTGTTCCATCTTCATCGCTTCCACCACGACCACGGTCTGGCCGCGGCCGACCCGGTCGCCGACCGCGGCCTTGACCACGGTCACGGTGCCCGGCATCGGCGAGGTCAGCGCGCCACTGGCCGCCGCACCGCCGGCCGCCTCGGCCCGCACGGTGTCCACCTCGCTCACCCGCCAGGTGTCCGGCCCGTACGCGAGCCAGCGCACCCCGGACGACTCGGCGACGTAGTCGAAGCGCCTGGTCAGGCCGTCGTGGCCGACCGCGAGCCCCCCGGGCACCACCTGCACCGACGCCGGCACCGGCGGGCCGCCGTCCACGGACACCTCGCCGCCGCGCACCCGCACCTCGATCGGCTCACCCGGCCCGATCCGCAACACGTGCGTGTCCCAGGCCGGCCCGCCGATCCGCCACCCGGTCTGCGCCGAGAACGGATCCGCCCAGCCGGTGCCGGTCCCGCGTTCGGCCCGCGCCGCCAGCGCCGCGGCGACCGCCACCTCCGGCGGGGCCGGGTGCCCGGTCAGGTCGTCCGTCCTGGCCTCGACCAGCCCGGTGTCCAGGTCGCCCGCGAGCACCGCCGGGTCACCCAACAGCCGGTACAGAAAGCCCAGGTTGGTGGTCACGCCCAGCACCCGGGTCTGCGCAAGTGCCGCCCGCAGTCGGCTGATCGCCGTCGCCCGGTCGTCGCCGTAGGCGATCACCTTGGCCAGCATCGGGTCGTAGGAGCTGCCGATCTCGCCGCCCTCGCGCAGCCCGGAGTCCACCCGGACGCCCTCCAGGTCCGGCTCGCACACCGTCAGCACCCGGCCGCCGGTGGGCAGGAAGCCCCGGTCGGGGTCCTCGGCGTAGATCCGCGCCTCGACCGCGTGGCCGTGCATGGACACGTCGGACTTGCCGATCGCGGCGCCTGCGGCGATCCGCAGTTGGCTCTCCACCAGGTCGACCCGGGTGACCAGTTCGGTCACCGGGTGCTCGACCTGGAGGCGGGTGTTCATCTCCATGAAGTAGAACGAGCCGGGATCCTCGGCCGGCACGATGAACTCGATGGTGCCCGCGTTCACGTAGCCGCAGGCCCGCGCGGCGCGCACGGCGGCGGCACCCATCGCGGCCCGGGTGTCCGCGTCCAGCAGCGCGGACGGGGCCTCCTCGATGATCTTCTGGTGTCGGCGCTGCAGGCTGCACTCGCGTTCGCCCAGGTGCACGACCGTGCCGTGGGTGTCGGCGAGCACCTGGATCTCGATGTGTCGGGGCCGGTCGATCCAGCGCTCGACCAGCAACGTATCGTCGCCGAACGCGCCCTTGGCCTGCCGCCGCGCCGCCGCGATCTCGTCCGCGAGCAGCGCGCCGTCGTGCACCAGGCGCATGCCCTTGCCACCGCCGCCCGCCGACGGCTTGATCAGTACCGGGAAGCCGATCTCGCGGGCGATGTCCGCGAGTTCGGCATCGCTCATGCCGGCCGCACCACCGCCCGGGACCACCGGGACGCCGAAGGCGGCGACCGTCTCCTTGGCCCGGATCTTGTCGCCCATCAGCTCGATCACGCCCGCCGGCGGACCGACGAAGACCAGTCCGGCCTGCTCCACGGCGGCGGCGAACGCGGCGTTCTCGGACAGGAATCCATACCCCGGGTGGATCGCCCGCGCGCCGGATCGCACCGCCGCGGCGACCACGGCGGCGACGTCCAGATAGCTGGGCACCGCGACCGCCACGTCCGCCTCGCGCACGTGCCGCGCGTCGGCGTCGCCCGGCCCGTAGACGGTGATCGCCCGCACGCCCATGCGGCGCAGCGTGCGGATCACCCGGACCGCGATCTCGCCTCGGTTGGCGACCAGTACAGCCTCGAACACGTCGTGACCCCTCACATCCGGAACAGACCGAATTGCGGCTGCGCCAGCGGCGCGTTTCCGCACGCCGTCAGCGCGAGCCCCAACACGGTGCGGGTGTCGAGCGGGTCGATGATCCCGTCGTCCCACAGCCGCGCGGTCGCGTAGTAGGCGTTGCCCTGCCGCTCGTACTGGTCGCGGATCGGCTGCTTGAACTCTTCCTCGCCGGTCCAGTTCCCGCCGCTCGCCTCGACCTGGTCGCGCTTGACCGTGGCGAGCACGGTCGCGGCCTGTTCGCCGCCCATCACCGAGATCTTGGCGGTGGGCCACATCCACAAAAAGCGCGGACTGTACGCGCGGCCACACATCGAGTAGTTGCCCGCGCCGTGCGAGCCGCCGATCACCACGGTCAGCTTGGGCACGCGCGTGGTGGCCACGGCGGTGACCATCTTGGCGCCGTGCTTGGCGATGCCGCCGTGCTCGTAGTCCTTGCCGACCATGAAGCCGGTGATGTTCTGCAGGAACACCAGCGGCACGCCGCGCTGGTCGCACAGTTCGATGAAGTGCGCGCCCTTGACCGCGGATTCGGCGAACAGGATGCCGTTGTTGGCGACGATGCCCACCGGGTGGCCGTGGATCCGGGCGAACCCGGTGACCAGCGTGGTGCCGTATTCGCCCTTGAACTCGTGGAAGCGCGAGCCGTCCACGATCCGGGCGATCACCTCGCGCACGTCGTAGGGTGTGCGCGCGTCGGGTGGGACCACCCCGTAGAGCCCGGCCGGGTCGACCGCCGGCGGCTCGATCTCGCGCACGTCCCACGGCAGTTGCGGGCGGTCGCCGAGGGTGCCGACGATGTCGCGGACGATCCGCAGCGCGTCCTTGTCGTCGCTCGCCAGGTGGTCGACCACGCCGGAGATGCGCGCGTGCACGTCGCCGCCGCCCAGGTCCTCGGCGCTGACCACCTCGCCGGTCGCGGCCTTCACCAGCGGCGGGCCGCCGAGGAAGATCGTGCCCTGGTTGCGCACGATCACCGTCTCGTCGCTCATCGCCGGCACGTACGCGCCGCCGGCGGTGCACGAGCCGAGCACCGCGGAGATCTGCGGAATGCCCTTGGCGCTCATCTGCGCCTGGTTGAAGAAGATCCGCCCGAAATGGTCCCGGTCGGGGAACACCTCGTCCTGCATCGGCAGGAACGCGCCGCCGGAGTCGACCAGGTACAGGCACGGAAGCCGGTTCTCCAGTGCGATCTCCTGCGCCCGAAGGTGCTTCTTGACCGTCATCGGGTAGTACGTGCCGCCCTTGACGGTCGCGTCGTTGGCCGCGATCACGCATTCGCGGCCGGCCACCCGGCCGACGCCCGCGATGATCCCGGCGGCCGGCGCGTCGCCGCCGTACATGCCGTCGGCGGCCAGTGGGGCCACCTCCAGGAACGGCGTGCCCGGGTCGAGCAACGCCTCCACCCGGTCGCGCGGCAGCAATTTGCCGCGCGCGGTGTGCCGCTCCCGGGCGCGTTCGCCGCCGCCCAGGGCGGTTGCCGCCAGCCGGTCGCGCAGCTCGCCGACCGCGCGTTCGTGTGCCTCCGCGTTGGCCCGGTACGTCTTCGCCCCCGGGTCGGCGGCTGTGCCGAGCACGCTCTCCATGACACCGCCTCAAGTTAACCTGCGTTCACCTGCCCCCGAGGTTAACCACGGTTAATCCGAGTGTCTAGCATGGACACATGACCATGAGCCGTCGAGAGCAGATCCTGCAGGTGGCAGCCCGACTGTTCGCCGAGCGCGGCTACCAGGGCGTGGGCATGGACGACATCGGCGCGGCGGTGGGCATCAGCGGCCCCGCGCTGTACAAGCATTTCCGGGGCAAGGAGGCGATGCTGACCGAGTTGCTGGTCGACATCAGCGAGAAACTCCTGGCCAGGGGGCGGGAGCGGGCCGCGATCGAGGATCCGGCGCAGGCGTTGGCGGCGCTGATCGAGGGGCAGGTCGACTTCGCGCTGCGCCACCCGGACCTGATCACGCTGCACGACCACGCGCTCAACCAGGTGCCCACGGCCGAGCGGCACCGGATCCGCCGGGTGCAGCGCGCGTACGTGGAGATCTGGGTCGACGTCGCCCTCAAGGCCCATCCGGGCCGACTGGAGGACCGCGAGGCGCGCGCGGCGGTGCACGCGGCCTTCGGCCTGATCAACTCGACCCCGCACACCCTGCGCACCCCGCAGCGCATCCTGGCGCCGATGTTGCACCGGATGGCCCTGGGCGCCCTCGCGGCGGCGGCGACGCCCTAGCGGCGAGGGGGCCGCCGGAGGTTGGCCTAACCGACCTCGTACGGGATGTCCACCGCGTCGGTGCGGCCGGACCAGGACAGGTCCAGGTGCCAGCAGCCGGGCGCGGGCAGGTCGATGTCGGCCGGGCCGGGGCCGTTCGCCAGCTCGCGGGTGACGAAGTGGCTGCCGCCGACCAGGGTCGCCTCGATGTGCAGCGCCCGGCTCGGCCGGTCGTCGTCGGTCGGGCCCGGGCGGGCCGCCCACAGGATCCTGCTGGGCCGGCCGGGCTTGGCCGGGGCCGAGTACGGATAGCCGAGCAGGATCGCGACGATCTCCCCGCGCGCGCCGAACACGTGCGGGGCGGACGCCCCCGGCGCGAGGCCCGAGCGCGCCCACCCGGGTAACTCCCCGCGGGCGACCGCGGACCGGCACGGGCCGGCGGCGGCCGCCGGCGACGCCGAGACCACCGCCTGATACCGGGCCGGGCCGCCACATGCCACCAGGGCCGCGGCACTCAAGGCGATGAGCGGACCGACCCGACGGCGTTGCGACGACATGACGCTCCCAACGGCTCGCCCGGTCGGCCCTGTTCGAGCCGCGACGATGCCTCGTGGTGGACCCGGACTCCCCCGAGGAATCCGAGGGGTGATCGACCGACTCCGTTCGGTTACTCGTACGAGAGTTCCCTTCCCGGGCGTGATCCGTCAACCCCGTCCCACGGGCAGAGACTGCGGGGCCGGGCGCGGCGACCCGAGGGTGGGTGCGGCGAGCGGGCTTGGCGGCCTCGGGGACGCGCCGTCATCGGCCGGGTCGACCCGATGCCCGGATGGTGATGTTGAGCCGCCCGCCGGCCAGGCCGGTGGCCGGATCCCCGGTGCCGGGGCGGATCCTGGGCACCCCGTGGTAGGCGAGCCGGGACGGGCCGCCGAACACCACGAGGTCGCCACCGTGCAGCTCCACGTCCGTCCACGGACGGGTGCGGGTCTCGGTGTTGCCGAAGCGGAACACGCAGGTGTCGCCGATGCTCAGCGACACCACCGGGGCCGGCGAGTCCTCGTCGGCATCCCGATGCAGGCCCATTTTCGCGTTCGCGTCGTAGAAGTTGACCAGGCCGATGTCGTACGGGTCGCTCGGGCTCGATCCGTACACCTCGGCCACCGCCCGCCGGGCCAACGCGCCCAGCAGCGGCGGAAAGGGCTTCACCCGCTCGCCGGTGGGCAGTTGCTCGGTGTAGCGATACGGCTCCCAGTACAGCCCCAGGCACACGCTGCGCACGCTCATCACGCCGCCCGAGGGCATCACCACGTGCCGCATACCGGCCGGCGGCGCGGCCCAGGCCCGCGCCGCCACCACCAGTTCGCGCTGCTCGTCGAGCGTGAGCCAGTCCGGTACGTGCCAGGCCCCGGGCGCGAGTTCGACCCGCTTCCGGGGCAGCCGGAACAGTCCCTCGTTCACCCGCGGCACCGGTTCGTCCGGGCCGAATCGGCCGAAGTCACCACGTACCGCCCGCCGATGCCCGGCCGACGCGGCGCCCGCGGGTGTTCGCTCACCCGGTCACCCACTTCGGCGCGCGCTTCTCCCGGAAGGCCGCCATGCCCTCGGTCGCGTCCGCGGAGGCGAACAACTCGGCGGAGCGCTGCGCGAGGGCCCGACCGTCCCGATCGAAGCCGGCCCGGAGCGCTCCGGTGGTGAGCTTCTTGGACTCGATCAGCCCCTGGCGCGAGCACAGTCGGAACGAGGCGACCAGCGCCGCGACCGCGTCGTCCGCGCCGGCGACGCCGTCCACCGCGCGGGTGAGCAGCCCGATCCGCTCGGCCTCGACGCCGTCGAACACGTCGCCGGTGAGGAAGTAGCGCGACACCGAGCGCGGGTCCATCCGCGGCGCCGTGGTCAGCGAGATCACCGCCGGGCTGAGCCCCAACCGCGCCTCGGTGAAGGCGAACGTGGCCTGTGCGGGCGCGATCGCCAGGTCGGCGGCCCCGACCAGACCGATGCCGCCCGCGCGCGCGTTGCCGCGCAGGTGCGCGACCACCGGCACCGGCACCTCCACCACCAGGCGCAGCAGCGCGAGCAGTTGCTCCGCGCCCTGGGCCATGCCGCCCTCGGCCGCCTCGCGCAGGTCCATGCCCGAACAGAAGGTCGGTCCGGTGTGGGTGAGCACCACCGCGCGCACCCGCTCGTCCACGCCGGCCTCGGCCAGGTGGTGCCGCAGTCGGGCGACCAGGCGGGCGGAGAGTGCGTTGCGGTTGGCGGGCGAGTCCAGGGTGATGGTCGCGATCCCGTCGTCCAGGGTCATCCGCGCCGGGTCGTCGGTCGGCGTCGGGTGTTCCGGTTCGGCGTCCAGGTTGATGCGTGCCGGCTCGGCGTCCACGGTTCTCCTCCGGGTTCGGGGCGGTCGGCGCGACGGCCGGGGGTGACCGGGTCGCGCGGGCCCAGCGCCGCGACCGGCGGGAGTTGCCGCTCGCGATACTGGTGCCGTGGCCCTAGATCCTCACATGAGCGGGTCACCTTCGATCGAACGGCGTCGCTTTCATGTTCCTTTCATGTCCAGCGCGCACATTGGCACGACACGCATAGTGCCGAGTCCACACGGAGGGTGTCCGCGTGCGACCGTGGGGCCACCCGCAGTAATCGATCCCCGGGTCCGCCGAATGAAGGAGCCGCTCGCCATGACGCCCGCCGCCGACACCGGAACGCCGCACATCCTCGTCGTGGACGACGAGCCCGCCGTACGCGAGGCGCTCGAATCCAGCCTGCGCTTCGAGGGCTACCGGGTCACCCTCGCCGACGAGGGCGTGGCCGCGCTCAGCGCGATCGCCGGCGACGCGCCGGATCTGGTCCTGTTGGACGTGTTGATGCCGCGGATGGACGGCCTCACCGCGTGCCGGCGACTGCGCGCCCGGGGCGACACGCTCCCGGTGCTGATGCTCACCGCCCGCGACGCGGTCGGCGACCGGGTCACCGGGCTGGACGCGGGCGCGGACGACTACCTGGTGAAGCCGTTCGAGCTGGACGAACTGCTGGCCCGGGTACGGGCGCTGCTGCGGCGCAGCGCGATGTCCGGCCCGACCGAGACGGCGGACGACGCGCTCGCGTTCGCCGACCTGCGGATGGACACCGCCTCGCGTGAGGTCACCCGGGCGGGCCGGCCGATCGATCTGACCCGAACGGAGTACACCCTGTTGGAACTCTTGCTCACCCACCCGCGTCAGGTGCTGACCCGGGAGCAGATCCTGCGCAACGTCTGGGGGTTCGACTTCGAGCCCGCGTCCAATTCGCTCGACGTCTACGTGATGTACCTGCGCCGCAAGACCGAGGCGGGCGGGCTCCCCCGACTGGTGCACACCGTGCGCGGCGTCGGCTACGTACTGCGTGCGGCGGAGACGCCGGCCTGATGCATCGTCACCTGCCGCTGCGCGCCCGCCTGGCGCTGCTCACCGCGCTCGCCGTCGCACTCGCCGTCGCGGCGGCGGCGGTGACCTGCTGGGTATTGACGCGCAATCAGCTCCGCGAGCAGATGGACCGGACGCTGGCCGCCACCGGGACGCCGTTCATGAACCCGCGCGGTGGGCCCAGCGCCACCATCGCCGACATCTGCGGCCGACCCGCACCGCCGTTCCAGCGTGGCCTGTTGACCTACCAGGTGGTCCGGGCCGACGGGTGGTCGTGCACGCAGTTGGGCACCACGACCGACCCGGTCGCCCCGGTGCCGGTGCACGCGGCGGACAAGGAGGTCGCGGCGGCGAACGCGGCGGAGGACGACAAGGTGGTCTTCCACGACGCGACGGCCAAGGACGGCAAGCACGTCCGGGTGATGACGCAGCACGTGAGTCGGGATACGGCGGTGTCGGTGTCCCGACCGCTGGCCGAGATCGAGAGTTCGCTGGACAGCCTCGCGGTGTGGCTGGCGGTGGTGAGCGCGATCGGCATCCTGGGCGCCGCGACGCTGGGCCTGTTGGTGGCGCGGGCCGCGCTGCGGCCGGTGGACCGGCTCACCGAGGCGGCCGAGCACGTGGCCCGCACCGAGGATCTGGACATCGTGATCCCGGTCGCGGGCAAGGACGAGATCGCGCGTCTGGGCCGTTCGTTCAACGCGATGACCGCCTCGCTCAAGGCGTCCCGGCTGCGCCAACAGCGGCTGATCGCCGACGCGGGGCACGAACTGCGCACGCCGCTCACGTCGTTGCGCACCAACACCGACCTGCTGTTGCGCAGCGAGCAGAGCGGACGGCCGATCCCGAGCGCCGACAAGGAGCGCCTGCTGCACAACGTCAAGGCGCAACTGGTCGAACTCTCCGACCTGGTCGGCGACCTGCTGTTGCTGGCCCGCCCGGAGCACGTGCCCAGCACGCCGCCGAGCACGAGTGCCGGGCTGCACATCGCGATCGAACGCGCGGTCGAGCGGGCCCGGTTGCGGGCGCCGGATGCCCGGATCGAGACGGAGATCGAACCCTGGTTCGTGCGGGGCGAGCCGGCGGCGTTGGAGCGGGCGGTGGTCAACCTGCTGGACAACGCGCTCAAGTTCGGCGGTTCCGGCGCCGAGGCCACGGTGTCGGTGCGCCTGCGGGACGGCGAACTCACCGTGCGCGACCACGGGCCCGGGATCGCCGCCGCCGATGTCCCCTACGTCTTCGAGCGCTTCTGGCGCGCGCCCGCCGCCCGCGGCCTGCCCGGCTCCGGTCTGGGGCTGGCCATCGTGGCCCGCACGGTCGCCGAGGCGGGCGGCACGGTGGCCCTGGAGCCGGCCGCCGACGGGCCCGGCACGATCGCGCGGATACGGCTGCCGGGCACGCCGGGGTGAGCGCGGGCCCCGTCCGGGGGGCGCCGGGCCCTGTCCGGCGGATCCTGGTGGGGCGCGCCGCCCGGCTCCGGACGACCCGGCCCGATCCGTCAGGATCCGCCGGACGGGGCCTGACCGACCACCCGGATGCATGCGGTCGCGGTCGCCACGGCCACCGGTTTGCCGTCGGAGCCGACGAGTTCACCGGCGAGGAAGCACACCTCCCGGCCCCGTTGCACGATCCGCCCGCGTCCCAACAGCCGGCCGGGGCGGGCGGGCCGCAGGAACTGCACGTGCAGGTCGAGCGTCGGCGCGAACCGGTCCGGCGGCAACGTGGCGACCAGCGCCGGCCCGAGGGTGTCGTCGAGCATCGCGGCCAGGAAGCCGCCCTGGATCACCCCGACCGGGTTCACGAACCGCTCGTCGGCCGCGAACGCCACCTCGATGGTGCCCCGCTCCGGATCGACCTCGACCAACTCCCACCCGAGCAACAACGCCGCCGGCGGCGGCGCCACCCGCCCCGCCACCACATCCCAAAACGGCCCTTGCCGACCCTGCCCGCCGGTTCCCATGGCCGCGCTCACCGCCGCAGCCAACGCCAGGTCGTGGCCACGCAGTGCACACCGCCTCGCTGGACTGCCCCGTCGTACGCCTCGGCCACCACGATCGCGAATCCCCACTCGGCACCGGCGCGACACGCGCCCTCGGCCGGGCCGGTCCGCTTACCGATCCCGGTCACGACGTCTCGGCCCATCCCGGCTCCGCCCCCAGGACATCGGAGGGCACCGAGGTGAACTCCCGCCACGAGGAACGCTCTTCGGTTGGTGCCCGACGACCCACCCGGGCGACTTCGTAGCTGCGGCAACGCCCGCCGTGTACGGACCGGCGGCCGGCGATCAGGCCGCACCCTCCAGGCAGCGCAGCGCCGGGTGGACGGCCCCACCCGGCAGGGCGATCCGCCCGCTACTGCGGGACTTGAGTTCCCCGACGATCGCATGGCCGCGCTGCTCGCCGGTCTCCGACCTTGCCGCACCATGTCTTCGAGATGCCCTGTGAGCACTTCGGCCTCCCCGAACACCCACGCTACCCCGACAACACCCGCCGCCCCTGACACCACACCCGAGCACGCTGCCCCGGGAGCAAAAACCTTACGGGACGTGTCCGATGACTCCATTAGAGTTACCGGATCCTTGTTCGACTCTGTGCTGGGGGCGACTATTCATGGTTGACGCGGTGCCGGACGGTGGCGGCGGAAGCTTTCAGGTCACTGTGGATCATCTGCGAAAGACTGTGGATCCGTTGATCGCAACGCTGCAGGTGGCGGATCGGATCTGGAAGGACGATGGCCAGATCGCGGCCGGGGTCGAGCGGTGCGGTTCGGATCCTGTGACGAACGGCGTGCGGCGTTTCGTCCATGAGTGGGGTCATGCCATGGGTGTGGTGGTGAAGCAGGGGTCGGCGATCGCCGCAGCACTCCAACAGGTGGTTGCCAACTACGAGTTGGCCGAGCATCAGGCGCAGCAGGGGTTCGTCCCTGTTCCGCCCGGGCCCCTCGAGCAGCTGTCACAGAACGCCGGGATCCCTCGGCAACCGAATCCGCTCGCGCCGAACCCGCCGGTTCCCCCGGCCGGCCAGACTCCGCCGGCTTCTGCCGCGCCTGCGGCGAAGTAGGGGTGGGCTCTGTGGGCAAGAACAGCATTCCCGATTGCCCGGTCGTCACGGACCTGATCCCGGGTGACGCAAGTGTCCTGGAGACGCTGGCGGATACGTTCGCCTTGTATTCGACCTCGTCGGCGGACGCGGCCGGTCGAATGCGGCCCATGGCGAAGATTGAGGAGTGGGGCGGCAAGGCTGCCGAGGGGTTCGTCGGCCAGATGGAGGATCTGCCGAAGACCCTGGACAAGGCCGTTCGGCATTTCACCGATGCGGCGAACGCGTTGCGCGGATATGCGGGTGCGTTGCGGCAGGCGCAGGCAGACGTCGCGGCGCGGGTAATCCCGGAGGCAAACGCGGCGCGCGCATGGTCGGCGCAGTGGCAGATCGACCGCGAGACCGCCCGGAACAACAACGTGGCCCCGTCGACCCCCGACAAGGACTTGGGCAAGGAACGACTCAAAGAGGCCGAGGAGGAGTTGGGCCGGATCCGGGCCCGACTCAAGGACGCTCAGGAGAGCTTCACCGAGAGCATCGACAAGGGCATCCAGGCGGCACCCAGCGGCGGTGACCCGATCACCACAGCGCTCACCAGCTTCGGGGGCGGTGCGAAGGACAGCGTGGTCGGTCTGGTGGAGACGGCCGCGATGCTGAACCCGGGCCGGCTGTACGCGGAACCCGGGGCCTACCTGACGGACCTCAAGCAGATCGCTGCCGGTTACCAACAGGCGTTCAGCGACCCCGTGGGGTTCGCGAAGGACGCGGTCAACTGGGAGGAGTGGAGCAAGAACCCGGCACGAGCCCTCGGTCTCACCGCCCCCGACCTGCTCATCTCGGTGCTGACAGGCGGCGGCAGCAAGGCGGTGACAATCGCCCGACCGGACGCCCCCGATCCGGTCGATCTGAGCAAAAAGGACCGCCCGAAGGAGACGTGTGAGTCCTGCGGGGATCCCGTCGATCCGGTCACCGGCGAGGTGTCGTTGACGCAGATCGATCTGCGATTGGCGGGTGTGCTACCACTCGTGCTCGGGCGCGATCACCGATCCTCCTACCGCCACGGCCGCCACTTCGGCGCATCGTGGGCATCGGTACTCGACCAGCATGTGGAGTTCGACCAGGACGGGGTCGTCTTCCGGTCCGCCGACGGAGTGACCCTGCGGTATCCGATGCCCGAGCCGGACCGATTCGTACTTCCATACGGCGGCTCGCGCTGGCCACTGGCCTGGGACGGTCAGCCGGACGGAGCGGTCGTGATCGGCAAACCGAAGCTCGGTCTGGGGTTGACGTTCCGCCCAATCGCCAACACGAGGATCTTCCTCCTCGAATCCATCATCGATCGCAACGGCAACGCCATCGCAATCGAATACGACGACCACGGCACCCTCATCGGGGTCCGACACAACGGCGGCTACCAAATCGCCGTGGACACGGCAATGGGTCGGATCGTCACCCTGCGCCTGCTCGACACACATCCGGAGAGTCATCTTCCGTCTGCGGGCGACGAGTTGGTTTTGGTGCGCTATGGGTACAGTGAGCGGGGCGACCTGACGGAGGTGTTCGACTCCAGCGGTGCGGCCCAGCGCTTCACCTACGACGACGAACACCGGATGATCTCGTGGTGCGATCGCAACGGAACCGAGTATCACTACGAGTACGACTCCGCAGGTCGGTGCGTACGTGCGTGCGGGTCCGACGGATACCTGAGCGGTTCTTTCCGCTACGACGACACGTACCGGGTCACCTACTACACAAACTCCCTCGGCGACATCAGCAAGTACGCCTACAACGAGTGGTCACAGGTCGAGCGAATAGTCGACCCGATCGGCCACACCGTCGTCAAGAAGTGGGACCAATGGCACCAACTCCTCGCCGTCACGGACCGATCCGGGCACACAACCCGATACACATACGACCACCTTGGCAACGTGCTGGGCATCGAGCGCCCCGACGGCACGCAGATAACCACGGAGTATGACGGGCCTGTTTGTCTCCCCGTTCGGGTGACCGGTCCCGGGGATTCGGTTCGGTTGTATACATACTCGGCACGAGGAAATCTTCTCACTTCAACAACCTCCACCGGAAACACCACGGTCTTCGATGTCGACGAATACGGCGCCATCACATCTGCCACGAACTCACTCGGGGCCGCCACAACGATGACGCGGAACCCCGCTGGTCTGCTCACTCGGATGGTCGATCCGTCAGGTGGCGTCACGACGTACGAACGTGATGCCTGGGGCCGGGTGGTTGCCACTACCGCACCCGACGGCGCGGTAACCCGCCAAGCTTGGACTCCCGAGGGCCGACCCTGCCGGCGCGAAGGCCCGGACGGCGCACACCAGACGTGGATCTGGGACGGCGAAGGAAACCTGATCGAGCAGTGCGACGCGGTGGGAGGGATCACCCGCTTCGAGGTGGCTCACTTCGATTTACCTGCGGCCCGGATCGACCCCGATGGAGTGCGATACGAGTTTGCCTACGACACCGAGCTTCGACTGACCGAGGTCACCAACCCACACGGACAGACCTGGACGTACGAATACGACCCGGGAGGTCGCCTGATCGCCGAGACCGACTTCGACGGCCGGGAAATCACCTACCGCCACGATCCATCGGGCCGGTTGATTCTGCGCAGCAACGGCGCAGCCGAGGTCGTCTCGTACGCTCGTGACACAATGGGTCGCTTGGTCTCCCAGCGGCTCGAAGCCGATGGGCACACCACCACCTTCGCGTACGACGCCTGCGGCCGCCTGATCCAAGCGACAAACCGCGACGTGCATCTTGCCTTGAAACGCGACATGGCCGGTCGAGTCGTCGAAGAGAACAGCAACGGTCATGTGTTGGCCAACACATATGACGAAGTAGGACAGCGTACGCGTCGCGAAACCCCGAACGGCGCAATCGCCGAGTGGCGTTGGGATGCCGCTGGTCGGCCGGTCGCGCTGACCACGGCGGACGAGACGATGGTTTTTACTTACGATGAGGCGGGCCGTGAAGTCGGGCGAGCCTTCGGTTCGAGTCTCAACCTCGCCACAACCTGGGATATCGCAGGACGATTGAGAACTCAATCCCTCAGCGCCGGCTCGGAACAAAATAAACTGATCGCTACTCTGGATCCAAGCGGGGCGCCCGAGCGGATTACCCATCGCGAGTACAGCTATCGCGCGGATGGCTTCGTCACATCATTGGAGGATCAAGCGACCGGAATTCGTACTTATGATCTCGACCAGATGGGGAGGGTTACCGCAGTCCACGGCCACAACTGGTCGGAACGCTACGCATACGATGCGATCGGCAACGTCACGGATGCATTCTGGCCGGGTTCCGATAACCACGATCAAGGTGGTCGGGAGACTAAAGGGACATTGGTCCGCCGCGCCGGCCGCACCCACTATATTCACGACGATCAAGGACGCATCGCCCGTGTGACACGCAAAACCTTGTCGGGGAAAAGTAGAGTCTGGCGGTACTCGTGGGATGCCGATGACCGTCTGACCCACGTTGTGACACCGGCGGGTGAGCAGTGGAAATACACATACGACCCCCTCGGGCGTCGGGTCGAGAAACGACGGATCGTCGACGACCAGGAACTCGGTGAGCGAATTTCTTTCACCTGGGACGGCAATAGACTCGCCGAGCAGTCGACGAACGCAGGTGAAGTCACCACGTGGGACTACGCGCCGGGAACCCACCGCCCGCTGACCCAAACCGATTTCAAGCACTCCACTCAGGACGAGATAGACCGACGTTTCTACGCGATCCTCACGGATTTGGTCGGCACACCCACCGAATTGGTGTCCTCGACCAGTGAGGTTTCCTGGCGCTCACGGCCGAGCTTGTGGGGAGCGTCCACCGAGGCGGCCGCAGACGTCGTTTGCCTTCTTCGATTCCCCGGTCAGTACTATGATGCCGAAACAGATTCGAGCTATAATCTGTTCCGATATTATCGACCAGAGATCGCATCCTACCAATCTGCCGACCCTTTAGGGCTTGCGGCGGCTCACAACAACCATGGCTATGTGACCAATCCGCTCACACTTCAGGACCCTCTCGGTCTCATTCACTGCGGCACGGGATCACCCGATGACGAGCCCTATTCATTCCCTATTCCCGACTGGGATCCAGGTAACGGGGACGGCGATGGATACGACACCACCCAAGACCACGAGAGGCAGAACAAACAAGCCAGGGACGCCATCGTAGTCGTGCAAGGTGAGATTGGTCGCACACTGACTCCTGCGGAAGTGGAGCGCGTGCATCATGAGATCTCCGGGAAGGGCTACGGCTATCAAGGCGTCTTGGCTGAAGTCCGGCATATGTTTGGAGGAGGGCGGCAATGAGCTTCGAACTGGAGCGGGTGAATGAGAGTCTGCAACGCGTGGTCGGTCTGACATTTCACGAGATCGGCAGGTTTGAAAGCATGGCAACCCTCGGGTTCGGAGACGAGGTCCCGTTGACGACGACGGACGGCGGACCTGCTCGAACCGGCCGCGCATATGCGTTGCATATTCAATGTCCATTCCGCTTGTTGCAAGGCAATCGGATCGTGCTTGGGTCCGAGGACCTGTATCGACGCCTACCCGAAGGTTCCCCTCCATCTGCGGACCGGGAACAGGAGTATGCGTACGACCGTGGGGCGGAAGTCGTCGAAGGTGTCCTGAGCCGCGCAAAACCACGCATCCTTTCCATCGCCGTCGCTGAAATCGGGGATCTGCGAATCGAACTGGAACAGGCGATCAGGGTCCAGGTATTTCCGGCGACTCCATCGCGTCATGAGGCGTGGCGTTTCCTGCTGCCCAGGTTCGGGCACGACGACGTCGTCTTCCCCTGGGCGCGCAAAGCGCCGTGATGGAGCCCACTTGGTGCTTCGAGCGCGGATGGCAAACACGGCGCAGAATGGTCCCGACTGTGATCGGGTCCGCCCGGGCCCGACGATGGGACCGGGCGGAGCGCGGGTCACTCCCGGGGGAAGGCCGCCAGGTGCTCCAGTAGTAGGGCGGTCAGGGCTTGCGCGCCGTTCTCGGGGACCCAGTGGTCGACGTCGGCGAGTACCTCGAAGCGGTATGGGCCTGCGACCGAGGCGGCGGTGGCCTCGGCGGCGGTGCGTCCGAGCGCCGTGTCCCGGTCGCTCCAGACGTAGAGGGTCGGGACTTCGATCTCGCCGATGTCCCGCAGCACCTTCGGGTCGATCGCCCGGTACCAGTTCAACGCCCCGGTGAGCGCGCCCGGTTCACGCAGCACCGCGAGGTAGCGTTCGGTGATCTCGGTCGGGAGCGAGGCGAACGCCGCCCGCAGGTAGGCCGCGTCGTCCGCCAGCAGCTTCTCCTCGGCGACCCCGCGGGTGCGGAACAGGTTGATGTACGAAGACTGTTCCCGCTGCCCGCTGCTGTCGTCGCGCACCGCCGCGGCGAGTGCGGCCGGGTGCGGCGTGGACACCACGGTCAGCGTGCGCAACCGCTCCGGCCGCAACCCCGCGACCTGCCACGCGAGCGCGCCGCCCCAGTCGTGCCCGACCAGATCCACCCGGGACAGGCCCAGCGTGTCCAGTACGGCGAACACGTCGCCGACCAACTCGTCGCGCCCGTAAGCCGATTCCTGGGGCGGCCGGGCGCCTGGCGAGTAGCCGCGCTGGTCGAAGGCGATCGCCCGGTAGCCGGCCCGGGCCAGGCCCAGGAGTTGCGCCGTCCAGGAGGCGGATGTCTGCGGGAACCCGTGCAGGAACAACACCGGGCGGCCGTTCGCCGGTCCGGCAACTCGGGCGTTGAAGACCCATTCCCCGGCCGGGATCTCGACGGCCTCCACGAACGGTTGCGCGGAATCCGCGCCCACTGAGCTACCCGCCGAGGTGTTCATCCGACCTCCGAATCGCTGTGTCGCGCCGCGCCCGTCTTGCGATCGGCAGCATCGGCGTCTCGAAACGCGAGATTCGCATCCCACGGCCGTCCGCGCCAGCCCCCATCCGGCCGACTGCCGGCGCTACCCCGGTTTCCGGCCGCACATCGATTCTCATCCCGCCTTAAGAAACGCCTCAGACGGCTCCCAGGCCGTCTCGACACCGTCGCGGCATGAGCCTGACGACACCGATTCGCACGCGGATCGTGGACGTGGTGGTGCCCGTGTACAACGAGGCACACGTCCTGGCCGCGAGCGTGCATCGACTGCACGCCTATCTGCTCGGCGGATTCCCGTACGCCTTCCGCATCGTCATCGCGGACAACGCCAGCACCGACGCGACCTGGCGGGTGGCCCGCGAGCTGGCCCGCGAACTGCCGCACGTACGTGCGGTGCACCTGGACCGCAAGGGTCGCGGCCGGGCGCTGCGCAAGGTGTGGGCCGAGTCCGACGCGGACGTGGTCGCGTACATGGACGTCGACCTGTCCACCGACCTGGACGCCTTCCTGCCGCTGGTCGCGCCGTTGGTCAGCGGCCACAGCGATCTGGCCATCGGCACCCGACTGGCCCGTTCGGCGGCGGTGGTCCGCGGGCCGCGCCGCGAGGTGGTCTCGCGGTCCTACAACCTGCTGCTGCGCGGGGTGTTCGCGACGCACTTCTCGGACGCGCAGTGCGGCTTCAAGGCGGCGCGCACGGTGGTCGCGCAGGCGTTGCTGCCGCATGTGCACGACGAGGAGTGGTTCTTCGACACCGAACTGCTTTTGCTCGCCGAGCGCAACGGGTTGCGCATCCACGAGGTCCCGGTGGACTGGATCGACGACCCGGACAGTCGGGTCGACGTGTGGCACACCGCGCTGGACGATCTGCGCGGCATGGCGCGGGTGGCCAGGCGGATCGCGGCGGGAACGTTCCGGGTGTCGGTCCCGGCGCGGGTGCGCGACGCGCGGCTGCCGGCGTCCATGCGCGTGCAACTCCCGCGCTTCGCGCTGATCGGGCTGGTCAGCACGCTGGCGCACCTGCTGCTGTACGTCCTGTTGCGCGGTGACATGGGTCCGCTGGCCGCGAACGCGCTGGCCCTGACGATGACCACGATCGCGAACACCGCGGCCAACCGCCGGTTCACCTTCGGGGTACGCGGGCGGGCCGGGGTGTGGCGCCATCAGGCCCAGGGCGGCCTGGCCTTCGTGGTCGGGCTCGCGTTGAGCAGCGCGACGCTGGGCGCCCTGCACGGGGCCGTGCAGCGGCCTGCGCGGGGGGTCGAAGTGGGCGCGCTGGTCGTGGCGGGGGCGGTGGCCACCATCGTGCGATTCCTGCTGCTGCGGGTGTGGGTGTTTCGTACGGCGGGAGTCGTGGCTTCGGTGCATGCGTTGGGATCGGGTGGTCCGGACGATCCGGGTGGGCCGGACGATCCGAGCGGCCCGGCGGATCCGGGCGGGTCGGCGGGTTCGGCCGGGTCGGCGGGCGCGACAGGCCCGGGCGCGCGGATTGCCTCGGTGACTTCGATCACGTCCAACGCCACGCGCGGTGCGGCCGGTTCGGCGGGGTCGACCGGTTCGCCGGTCTCGTCGGGCTCGGTCGGCTCGGTCGGCTCGGTCGCTCCGGTCGGTTCGATCGATTCGGCAGGTGAGGACGCATGACCGCCGTGGTGGCTCCGCTGCCCATCCCGGTGCCCGGGAGCGGCGCGGCGACGCGACGGCCCTGGTACGCCCGACTGGCTCGCGGACGCGAGGCGGATGCGCCCTGGGTGCGCCCCGCGTTGCTCGCGCTGCTGATCGGGACCGGTCTGCTGTACATCTGGGGCCTGGGCGCCTCGGGCTGGGCGAACTCGTTCTATTCGGCCGCCGTTCAGGCCGGGACGCAGAGTTGGGAGGCGTTCTTCTTCGGGTCCTCGGACGCGGGCAACTCGATCACCGTCGACAAGACCCCGGCGTCGCTGTGGGTGATGGGCCTGTCCGCCCGGGTCTTCGGCGTCAACGCGTGGAGCATCCTGGTCCCGCAGGCGCTGGAGGGGGTGGCCACGGTCGGTGTGCTCTACCTGGCCGTACGGCGCCGATTCCCGGCCTGGGCCGGGCTGTTGGCCGGTGCCGTGCTGGCCCTGACCCCGGTCGCGGCGTTGATGTTCCGGTTCAACAATCCGGACGCGCTGCTGGTGCTGCTGCTGACCGTCGCCGGATACGCGGTGTTGCGCGCCCAGGAGCACGCGAGCACCCGGTGGCTGTTGCTGGCCGGTGCGTGTGTGGGCTTCGGGTTCCTGGCCAAGATGCTCCAGGCGTTCCTGATCGTGCCCGCCTTCGCGCTGGTGTACCTGGTCTGCGCGCCGGTCGGCTTCTGGCGTCGGGTACGGCAACTGCTGTGGTCCGGGCTCGCGTTGTTGGTCGCCGGCGGCTGGTGGATCGCGATCGTCGAATTGTGGCCGGAATCGTCCCGTCCCTACATCGGCGGCTCGCAACACAACTCGATCCTCGAACTGACGCTGGGTTACAACGGCCTCGGCCGGCTCAACGGCAACGAGACCGGCAGCGTGGGCGGCGGCGGAGGGCCGCGCGGTGGCGGCGGCAACTGGGGTGCCACCGGGTGGGACCGGCTGTTCAACGCCGAAATGGGCGGCCAGATCTCCTGGTTGTTGCCCGCCGCGCTGATCCTGCTGGTGGTGGGTCTGTGGGCGACCCGGCGCGCGCCGCGGACCGATCCGGCCCGGGCGGCGATCGTGTTGTGGGGCGGCTGGTTGCTGACCACCGGGTTGGTCTTCAGTTACATGGCGGGCATCTTCCACGCCTACTACAACATCGCGTTGGCCCCGGCGATCGCCGCGGTGGTGGCGATGGGGGCCGCGCTGCTGTGGGAACGGCGGCACGATCCGCGCGCCGCGGCGGTCGCGGCGGTGACCGTCGCGGTGGGCGCGTGGTGGTCGTACCACCTGCTCGACCGCACGCCGGACTGGCATCCGTGGTTGCGGCACGTCGTGCTCGTCGGCGGAATCCTCGGCGCACTGGCCGTGTTCGGCGCCGCGTTCGTCGCGCTGCGTGGGCTCGCGCCGGTGGCCGCCGCGGTGTCCGTGGCGGCGCTGCTGGCGGGGCCTGCGGCGTACACGTGGGACACCGTCGCCACCGCCAAGGGCGGGTCGATCCCGAGCGCGGGCCCGGCGGGCATGGGCTTCGGGCGCGGCGGACCGGGTGGGCCCGGTGGGCCGGGCGGACCGGGCGGACCGGGCGGCTTCGGGGACGGGCAGCGCGGGGTCCAGGGCGGGCCGCCGGGGCAAGCCCCGGGCGCGCAACCCGGCCAGGGGGCCCAGCCGTTCCAGGGCGTTCCCGGGCAGAACGGGCAGACCCCCGACGGTACGGCCGGTCCGCGCGGGCAGCGAACCACTCCGGGCAACGGCGCCGTTCCGCCCGGAACGACGCCGCGCCGAGGCGGCGGCGCAGGCGGGGGCGGCATGGGCGGCCTGCTCAACGGCAGCACCCCCGGCAGGGAGGTGGTCGCCGCCCTGAAGAAGAACAGCGACGACTACACGTGGGTGGCCGCCTCGGTCGGCTCCAACAGCGCCTCGGGATATCAACTCGCCACCGGGAAGCCGGTCATGCCGATCGGCGGCTTCAACGGCAGCGACCCGTCGCCGACCCTGGCCGAGTTCCAAAAGTTGGTCAGGGATGGTCGCATCCACTACTTCATCGGCGGCGGGGCCGGTGGCGGCATGGGCGGCGGCGGAATGCGCAGCATGGGCGGCAGCAACGCCTCGCAGAGCATCTCGACCTGGGTCGAGCAGACGTTCACCGCGAGCACCGTGGGCGGGGTGACCCTGTACGACCTGACGGCACCGACCGGGAATGTTTCCGACGAATCGTCACCAACCGCCTGACGGGCTGTCAATCCACCTACGGTGAGCGGCAAACGGCGGGCCGTTTAGATCCGTAGGATCCTCCCCCGTGACGATCAAGATGCGAAAGGTCGGGGCCGGTGTGATCGGCCTGCTGACGACCTTGGCTGTCGTGGGCGGTTCCGCACCGTCCGCGATGGCCGACGAGACGAATCCGACCGGGCCACCGCCGAAAGTCGAGCTGGTCCTCGACGTGAGCGGTTCGATGAAGGCCAACGACGCCGGCGGGATGACCCGCATGGACGCCGCAAAGAAGGCCTTCAACGAGGTCGTGGACAGTGTCCCGGAGCCGGCCGACTTCGGCGTCCGGGTGCTGGGTGCCACGTACCCGGGCAACGACAAGGCCAAGGGTTGCGTGGACACCCAGCAACTGGCCCCAGTCGGCAGACCCAACAAGGTCGTGATCAAGAACGAGATCGCCAAGTTGGCGCCGACCGGCTGGACTCCGATCGCACTGTCGTTGCGCGAGGCCGCCAAGGACCTGGGCACCGGAGCCGGCAGCCGCCGAATCGTGCTGATCACCGACGGCGAGGAGACCTGCGCGCCGCCCGACCCGTGCGACGTGGCCCGCGAGTTGGCCGCGTCCGGACTCAACCTGATCGTGGACACGCTGGGCCTGGTCCCGGACGAGAACACCCGCCGTCAGCTCTCCTGCATCGCCGAGGCCACCGGCGGCACCTACACCTCGGTGCTGAACGCGGACGAGCTGTCGCAGAAGGTCCAGCAGATCGTCAAGCGCGCGGTGCGCGAGGCGGACGAGACGCCCGCGTCGGTCAAGGGCAGCCCGAACGGCTGCCAGGACGCGCCGTTGCTCGCACCCGGCGTGTACAGCGACCGCGAGGAGTTCAGCCAGCACCTCTGGTACAAGGTGCCGCTCAAGCCCAACCAGGAGTTGCGGGCCACCGCGACGGTCGGCGCGGACCGCAAGGTCGCGCGCGACTACGACGTGACGGTCACCGCGTTCAGTGAGGACGGCCGCGAACTGGTCGGCAACGCGGGTGCCGGCAACGGCCGTACCGACGTGCAGTCCGCCGGTCTGCGCTACCCGTACAAGACCGACAGCGACAACGCGAAGACGAAGACGATCTGCCTGGTCGTCACCAACGCGTTCGCCGCGCAGCCGAATGTGGCCACCAAGCCGGGCCTGCCGCTGGAGTTGACGGTGGACCTGGTCAAGGCCACCGACAGCAAGGCCGCGAACGTGCACGGCCTGGGCCGGGGTTGGGTGTTCCTCGGCGTACTCGCCGGATTCGGCCTGATCGCCGGGCTGTTGGCCGGTTGGCTGCGTCGCGCGTTCAAGGCTCTCGGAAAGGCGATGTCATGACGGGCGCGATCCGTGGAATGAAGCGGGCGTTGGCGGCGGTCGCCGCGGCGTTCGTGGGTGTGACGTTGTTCGCGGGCCCGGCGATGGCCGACCAGGACACGCCGCCGGGCACCTCGTTCCTGGGTGCGGGCACGCTCGAGCTGGGCGAGGAGGCGCGCTGGTCGGCCTCCCAAGGTGAGTACCTGTACTGGCAGTTCCCGGCCAAGGCGGGCAAGGAGATCCACGCCAAGGTGGACCTGGAGCTGGCCTCGGGCAATGCGCGCAGCGGCCCGGTGACCTACCGGATCGAGATCTACGACGGCCTGCGCCGGCGGCAGCCGTGCGTCGAGGGCAAGCAGGTCGCCACCGCGCAGAAGACCGACAACAAGATCGCCCTGACCTGCACCCCGCGCACGGTGCGCGACTGGGCCGAGCCGTGGTCCACCGACCCGCTGCCCGGGATGTACTTCGTCCGGATCGCCGCGATGGACGTGCCCGCCCTGGACACGGGCGCCGCGACCAAGGTGACCGTACGGGTGGACACCAAGGACGGCGACGACCAGGTGCCGACCTCGGACCGCAGGCTCGCCGACCCGCTGGTGCCGATCACCAAGGCCGGCTCGGTGCTCAAGAGCGGCCAGACCGCGGACACCCGGTCGGTGGCCTGGGATCAGGAAGAGGACCACTGGTACCAGTGGGACTGGATGGACGGCCCGAACGCGCGCTGGTTCTGGACCGCGATGGCGACCTTCGTCGCGGTCGTGTTCGGCATCCTGGGCTACCAGCTCACCCGTAAGAAGCGGCACTGGTTCAGCTAGGACCGGGGCCGTCGACGCTCGCTCGTCGGCACCGACGAACCGCCCCGGCACGCTCGACGCCGGGGCGGTTCGCCATGATCCATATCCTGGTGTCGCCTTGACCCGATCCGACGAAGCACGGAGCTTGCCATGATCATCGAACACGCGGACATCACCGTCACGGAGGGCCGCGAGGCGGACTTCGAGACCGCGTTCCTGCGCGGACGCGAGGTCGTCGCCAAGTCTCCCGGCTTCCGCTGGGCCCGCCTGGTCCGCCAGGTCGAGTCCCCCACCTCGTTCCTGCTGTTGATCGGCTGGGAGACCCTGGAGGCGCACACGGTCGGCTTCCGTGAATCCGACCTCTTCCCGCAGTGGCGGGCCATCGTCGGCGAGTTCTTCGCCGTCCCGCCGACGATCGTGCACTACGAGAGCGACTTGACGCCGGCCGACGAGGGCTGAGCCGCGGCGCCGACGCGGCCCCGATTTGCGCGCCGGATCGGGGTCGCGTTCCCCGACGACTCAGGCCACGAGCAGGCGCAGACCCAGCTCGGCCGCGTCGAGGTCGACCAGATCGGGGTTGCGTTCGGCCCACCGGCCCGAGGCGAGGTCGGCGCGGAGTGCGTCCACCGCGCGCTTCTCGGCCTGCGGCCCGACCCTGGTCCAGACCGATATCGCGCGGCGCACGTGTTCGTCCAGGTACGCCTCGGGTCGGCGCCAGTACGCCTCGAAGAAGCCGTCGGCACAGTCCCACGGGATGAGCACCGGCTCCATCCGAGCCCCGATCGCGCGGGCGAGCCGATCCACCGAGGGCCGACCGGTGACCAGACCGGCGACCTCGGGCAGGTAGTCGCGGGTGAGCCAGAACCGGTGCAGCCAGCCGGTGTCGGTGGCGTCGTGCGTGAACACCACCACACGACGCGCCACCCGGCGCATCTCGCGCAGCCCGGCGATCGGGTCCTGCCAGTGATGAACGGTGCTGAACGCCATCGCGGCATCGAACGACCGGTCCTCGAACGGCAGGCTCTCCGCGCCGGCGGCCACACACGGCGCCGCACCGGCGGGACGCAACGCCCGCATCACCGCGGACGGTTCCACCGCCGTGACCTCGCGGTCGGGAGGCTCGTAGGAGCCGGTGCCGGCCCCGACGTTGAGCACCGTACGCGCGTCCCCGAGCGCCTCCCAGACCCGCGCGGCGATCCGCGGCTCGGTGCGCCGCGTCGCCGGGTAGGCGGACCCGATGGTGTCGTACAACTGCTTCCCGAACCCTCTCAGTTGCTCCTCCGGCGTGGTCCTGATCCCCATCGCCCGTGCCTCCAGTTCCTTGTCGATGGCCGTCACCATGCCCGCGGCGCGGTCCCGCTGATCCAGCAGCAGGCCGCGCAGTCGGCGCAGGTGCGCGACCGCGTCGGTGGCCGGGTCGTCGACCAGATCGGCGATCTCGCGCAACCCGAAGCCCAACCGCCGGTAGGCCAGCACCTCCCGCAGTCGCTCGACGTCCGCCACGGCGTAGGCCCGATACCCGGCCGCGGTCCGCGCGGACGGCCGCACGAGGCCGATCTCGTCGTAGTGATGCAGCGTGCGGACGGTCACTTCGGCCAACTCGGCCACCCGCCCCACGGTCAGGTGCTCTTCCACACCCCCGACAATGCGCCATGACGCCACGTGAGGGTCAACCACGCCACTCCCCCCGGCGCGGCTCCCGGTCGGCCGGGGGACGGCCGGGCGCGCCCGGCCGGCGCCGCGGCGAGCGGCGAACTCAGCCGCGAGGCAGGTCCCAGGTCAGGGAATTGTCGGGAAGGTGGACGGTTTGTCGATCGGGCGTGATCGACAGGCGGAAGGCGTCGACGGCGGGTGAGCGCTGCACCCGCCATGCGGCCGCAGCCCGCTCGGCGAGGTCCCAGAGGCGACGAGGGCCTCCTTCGCGGACCCGCCACGACCCATCCCGCTGGGGCAACAGCGTCGCGAAGGAGCCGTCGACGTCCAGGACATGGTCCAACTGCGGGCCGTCGCCCACCAGCATCCCCACGACCAGGCCCGGCAACGTCGACGACGAGGGCACGCCGAAGACGGGCCCGGTCGCGTCCCTGGGACGAACTCCGTTGTCGAGTTGGGTGACCAGAGTGACGTCCTCGTACACCCGGGCCAACGTCGCGGCATCTCCGACCACGGGAGCCCACATCGTGCCCCGCTCGGTGTCCACGCGCTCGAACCACTCGGGCGCGAACACCTCCCGGGGCACCGACTCCACAGCCACGCGCCACGCCGGCGTGCGCAGATCCCCGCAGGCGGCGAGTTCGTCGGCGAGACGACGCCGCAACAGGGCACCGTCCCGGATCGAGGCGGAGGGGGCGGGAGGATTCACGTCGAGCTTCCGTTCCGGAGTAGATCGGCGATCGCCGCCGAGATCGGCATCCCTGTGGACGCCTCGATCCACCCGTACTGCCCCAGTGGATTGCATTCGTAGAACAGAAACTCCCGGACGCGGTGAGGGCAAAATCCAGGGCTCCGTAGGACAGCCGCTGGTCGCGCATGTACCGGATGGTGGCCCGGGCCACGGGTTCGGGGAGTTCCATGACGCTGTACCGGTGACGGCCGTAGTCGCTGCGCCAGTCCAACAGGCCCGAGTCGATGCGCGCGGTGAACCGTGACTCCTTGCTACTGCGGGGACTTCCACGGTGCGTGGAGTTCGTTGTCGGGGGACTTGAACCACGGGCGTTGGCATACCGTGCCGTCGTCCGCGACGGTGACGGTCAAGCCGAAGGCGTGCGCGGGTGGTTGGCCGGCGTTCGTCCAGCGGTGGTAGGCCGCTTGGACCTCGGTCCACAGGTCTCGTGGGCCGGCTTCGTACGCGGCGGACTTGTAGCCGTCGGCGAAGGTGGCCGCTGCAATGGACGGGCCCGCTCCCATGTCGGGGGCGTACAACCACAGGGTGCCCGGTACGGGGTCCGGAACGCAGTTGGGAACGTGGAGGCCGATCACGAATTGCACGGGGTCGTAGGCTCCGCCCGTGATATCGCCGATGTCGATGTCGGGGGTGGACTCGCGCGCGTTGTCGGTCCAGTCGTCCGGGAAAGACGTCTCGGGATATCCGTGACGTTGGTCGCGGAGTTTTATGAATGAGGACGGTAGAACGAACGGCCCACACGCGCGTCCGGGTTCGGTTTTGGTAAGCCTGAGAATCTGGTCGTGAGGGGTGTAGTCGGTACCCCAGGGCATGACGATGGTGGCGCTGTCGCCGACCTGTTCGATCCAGGCTGCGGGAACGCGGCGCACGCCGGCGGTGATGTGGACGCGCTCGTACGGCGCACCAGCCGGGTGGCCGAGTGCGCCGTCGCCTGTGCAACGCACGGGTGCCACGCGCGGAACGTCAATCGCGCACCGCGAAGAATGGCGGCCAAAACGTGTCAACGCCGGCAGATACGGTGACGCAGACGAGGACGCCCCCTATACCCGGGGGCCGCCCTCCAGGTGATCTTTGGGCGACGGTCCGCCGCGCTCTATGTCAACGGAACCCATCGCTCAGGAACTGCTCCCATGCGCTGGGGGCGAACTCCTGAACAGGGCTGGCATTGAGCTTGCTGTCCTTGACGCCGATGGTCGAGTCGAGCGGTGCAACGGTGACGCAGCCGTTGCCCTCTCCCGAATGGGTGGACTTGCGCCAAGGCGCATCGGGGTGCCTGTTCTGGATCACGAAATCTCTCTCAATTTTCGGTGAAGAAGTTCGAGGGTCTTCTCCTGTGGCAACGCCTGCCTGTCCAACTCCTCGAACACTCGCAGTGTGCGTTGGATGTCGCGCTCATTGTCGCGCAGGACACTCCCGCCGACTACGTCCAGGTATACGACCGAGCTGCTGGCGTCACCAAACTCCAGAAGGTTGATGCCGCAGGGGTACATGGCCTTGAGACCGGCGCTGTTGGGCACGACGCGAATCGTGATGTTCGAGCGGTCGACCTCATCGATGAGGCGTTGCATCTGAGCCGCCATCAGCTCCGGTCCCGCACCAGCGGTCAACAAGAGCGTCGCCTCGGTGATGTAGGCGGTCAGCACGAGGGGTTCGGAACCGTCAAGACGTTCCTGCCGAAGCATTCGTACTCGCGTGTGGTCCGCGCGTTCGTCGGCACCCATGGCCAGGTAGGCGCCGTGCTGGGTCAACGCGGCGTAGTCCCGAGTCTGGAGCAGGCCAGGAATGCCGAGAGGCAAATATTCCTGGGACCGGACGGCTTCGTGCTCGATTGCGATGCGTTGGTACAAGTCCGCGCTCAGGATCGAACCGTACGCCTCGTACCACAGGTGCGGTTTTGGCAGCGCGCCCTCCGCAGGCAACAACTCGTAGAAGCGACCCTGTTGATCCTTCGGCACACCGTAAAGCTTGAGAAGAAGTTTGACGTCATCACGCGTCGGCTTGGCGTCTCCGTTCTCGAGTCGGCTCAACCGGCTGACCGAGAAGGCGCTTTGGGTCTTCTCCACGACCCACTTCAGCGATCTTCCGCGCACTCGCTTGCGTTCCGCCTTGAGCATCGCACCGAGCGTGCGTTGCCCAACGACGCTGCCGCCGGTGACCGAACCGCGTGTGCTCGCCATGACTGCCTCCCTGTGAGCGCTCATTCTGCACCACGAACGACCGTGACGATGTCGCTCGTTCGGGGGACTAAGAAATTCTCTCTGGGATTTTCATTGACGTCACCAGTGAAAGTTTGGCACGGTACGAACAGCAACCCACAGCGCATGCAAGATCACCTTGTGCAACAGGAACACCCAGCCGCACCGACCCCAACCTCCAGGGGAGAGCCGTGCCTACCGACACCACATGCCTGCCGACCCGCGCCGATGACCTGCCGTTGGCGATCGAACGCCCGGATGCGGATGGCCTCGACGAAGTCGCCTCGCTCTCCGCCATACGGAAGAGGGCGGTGGGCCTGTGTGTCGCCGCCCGCATCGACCAGTCGAAGATCGACAGCGCGGAGTTGGCGCTCAACGAGTTGGCGACGAACGCCGTTACCTACGGCAGGCGCCCGATCGTGGTGTGTATCGCCATCGCGGGGCGTCGGTTGGTGGTGGCGGTGTGGGACGCGCGGGGTGACTGCCTTCCGAAGCCGGTCCTCACCAAGTCCTCGGCAAACGGCACTTGCGGCCGGGGATTGCTCATCGTCAAGGAGTTGGCCGACGCCGTCTCATGGCTGACCGACGGCACATCCAAGTGCGTCCGGGCCGTCTTCGAACTGCCGACCTCGGCCAATCCGCACTTCCTCGCGGTGCGCCTGTGCTGTCCCGCTCCGCCGCCGGATTCCGAGGAATCGGCCCTCGCGTCGTGAGCGAGCGACCGAAGCGACCGGCATCCGAACATCCGCCCAACTACGGGTCGGTCATCGAATCCCAGTCGCCCGAACCGCCGTACCGCCGTCGCGGCATCGTGGTTCGGCTCGCCGGTGACCAGGTCGTCGTGGGCTTGCCGAGCCCACGAGCCACCCCTGAGCGGCCCACCGACTCGGCGCCCTGGGCGGCGATGGCCACGGTGGTCGTTCGAAAGCCGAGACACAGCACCATTCCTGACGACACGTCATCTCAGAGCTGAGCTGCCTGCACCACTCCCACCAGCTGCGCCGGCGCGGGCCTCCCGTCGCACATTCCACCCTGCATCGACGCGAGGCCCAACTCCCTCTCCAATGCGGCGACTTGCCGTCCCGGCGGACTCTCGCCCCACCGTGCCGCCTTCCCGCCCGGATCCGCCACCGCGCCCACCCGCTGGAGCCTTTATGTCCCGCACGCCCTCCACCGTCGGCATCCACCGCCTGTCCCCCGCCCAAGGAGTCGCGTTCACCAATGCCGGGGATGTCGCCCGCCTGTTCCTGCCGGCGCTTCGCCTCGCGGAGTCGACCCTGCTGCCCGGCTCGAACCTGGGCCGAGCCGTCTTCGAGTGGGTCGTACCGGGAGAACACGTCTCGCGCACCCTCGAACATGAATCCGGTTGCCGCGCCTGGCTGGAGACCGTGCCGCTCGCGCTCGGCGAACTGGACGCGAGGCTGCACACCTCGCCCATCGGCAGCCACACCACCGGCCCCTTGTCCCTCATCCACCCCGCGACCGGGTTCTCCGCAGTCTTCCCGGCGTACGAGGCGCCTTCCGTCGACGCCCAGGGGGTGTTCGTCAACGCAACCGGGAGACCGGTCGACACGCCACCGTTGACCCTGGGAGTCGTCACCGCCGCGCCGGACGGCATCGTCGTCACCGATCGAGGTGTGTGGCACACCCTCGTCCCCGAATACCCGCCCCCGGTGGGGTTCGGCACGAACCTGGCCGTCCACCTGGCCCACTTGGCTCCCGTACACACAGCCCTCCCGCCCGAGATGTATCGCCTGGCCGTCGCGAACTGGTGGGTCGGCATCGTCGCCACGTTCGGCACCCGCACGGCCCAGCACTGTCCATGCGGTCGCACAACCAGGGAGCACCGCCCCTCGTGGCACGACCTCCGCATCGCGGCTGCCGCCTCGGGCCAGTGCCTTTCCGGACGTGGCCGCCCTTCGGCGGGCCGGCCCGACCTGACGCCCCGACTCCACCACCACGCCGGCCCGCCCACTCATGCGAACGCATGCCGCCGCCTCAGCGTGACAACCGCTCAAAATCCGGACAGTGTGCGACTTTTCGAACACACTGAGTGATGTCCCGTGCATCGGAAACAAGTCCCGGCACGACATCACCGAAGGGAACAACGCGCGTGACCACAGCCCTCGACCAGCAAACCCCACCGGCCGCCACCCAACGCCTCAAGGTGGTCCGACTCACGATCACCCATGCCTGCCAGGCCAGTTGCGTGCACTGCTTCAACAAGTCCGGCCCGCAGGGCACCGCCGGCAGTATGGCGCTCACCGACTGGCTGTCCGTCCTGGACCAAGGAGCCGCCCTGGGCGCGACGCAAACCCAGCTCTCCGGCGGAGAAGCCACACTGAACCCGAACCTGCCCGACCTCGTCCACCACGCCCTGAAGCTCGGCATGTGGGTCGAGGTGTTCAGCAACCTCATCCACGTCCGCGAACCCCACTGGGCCACCTTCCGGCACGACGGCGTGAGCCTCGGCTTCTCCTACTACAGCGACCTCGCATCCCAGCACGAGAAGATCACCCGGCAACGCGGTTCCTACGAGCGCACCAAGGCCAACATCCGCAAAGCCGTGGAATACCGCATCCCGCTGCGCGCCTCGATGGTCGACATCCTCGAAGGCCAACGCATCACCGAGGCCGAAGCCGAACTCCGCGCCCTGGGCGTGACGCGCATCGGAATCGACCGGCAACGCGCGATCGGCCGCGCCGCCGTCGGCGACACCCTCGACCCAGGCCAGTTGTGCGGCCACTGCACCGACGGCCAGATCGCCATCGGCCCCGACGGGGACGTCTCCGCCTGCCCGATGTCCGCCCAGGTCGTCACCGGCAACGCACACACCCAATCCCTCGAAACCATCATCGGCGGTCAACCCTGGCGAGCGTTGGCGAAGTCCATCCCGCGACGACTCGCCGATCCCCCGTGCCAACCGAAGTCCGACTCCTGCGCGCCCAATCCCGGCGTCCGCAACGCCTGACGGCCGCACAACATCCGACAAAAGACGAAAGCAGGCCCATGGACTGGAAATCCCGTGCGGCAGCGCTGGCCGCCGACACCGTGCACGCCTCGTCGCGCTGGCACGCGCCGATCACCGAGATCCCCCGCCACGAATTCGTGCCCCGCTGGTGGCAGGCCGATCGTGACCGGTCGCGCTGGACCTTGCGCGACGGCGTCTCCGATCCGGACCGGTGGCTCGACACCGCCTACGCCAACCGCACCATCGTCACCCGCCTCGGCGCGCTGCACGCCGACCACGCCGACCCCACCGACCGCCCCACCGGCAACCCCACCTCCTCCTCGACCCTCCCCTGCCTGGTCGTCGCGATGTACCGCCAGGCGATGATCACCGACGGCGCCGAAACGTTGTGCGTGACCGGCACCGGGTACGGCACCGCGCTGCTCGCCCACCGGCTCGGCGATCGACACGTGACCAGCGTCGACGTCGACCCGTACCTCGTCGACACCGCCGCGGACCGCCTGGCGCGGGTCGGCCGTCACCCACACGTGCAGGTCTGCGACATCACCGGCCCGCTACCCGGCGCCTATGACCGCATCGTCGCCACCGTCGGCCTACCCGGCGTCCCGACGAGTTGGCTCGCCGCACTCCGGCCGGGCGGCAGGCTGGTGACCAACCTCGGCGGCACCGGCCTGGTCATCGCCGCCGACGCCACGCCCGACGGCGGCGCCCGAGGGCAAGTCACCGAGGAGCGCGCCGGGTTCATGGTCACTCGGTCCGGCCAGGACTACCCGCCCTCGCTCGACACCGCGCACGCCTGGACCGACGAGGGGGACGACGTCGGCATCGGCCGATACCCGGTCGTCAGCGTGCAGGACACCTGGGGACTGATGTCGGCCTTCGCGCTGGAGGCCCCGGGCGTACACCACGCGTACCGGGTGGCCGAGAACGACATCCGCACCGCGGTCATGGTCCACGAGGACGGATCATGGGCCCGGGCCACCGGCCGCTACGGCGAACCGCCGACCCTGCACCAGTCCGGCCCGCAACGCCTGTGGACCGTCCTGGACGACATCCGCAGCCGATGGCTCTCCGACGGCGGATTGCCGGAATACGGCGCCACGGCCGTCATCGACCCGGACGGCACCCTGCACCTCTGCCGAGGCGCGTGGAAGGCGACCATCTCACCCGCCTGAACCCGAGCACGACCACACGACCACGACCACGGTCCCGGTCCCGGTCCCGCGCCCGCCCCTCAGTCCTCCCACAGCCCCGCCACCGTCAGGCCCGGGTCGATGTCGGCCAGGGCTCGGGTCGGGTCCAGGGTCGGGAGCACGCGGTGGGTCGCCGCGGCGTAGGCGTAGACCAGGAGGAGGTCCTCGGCGGTCCAACGGACCGAGGGCCACACCGCGTCCCGGCCCGGCAGCAGCCGGGTGAGCCGGGTGTGGAATTCGTCGAGTTCGGCCGGGTTCGTGAAGGTCCGGGCCGCCTCGATCGCGTCGTGGTCGGTGCGCAGCAGCGCGTGCGCGGGCACCACCGGGACCCGCATCACCGCGTCGGGGTCGGTGTCCGCCATGCCCATGGTGTGCGCCACGCGGTAGAGCGCCGACGCCATCAGCAGCGCGACGAGCAGCCCACTGTCCTCCCGCACGCCCCCGGACGGGAAGAACCTCGCGTCCCAGAAGGGCTGTTCGGTGTGCAGATGCTCGCGCACGAGCATGCAGCCGACTCCCACGCAGCTCTGCGGCAGGGTTCTGGCAGCCATGCGGCTACGTTACGGCTCCGGTGGCGCGCCGTGGCGCAGTTCCGTTTATTTACGACATTGGTCTACTTCGGAGCATTGGGCGCCGAAGTAGCCAGCAGACGCAGCCCCGCAGGTCATCCGAGCTGGATGGACCGCTTGGACAGGCCGAACCAAAAGCCGTCGATGACCTGGTTCAGCCGGTCCAGATCCTCGTGGCCCGCGCCGAGCGAGACGAACAGCGGCGCCAAGTGCTCGGTCCGGGGGTGCGCCAGGCGCGCGGCGGGCGCCTTGTGGGTGAAGTCGAGCAGCGTGTCCACGTCACCACCCCGGAACGCCTCGTCGCCCCAGTGGTCGAATTCGCGCGACCACCCCGGCGCCGGCGCCTCCGGCCGCATGTCCAGGCCGCGCAGGTTGTGGGTGAAGAACCCGCTGCCCACGATCAGCACGCCCTCGTCCCGCAGCGGCGCGAGCCGTTGGCCGACCCGGTAGAGCCCGACCGGATCGAGCGTGGGCAGCGACATCTGCAGCACCGGCACGTCGGCGTCCGGATACATCTCCACCAGCGGCACGTACGCGCCGTGATCCAGCCCGCGCTCCGGCGCGTCCCGCACGTCCGGCCCGAGCAGCGCCCGCACCCGCGCCGCCAGCTCCGGCGCGCCCGGCGCCGGATAGGTGACCCGGTAGTAGTGCTCGGGAAAGCCGCCGAAGTCGTACACCAGCGGGATCGTGCGGGTCGCACCGAGCGCGATCGGGGCGTCCTCCCAGTGCGCGGACACCATCAGGATCGCGGTGGGCCGGGGCAGGTCGGCGGACCAGGCGGCGAGCTGGCCGGTCCACAACGCGTCGTCCGCGAGCGGCGGCGCACCGTGGCCGAGATAGAGGACGGGCATGCGCGGTACGGCGCGCGGCGACGAGACGGTGTCCATGGGCCCAGGATAGCAAGTAGTTCTACGTTCAACAATTGACACGACAGGGGGATCGAGGAGTGAAACACCGCCGATCACCGTCGGGAGTAATCCACTGGCCTGTGCCCCGGGGGTGCCACTTATCCTTGACCCCGTAATGGGAACGCCAGTAGCCACATCTCAGCTCGCCGACCTCCAGGCGCGCCTGCCCCACCTGATGCTTCGGGATCAGGACCGTCTGCGCCGTCGCCTCGACCGGACCCGCAAGAGCCGCAAGGGCCCGCAGCAGGTCGCCGAGACCGAGAGCCTGATCACCGCGTTCGACGCCGCCGAGACGCGGATCGCGAACCGGCGCGCCGCCGTGCCCACGATCGGGTACCCCCAGGCCCTCCCGGTCAGCCAGAAGAAGGACGACATCCTGGCCGCGATCCGCGATCACCAGGTCGTGATCGTCGCGGGCGAGACCGGCTCCGGCAAGACCACCCAGATCCCCAAGATCTGCCTCGAACTCGGTCGCGGTGTCCAGGGACTGATCGGCCACACCCAGCCCCGCCGCATCGCCGCGCGCACGGTCGGTGACCGGATCGCCGAGGAGCTGGGCGGACAACTCGGCGACGTGGTCGGGTACAAGGTCCGCTTCAACGACCAGTCGAGCGACAACACGCTGGTCAAGCTGATGACCGACGGCATCCTGCTCGCCGAGGTGCAAAACGATCGGCTGTTGCGCCAGTACGACACGCTGATCATCGACGAGGCCCACGAGCGCAGCCTCAACATCGACTTCCTGCTCGGCTACCTCAAACAGTTGTTGCCGCGTCGGCCCGACCTCAAGGTGATCATCACCTCGGCCACGATCGACCCGGAGCGTTTCTCGCAACACTTCGACGACGCGCCGATCATCGAGGTGTCCGGCCGTACCTATCCGGTCGAGGTGCGATATCGCCCGCTCGTCGCGGAGGTCGACGAGGACGAGGACGACGACGAGCCGGCGGCCAAGCGCCGACCCGACGATCGTGATCAGGTCCAGGCGATCAGCGACGCGGTGGACGAACTGCTCGGCGAGCCGGCCGGCGACATCCTGGTCTTCCTCAGCGGCGAGCGGGAGATCCGGGACACCGCCGAGGCGCTGAACAAACGCCAGTTGCGCAACACCGAGGTGCTGCCGCTGTACGCGCGGCTGTCCGCCGCCGAACAACATCGGGTCTTCCAGCAACACTCCGGTCGCCGGATCGTGCTCGCGACCAACGTCGCGGAGACCTCGCTGACCGTGCCGGGCATCAAGTACGTGATCGACCCGGGCACCGCGCGCATCTCCCGGTACAGCCTGCGCACCAAGGTGCAGCGGTTGCCGATCGAGGCCGTCTCGCAAGCCTCCGCCAATCAGCGCAAGGGCCGCAGCGGGCGCACCTCGGACGGCATCTGCATCCGGCTGTACTCCGAGGAGGACTTCGAGTCGCGGCCCGAGTTCACCGACCCGGAGATCCTGCGCACCAACCTGGCCTCGGTCATCCTGCAGATGACCGCGCTGGGCCTGGGCGACATCGCCGCCTTCCCGTTCGTGGAGCCGCCGGATCGGCGCAACATCAAGGACGGCGTACAACTCCTCCAGGAACTGGGCGCGCTGGACCCGGACGAGGCGGACGTACGCAAGCGGCTGACCCCGGTCGGCCGCAAGTTGTCCCAGCTTCCGGTGGACCCTCGGCTGGCCCGGATGATCCTGGAGGCGGACCGCAACGGCGTGGTCCGCGAAGTGCTGATCATCGCGTCCGCGCTGTCCATCCAGGACCCGCGCGAGCGACCCGTCGAACACCAGCAGCACGCCGACCAGTTGCACGCGCGGTTCGCGGACAAGGAATCCGACTTCCTCGCATATCTCAACCTGTGGAACTACATCAAGGAACAGCGCGACGAGCTGTCCTCCAGCCGGTTCCGCAAGTTGTGCAAGAGCGAGTTCCTGCACTACCTGCGCATACGCGAATGGCAGGACCTGCACAGCCAGTTGCGCTCGGCCGCCAAGTCGCTGGGCATCGAGGCGACCGGTGAGCCGCAGGAGCCGAACACCCAGCACATCCACACCGCGATCCTCTCCGGCCTGCTCTCGCACATCGGCCTGATGGACCCGGCCAAGCGCGAGTACGGCGGCGCGCGCGGCACCCGCTTCTCGGTCTTCCCCGGCTCGGCGCTGTTCAAGAAGCCGCCGCGCTGGGTGATGGCGGCCGAACTGGTCGAGACGTCGCGGCTGTGGGCGCGGATCGCCGGCCGGATCGAGCCGGAGTGGATCGAGCCGCTGGCCGGGCACCTGGTCAAGCACACCTACAGCGAGCCGCACTGGGAACAGAAGATGGCCGCGGTGATGGCCTACGAGAAGGTCACGCTGTACGGCGTGCCGATCGTGGCCGCGCGCAAGGTCGGCTACGGCAAGGTCGATCCGGAGCTGTCCCGCGAACTGTTCATCCGGCACGCCCTGGTGGAGGGCGACTGGCGTACGCACCACAAGTTCTTCGCGGCCAACCGGCGACTGCTCGCCGACGTCGAGGAGCTCGAACACCGGGCCCGGCGCCGGGACATCATGGTCGACGACGAGACCCTGTTCGACTTCTACGACGAGCGCATCCCCGCCGACGTGGTCTCCGGACGGCACTTCGACGCGTGGTGGAAGAAGGCCCACCGCACCGAGCCGGACCTGCTGAGCTTCGAGAAGTCCATGCTGATCAACGCCAAGGCGGGCGGGATCACCGAGGAGGACTACCCGAACACGTGGGTCGAGGAGGGCCTGGAGCTCAGGCTGACCTACCAGTTCGAGCCCGGCTCGAACGCGGACGGGGTCACCGCGCACATCCCGGTCGCGGTGCTCAACCAGCTCACCGGCGACGGCTTCGACTGGCAGATCCCGGGCCTGCGCGAGGAGTTGGTGACCTCGTACATCCGCGCGCTGCCCAAGGGCATCCGCCGCGGGTTCGTGCCCGCGCCGGACTACGCCCGCGCGATCCTGGCCCGGATCCCGGCCCGCCGGGGGTCGTTGGTGGACGTGCTGGAGCGCGAGCTGAGCCGGATGGCCGGCATGCCGGTCAAGCGCGAGACGTGGGACCTGTCGAAGGTGCCCGACCACGTACGGATGACCTTCCGGGTGCTCGACGACGACCGGCGCACGCTCGCCGAGGGCAAGGACCTGGAGGCGCTCAAGCTCAAGCTGCGCGACCACATGCGGGCGGCGGTGTCCGAGGCGGCGAGCACGCTGGACATCGAGCGCACCGGCGTGACCGCCTGGACCATCGGCGAACTGCCGCGCGTGGTCGAGCAGCGGCGCGGGCCGCTGGTGGTCAAGGCGTATCCGGCGCTGGTCGACGAGGGCGCCTCGGTGGCGGTCCGGCTGTTCGACAGCGAGTCGGAGCAGGCGCGCGCGATGCGGCTCGGGACGCGGCGCCTGGTGTTGCTGAACGTGCAGTCGCCGGTCAAGCAGATCCAGGGGAGGCTGCCCAACATGGCCAAGCTGACCCTCAGTCACAACCCGCACGGGGGCATCGATCCGCTCTTCGAGGACATCCTCGCGTGCGCGGCGGACATGCTGATCCGGGACGCGGGCGGCCCGGTGTGGGACGAGGCGGGCTTCGTCCGGCTGCGCGACCGGGTCAAGGCGGGGCTGCCGCGGCTGACCGAGGACACCGTGGTCAAGGTCGAGCGCATCCTGGGCGCGTCGCACAACGTCGCCGGGCGGCTGAAGGCGACCCGGAGTCCGGCCCTGGCGCCGGCGCTGGCCGACCTGAAGGCGCAGTACACGGCGCTGGTGCACAAGGGATTCGTGGCCGGGGCGGGTTGGCGGCGGCTGCCGGACGTACATCGCTATCTCCAGGCGATGGAGCGCCGGCTGCAACGCCTGGAGGCGGACCCGGTGCGGGACCGCGAGCGCATGCTGAAGGTCCATCAGATCCAGGCTGCCTACCGGGATTTGATGGACCGTCAGACCAAGGGTGCGCCGATTCCGGCCGAGGTGGCGGCGGTGCGTTGGCAGATCGAGGAACTGCGGGTGAGCTACTTCGCCCAGTCCCTGGGCACGCCGCAGCCGGTGTCGGACAAGCGGATCCTGAAGACGATCGAGGAACTGGGCCAGTAGCGGAGCGGCGCGAAATCGGGCGCCGCCCGCCCGCGTTCAGACCAGGTCGTTCTTGAACAGGTCGTGGTCGGTCAGCAACTTCTCCAGGCGCGCCTGGTCGACCCGATTGACCACGGCCTCGCTCTCCTGACGGTCACGGACGACCTTGGCGACGGTGATGCTGGACGTCACGACGTAGAGCACGCCGAGCCCGAGGAAGGCGCGGATCCAGCGGTCCACCGGGAGGTAGACGATCCCGATCATGACCGCGCTCACGGACACGCCGAAGGACAGCGCGGCCTGGACGAAGAAGCCATGGGTGTTGTTGGTGCGCAGCGGCGATGTCATGGCAACAGTGTTGGGCCGGATGGGTGTTGTGCACATGAGTAGATGTACTCATCCGGGCTCGGCCCCCGGTTCGAATCCGGGGGCCGGGCCGTACGGATCACGTCGGCCGCGAAGGTGTGCCTCGGTCGGCGTCAGGCGGCTCGCCAACGCGCCCGGATGTCGCCCGCCTTGTTCGAGCAGATCATCGCCGTGCCCTTGACCGTGGTGCCGCGAGCGCCGACCGGCGCGCAGAACGCGCCGGGATGGACCGAACCGGCCTGCCCGGAATCAGGCTTCGCCGGAGGATCCTTCTTCGGCGGGTCCGGCTTGGGCGGATCCTTCTTCGGCGGATCCTGTCGGCGCGGATCCTGCTTGGGTGGATCGACTGCGGCCGGGTCCTGTTTCGGCGGTTCCTCGGCCTTCGGCGGCGCGGCGGCCGGCGGCGAGGTCGGCGGCGCCGACGTCGGCGGCGCGGACGAGGACTGCGTGGCGGTCGGCGGCGCGCTGGTCGACGGGGCCGTGACAGGCGAGTTGGTCACGGTGGCCACAGGGCGAGTGGGCGTCGGACGAGCCGACCCCTTGTCGTCGTCGCCCGTACAACCCGACAGCACCGTCAGAGCCAGCAGCGCGGCCACCCCCGCCGCCCACCGGCCCGCTCCGCGCAACGGACGCGCGGCTTGTGCGTTCTTCGGAAACCCGGGCTCAGCCCGACAGGAAGCCTGTCTTTGGCCCGGTCCCCCACCTGTTCCATAGCACATGCGCGCATGATGACAGCGCGCAACCAGACAATCCGATCATGTGATCGAATCGAGATGCATGGCCAACCGGGTTGTCCGGTCCTGGCCGAAAAATGCCGCGCGAGCCGCCCGGGTGGGCGGCTCGCGCGGCAGGTCCCACAACCTGACGCAGGGTCAGGCGGCCACGGTGTGCTCGGCGTTGGCCGGCTCCAGGGCCAGTTCCAGCACCTCGCGTACGTCGGCCACCGCGTGCACGGTGAGGCGGCTCAGGATCTCCTCGGGCACGTCGTCCAGGTCGGCCTCGTTGCGCTTGGGGATCAGCACCGTGGTGACGCCGGCCCGCTCGGCGGCGAGCAGCTTCTGCTTGACGCCGCCGATCGGGAGTACCCGGCCGGTAAGCGAGACCTCACCGGTCATCGCCACGTCCGAGCGGACCGGCCGCCCGGTGAGCAGCGACACCAGGGCGGTGGTCATCGTGACGCCGGCGCTCGGGCCGTCCTTGGGGACCGCTCCGGCCGGCACGTGGATGTGTACGCCCCGGTCCTTGAGGTCGCCCACCGGCACCTCCAGCTCAGCCCCGCGCGAGCGCAGGTAGGACAGCGCGATCTGCGCCGACTCCTTCATCACGTCGCCGAGTTGGCCGGTCAGGGTCAGCCCCGTACCACCCGTCTCCGGGTCCGCGAGCGACGCCTCGATGTAGAGCACGTCGCCGCCCGCGCCGGTGACCGCGAGCCCGGTGGCCACTCCCGGCACCGCCGTGCGCTGCTCGGCCTTGCTCAGCAGCGACTCCGGGGTGTGCCGGGGCCGGCCGAGGTAGTCGCGCAGGTCGCCGGCGTCCACCGTGATCGGCAGCGGGTGCGCGTCGGCGTCCAGCGCCTGCCGGGCCGCGACCTTGCGCAGCACCCGGGCCAGCGAACGCTCCAGGGTGCGCACGCCCGCCTCGCGGGTGTACTCGCCCGCCAGCAGCCGCAGCGCCTCCTCGGTGAAGGACACCTCGGTGACGTCCAGGCCCGCCTTGTCCAACTGGCGCTTGATCAGGTGGTCCCGGGCGATGAGGACCTTCTCGTCCTCGGTGTAGCCGTCGAGACGGACCAGTTCCATCCGGTCCAGGAGCGGCTCGGGAATCGTCTCCAGCACGTTGGCCGTGGCCAGGAACACCACGTCGGACAGGTCGAGTTCGACCTCCAGGTAGTGGTCGCGGAAGGTGTGGTTCTGCGCCGGGTCCAGCACTTCGAGCAGGGCCGCGGTCGGGTCGCCGCGGTAGTCCGAGCCGACCTTGTCGATCTCGTCGAGCAGGACGACGGGGTTCATGCTGCCCGCCTCCTTGATCGCCCGGACGATCCGGCCGGGCAGCGCGCCGACGTAGGTGCGCCGGTGGCCGCGGATCTCGGCCTCGTCGCGCACACCGCCGAGCGCGACCCGGACGAACGAGCGACCCATCGCGCGGGCCACCGACTCGCCGAGCGAGGTCTTGCCGACGCCGGGCGGGCCGACCAGGGCCAGCACCGCGCCGGAGCGTCGTCCGCCGACCACGCCCAGTCCGCGCTCCTCACGGCGCTTGCGGACCGCCAGGTATTCGACGATGCGTTCCTTGACGTCCACCAGGCCGGAGTGGTCCGCGTCCAGGATCGCGCGCGCCTCGGCGATGTCGTACGCGTCCTCGCTGCGGTCGTTCCACGGCATTTCCAGGACGGTGTCCAGCCAGGTGCGGATCCAGCCGCCCTCGGGCGACGCGTCGGAGGCGTGCTCCAGCTTGTCGACCTCCTTGAGCGCGGCGGCCAGCACCTTCTCCGGCAGATTCGCGGCCTCGACCCGGGCGCGGTAGTCCTCCTCCTCGCTGTCCGGGGTGCCGTTGAGCTCGTTGAGCTCCTTGCGCACGGCGGCGAGCTGCTGCTTGAGCAGGAATTCGCGCTGCTGCTTGTCCATCCCCTCCTGGACGTCCTTGCGGATCGTCTCGGCGACGTCCAGCTCGGCGAGGTGGTCCCGGGTCCAGCCGACGACCTTGGTCAGCCGCTCCTCGACGTCGACGGTCTGGAGCACCTCGATCTTCTGCTGGAGCGTCAGGTAGGGGGCGTAGCCGGAGTTGTCCGCCAGGTCGCTGGGGTCCTCCAGGGCCTGCACGTGGTCCACCACCTGCCACGCGCCGCGCTTGCCCAGCACGGTGGTGACCAGGGCCTTGTACTCGCGGGCCAGCTCGTGGGTGTGCTCGTCCGCCTCGACGTCCGCCACCCGGGTCGCCTCGACCCACAGCGCCGCGCCGGGCCCGGTGGTACCGCTGCCGATCCGCACCCGGCCCTCGCCGCGCACCACCACGACCGACTCGCCCCCGGGCAGTCGGCCGACCTGCTCGATCACGCCGAGCGTGCCCACCGCCGGGTATTGCCCGTCGTCGCGCGGAACAAGCAGCACCCGCGCCTTGCTCTCACTACGGATGCCGGGTCCACCGGACCGCCCCGCGGCGGCCCGCGCGGCATCCACGGCGGCACGGGTCTCCGCGTCATCGAGTTCGAGCGGGACCACCATGCCGGGGAGGACGACCACGTCGTCCAGCGGAAGAACCGGCAGGGTCAAGGTCCCGATGGTCTCGCTCATGTCATGCCCCTCAGGTAGCCACAGTCGAAAAAGTTGCGCTGCATTGACTCAAGAAACAAGAGCCTCCCTTTGTTCCCCCACCCCTCCCCGATCCGTGTTCGCCCTGGGCGAAGTTGTCGGTGGACGCCGCTAGCCTGCGGCGATGGGCATGGTCGGGGAGTACCTGAGAGTCGCCCCCGCCGAGTTGGCGCGGGCGATCACCGACCAGGCGTGGGGCGAGGAATTCATCGACGACGTGCTCGACGCCGAGTCGGAGGGGTGTCCCGACCCGACGCGGGCCCGGTCGCACAACACCGACAAGGCGTGGGACGCCCTGGGCTTCCTGACCCGGCGGATCGGCTTCACCGTCGACGTCGTCCACGGTGCGGAGGCGATGCCCTGGGACGAGAACGACTGGAGTCACGGGGTTCCGCGCTACCTCACCCCGGACCGCGTTCGAGCAGCCGCCGAGGCTCTGTCGGCGACTCCCGGTCACCGGCTCGTCGCGGGTGTCGGCCCGGCCGACCTGGTGCGTGCGGGGGTCTATCCGGCCTTCGTCTGGGAGCAGGCCGAATCCCTCGATTACGCCACCGGGCACTACACGGCGCTCGGCGTGTTCTTCCGCTCCGCGGCCGAGGCCGGGGACGCGGTACTGGTCTGGTTGTCCTGACTCGTGCGCCCCGGTGCGGGTCGGGGATTGGGCGCAGTGGGTGAATTCCGCGCCCGGCACTTTCGTCGTGGGTCGGTGGGGCGGAAGAATCGTGCGACTCGATACGAGGGGGCGAATCCGGTCAGTGAGCGACGTCTTTCCCGAACGTGTCCTGCCTGCGGGGCCGATCACACTGCGGCCGTTCGGCGCCGATGATGCCGAGGACAACCGAGCCGCCTGTGCGGACGAGGTAGTCCAGCGATGGTTACCGCTGCCCCGGCCGTACACCCTGGAGGCATCCGTCGACTGGTGTACGAAAACGGCGCACACGCTGCGCGAGTCGGGCGACGGGGTGCACTTCGCGATCGTCGACCCGGACGAGGGCCGACTCCTGGGCGCCATCGGGCTCAAGCGCACCGACTGGCACGAACTGGTCAGCGAGGTGGGGTACTGGGTGGCGCCGTGGGCTCGCGGACGCGGGATCGCCGCCTTGGCCACGCGGGTGCTCGGGCGCTGGCTGTTGACCGAGCAGGGCTTCGAGCGCCTCGAACTCAAGGCCGCCGTCGGGAACATCCCCTCGCGCAAGACGGCGATCAAGGCCGGCCTGCACCGCGAGGGCACGCTGCGCAACGCCGGTCGGCTGCACACGGGTCGGGTCGATGTCGTGCTGTACTCACTGACCCCGGCCGACCTGTAGGCCGATCGGTAGGGCCGATGGGCCGACCCGTGGACGGATCCCGTGGGGCCGACCCGTGGGCGGATTCGTAAAGCCGACCCGTGCGGTGCGGCGGGTCGGCGCGGGTGGCGGTCGATCTCCGACTGCTCGGCGGCGGAGGGACGTTGACGGCGGGATACCGCCAGACCCGACGGGTTGCCGGCGGTTGTACTGGGGGCGCCCCGCTGTCGGGGCCCCACCCCCACCGCCGAAAGGGACTTCATGTCCGTCACGACCGGATCCGACGAGCACACGACCGGGCGGACCGACCCGGCTTCGCAAGAGCGAGAGCGGGCACGGGAGCAGGCGCGGGCGCGGACGCGGGAGCACGAACCTCGGCAGTACTGGCCGGGTGTGGTGTGTCTGGGAGTCGGCATCTTCGCGATCGTGACCAGCGAGATCCTGCCGATCGGGTTGTTGACGCCGATCGGGGGCGAGTTCGGGGTCTCGGACGGCACGGCGGGGTGGTTGATGACCGTGCCGGGCCTGGTGGCGGCGATCTGTGCGCCGCTGGTCACCGTGACCACCGGGCGGCTGGATCGGCGGGGCATGTTGGTCGCGCTGATCGTGCTGCTGGCGGTGGCGAACTTCCTTGCGGCGATCGCAACGGCGTTCTGGGTGGTGTTGGTGGCGCGGTCGTTGGTCGGGGTGACCATCGGCGGTTTCTGGTCGATCGGGGCGGGGTTGGCGCCTCGGCTGGTGCACGGGAGGGCGGTGGGTACGGCGACCGCCGTGGTCTTCGCGGCGGTGCCGGCCGGCTCGGTGTTGGGGTTGCCGGCCGGGACACAACTGGGCGAACACATCGGCTGGCGCGCTTCGTTCGTGGTGCTGGGCGTACTCGCGCTGGGGGTGGCGACCGCGCTGCTCGCACTGCTTCCGCCGCTGCCGCCGCTTCAGGTGACCCGGGCCGCGGTGTTGCGTGGGTTGTTGCGCGGCACCGACATCCGGATCGGGCTCGTGGCGACCTGTCTGATCGTGATCGCGCACTTCGGCGCCTACACGTATGTGACGCCGTTCCTGGAGCAGGTCACCCACGTGGACCGGGGGCTGATCGGCGTCTACCTGTTGGCCTTCGGCGTGGCCGGCATCGTCGGCAACTTCGTCGCGGGCGCGACCATGGTGCGCGGCCTGCGGGCGACGTTCGTCACGTGCGCGGCGCTGATCGCGCCGGCCACGCTGCTGTTCCCGGTCCTGGGCCGGTGGGATGCGGGCGCGGTCGGGCTGCTCGTGGTGTGGGGGGCGGCCTACGGCGCCGTCCCGGCCTGCTCCCAGACCTGGTTCGCGCGCTCGGCCCCTCGGGCGCCGGAGGCCGCCATGGTCGTGTTCACATCGTCCTTCCAACTCACCCTCGCCACCGGCGCGCTCGTCGGCGGGGCCGTCGTTGACGCCACGTCCCCGTCGACGGTGATGGTGTGCGCCGGCGCCATCGCCCTCGCCGCGGTCGCCGCCCTCGCGGCCCTCGCCGCGCCGGACGAAGCACCTCGTCGCACCACCTGACCACCCCCGCACCCGGCTTGCGCAAAGGCCGTACGGCGGAAGGAAGACGGGCGGGGTTGACTTCAAGTCGACTTCAACTTCTAACGTCTTCACCAGGCGCTCGGAGGAAGCACTTCCGGGGCCTCACCGCACAGTTCGCCTTTCTCTTCCCGGGGGTTCCCATGAGCATCGCCACGCACACCGAGACGCACACCCGGACCGACACCTTCCGGCTGGCCGTCATCGTCGGCAGCACCCGCGAAGGGCGCTTCGCCCCCGTCGTATCGAACTGGTTCGCCGAAACGGCCGAGCGGCACGGGGACTTCGAGGTGGACATCATCGACCTGGCGCACGACCGGCTGCCCGACGTGTGGGCTCCGATGGGCAGCGAGCCCGCCGCGGTGGTCGAGGCGGTGGGCGCTCGGCTGGCCGCCGCCGACGCGTTCGTGGTGGTCACACCCGAGTACAACCACAGCTTCCCGGCCGGGCTGAAGAACATGATCGACCTGTTCCGCAACGAATGGCAGGGCAAGCCGGTGGGCTTCGTGTCCTACGGCGGCATCTCCGGCGGCCTGCGCGCCGTCGAGCAACTGCGCCTGGTCTTCGCCGAACAGCACATGGTCACCACCCGGGACGGACTCGCCTTCCCGATGGCCTGGGAGAAGTTCGACGCCGAGGGCCGGCCGGTCGACGTCGCGGGCACCGAGGCCGCCGCCAAGGTGATGCTCGATCAGCTCGCCTGGTGGACCGAGGCCACCCGGTCGACGCGCCTGCGCCGCCCGTACGGCGTCTGAACACCCGCTCCGAAGCAGCCGCAGCCATTCCACCGCCGAACGCCAGGAGCCCGTGATGGCCTCGACCACCGCCCCGGCCGCGAGCGCGCCCGCGACCGCCGTCCCCACCCCGTCCCGCAACATCGCGATGATCGCCCTCGTGGTCGTTCTCGGCTCGGTGATGTCCGTACTCGACGTCACCGTCGTCAACGTCGCCCTCAATCACCTCGCGCAGGACTTCGACGCACCACTGGCCACCATCCAATGGGTCGCGACGGGGTACACGCTGGCCCTGGCCACCGTCATCCCCGCGGCCGCGTGGGCGATGGGCCGATTCGGCACCAAGCGGTTGTACATGTTCTCCATCGCCACCTTCGCCGCCGGCTCCGTCCTGGCCGGGCTGGCCTGGTCGGCCGAGTCGCTGATCGCCTTCCGGGTCCTGCAGGGGCTCGGCGGCGGCCTGATCATGCCGGTCGGGATGACCATCCTGGCCCGCGCGTCGGATCCGAGCCGGATGGGGCGGACGATGGCCATCCTGGGCATCCCGATCCTGATCGGCCCGCTCGCCGGCCCGATCCTGGGCGGATGGCTGGTGGACGACGTGTCGTGGCGCTGGATCTTCTTCATCAACGTGCCGATCGGCGCGGTGGCGCTGGTTCTGGCCGCCAAGGTCTTCCCGCGCGATACGCCGCAGCCGACCAGGCCGCTGGACGTGCCCGGACTGCTGATGCTCTCCCCCGGCCTGGCGCTGCTGATCTACGGTCTGGCCACCGGCGGCGAGAAGGGCGACTTCGGCGCCACCGGCGCGTTGGTCCCGGCGGTGTCGGGCGCGTTCCTGGTGATCGGCTTCGTGATCCGGGCGTTGCGGGTCGAGCACGCGTTGATCGATCTGCGGCTGTTCCGCAGCCGCCCGTTCGTGGCCGCCGCGGGCACCATGGTGCTGTTCGTCTGCGCCTACTTCGGCTCGATGATGTTGGCCCCGCTCTACTACCAACTGGTGCGCGGCGAGAGCGCCACCGCGTCCGGCCTGCTGGGTGCGCCGCAGGCGCTGTTCACCGCGGTGTCCATGCAAATCGCCAGCCGGCTCAGCGACCGGATCGCGCCGGGACGGATCGTGCTGGTCGGGATCGTGGTCGCCGCCTCCGGTTTCCTCGCCTTCACCACGCAGGTCGCCGCGGACACGCCCTACTGGGTACTGATGTCCTGCATGTCGGTGACCGGGATCGGGGTCGGCATGACGCTGATGCCGACCACCGCTTCGGCGCTGCGCACCATGTCGCACGAGCAGGTCGCGGTCGCCGGGACCACGTTGACCATCATCCAGCAGGTCGCCGCCGCGATCGGCGGGGCGCTGATGTCGGTGCTGTTGGCCGGTGCGATGCGCGAGGGCCTGCCCGCCGGGCGGGGGGCCGGGGGGCTCGGTGAACTGCACATGTTGTCGCCGGCCGCGGTGGACGAGATCGGGCCTCGGTTGGCGGACACGTTCCAGGGGACGTACTGGTGGGCGGTCGGGTTCATGGCACTGGCGTTCCTGCCGGCGCTGCTGATGAGTCGACGGGCACCGCTGCCGACGACGTGAAGCCGGACCCGCGGCCGATGCGCCCTCGCCCGCCGGACGGGCCGAGTGCCCTCGAACACCGGACACACCGAACGCCGGATGGGCTGTCGTCGACAGCCCGTCCGGCGTTCGGTGTGTCCGGCGCTACCGCTCCCGGTCCCCGCGCTCGGTCATCGTGTCCGGGCCCTTGAAGGTGCCCTCCCGGGTGGTTTCACCATTGGCCTTCCACTCCGTGGAGTGCTCGTCGCGCGCGAGCGGTGCCGGGGCCCCTTCGGGGACTTCCGCCTCGCGGACCAAGCCGACGATCCGACGGCCCGTCAGGCCCAGGCTGACCAGGCTGAGTCCGTCGAAGAGCAGGGCCAGAGAGATGAACGTGCCGATCGCGTAGCGGCTGCTGCTGGGCCATTCGGCCAGTACCAACAGACCCAGGACCAGGTCGATCACGCCGACCAGGATGGTCCAGATCATCTTGGCCGACATGCTCGCGACGCCGCCCACGATACGGAACATGCCCGCGCCGAGCAGCAGCAGCGCCACGAACAGGGTGAGCGCCTCGGCCGCCACCTCGGGCCGGCGCAACAACACGACACCCGCCGCGATGTTGAGCGCGGAGACCGCGACCACCAGCCAGAACGCGTTCTCCTTGCGCGCCTGAATGGCCTGGACGAAGCCGACCACACCGCCGATCAACAGCAGCCAGCCGAACAACACCATCGTGGTCAGCGTGGCCACACCCACGTAGACCAGGCCGACGATCCCGCCGAGCATCAACAACGTGCCGAGCACGACCAGCAAACCGAAACCGAAGCCCTTGCCGCTGCGCCGATGCCGTCCCGCGCCGGATTCGGCGGTCGGTCCCGTGACGCCCTTCGTGCTGTCCATGGGTGCCGCTCCTCGGATCTGCCCACGCCCGCAGAATCGCGTGCCTGGTACGCCTTCCCGCTGGAAAGCGACATATCCGCACGATCGGCTGTCCGCACGATCGGCCGAGGGCGCCGATCACGCCGCCCGCACCGATCAGCGCCGGGTTCCCGGCGGCAACGACGGGGGCAGCGCGGAGCGCACCGGAGACAGTGCCGGGGACAGTGCCGGGGACAGTGCCGGGCGCGTGGCGGGCATCGGGGTCGGCACCGACACACCCCGCACCGCCGGGCCCGGACGGTCCATCAGGCCCAGGAAGTGCCGACGCAGCCGGTACTTCTCCACCCGCCCGTTCGGCGTCCGCGGCATCCGCGTGACGATGCGCACCTGCGCCGGCCGCATGTACGCGGGCAACGACTGGACGCACCACGCGCGTAGTTCGTCGGGGTCCAGCGGTCGGCCCGGCTCGGGCTCGGCGTACAGGACCACCTCGTCCTCGTCCTCCCGGTCGGTGGGCACCCCGAACACCGCGCCGACCGCGATGTCCGGATGCTGGTTGATCAGGTCCTCGATGTGATAGGCCGACACGTTCTCGCCGCGGATCCGGATCCGGTCCACGACCCGGTCGACGAAGTGCAGCAGCCCGTCCTCCTCGTCGAACACCGCCGCGTCGCCGGTGTGGAACCACAGATTGCGGGTGGCCTCCGCGGTGCTCAGCGGGTCGTCCACGTACTCCTGCACCAACAGTCCCGGCAGATGCGGTCGGATCGCCAGGTGCCCGACCACACCGCGCGGCACCGGCCGATCGTGCTCGTCCAGGATCGCCACCCGGGCGAACGGCAGCGGCGCGCCCAGGCAGCCCTTGCGCACGATCCGCGCCCCGTCGAGCACCGGCACGCCCAGTCGGGCGCACACCTTCGCGATCGCCGCCGGCGCCAGGCCGCGGCGCAGCGCGGGCGGCGTGGCCTCGCTCGGGTCCAGGCCGGTCAGCACGGCCGCGATCGGCAGGCCGGTCTCGACCTGTCCGTAGCCGGCGACCACGGTGTCGATCCCGTACCGGCGCGCGAACGTGTGGTGGATCGGCGGCAGCGGCTGCATGAGCACCGTGCTCAGCGGGTTGTCGCGCTCGCCGCGGGTCTGGGGCGCGCCGGAGAGCCAGCCCACCATCGTCTCGGTGAGCACCGCGCTGGTGGCCCCCGCCGACGCCACGCGGCGCCAGAAGTCGACCGGGTGGAATCGGTCCCACAACGACACCCCGGCCCCCGCCCAGGCGGCCCGGGCCAGGCCCGCGAACGCGCCCTGGACCGAGTGCAGCGGCAGGTCCACGTGCACCACGTCGTCGGGCGTGGTGAGCCGGCGCAGCAGCAGCGTGTACGAGGCCAGCCAACGGTGCGGCAACACGGCGGCCTTGGGTCGGCCGGTCACCCCGGCGGTGTGCACGATCATCCCGACGTCGCCCGGATCGATCCGCACGGCCGGCGGCACCGCGCGGGCGAGGAAGTTGGCGTAGGCGATCTCCGGGTAGCCGTGCGGCGGCCTGGGCCCGACCGCGTCGTGCACGGTCAGCCGCGGCAGCCGGTTCAGGTGCGGCCGGACCGCCTCCAACGCGGGCACCAGCGCGCGTTCGGTGACCACGAGCACCGGTTGGCCGGCTTCGAGTTGCTCGACCAGCAGGTCGCCGATCGCGTCCGGATCCACCGGGCAGTACACGGCGCCGGCCTTCCAGATGCCGAACATCCACAACGCGGCGGCGTACGCGCTGCGGCAGTGCACCGCGACCCGGTCGCCGCGGCGGATGCCCGCCCGGGCCAGGTTGCCGGCGATCGTGTCGGTGGCCCGCTTGGCCTCGGCGTAGCTCAGGTCCAGGCCGTGCTCGCCGTAGTGGATGAAGACCCGCATCGGGGTGCGCACCGACCACTGGTCCAGTGCTTCGACGACCGACTCCCCGTCCGCGGCGAGTTCGGCGGCGAGACCCGCCTCGAGTTGATCGGCGGTCATGGCTGTACAGCACCCCCTGCGACGCGCGGAATCCCGGAAGGTCCCGGCTGGAGTCCGTGCGTGTACTCGCTCACACGGGGAGACGAACATATCGCCTGGGCGTGCCGATTGGGGGCCCGGGCGCGGGCTTCCTACCGGTGAGTTCAGCGCCTAGCATCCAGGCAGTCCGGTTGTCGACAGTGTGTCCGGGTCGATGGACAGGGCGTCATGACGGAGGACGGAGGCACCTGTGGTGCGAGAGCGGGGCGACGTGAGCGATACGGACAGCGAGCCCACCGACGAGCCGACCGACACGCCGAGCCACGCGCCGACCGACGAGCCCGAGCGCGAAGCCGCCGACGGGATCGACGAGGCGGGCATTCGGCGTCGGGTGGCCGATCTGGTCGCGGCGCACGATCCGACCACGATGTCCTCGGTCGAGTTCCTGGGGCACCGGTTCGACGCGGGCCTGGCCTGGGTGCACTTCCCGGTCGGGTGCGGCGGCCTGGGCGCCTCGCGGGCGTTGCAGCAGGTGGTGGAGAGCGCGTTGATCGCGGCGGGCGCGAAGACGGCCAGTGGATACCGCAATCCGATCGGCCTGGGGATGGGCGCGCCCACCATCGCCGCGCACGGCGCGGCCCGGCTGCGGGCCGAGTTGTTGCGCCCGCTGTGGACCGGCGAGGAGATCTGGTGCCAACTCTTCAGCGAGCCGGGCGCGGGATCGGACCTGGCGGGTCTGGCCACCCGCGCCGTCCGCGAGGGTGACGGCGACTGGGTCGTCAACGGCCAGAAGGTGTGGACCTCGCTCGCGCACAAGGCGCGGTGGGCGATGTTGCTCGCCCGGACCGATCCGGACCTGCCCAAGCACCAAGGGTTGACCTACTTCTTCCTGGACATGACCGCGCCGGGGGTCGAGGTGCGGCCGCTGCGCCAGGCCACCGGGCAGGCGGAGTTCAACGAGGTGTTCCTGACCGACGTGCGGATCCCGGACACGCACCGGGCGGGCGAGGTGGGTCAGGGCTGGGCGGTGTCGAACACGACGCTGATGAACGAGCGGGTGGCCATCGGCGGCGCGGCGTCGGCCCGCGAGGCGGACGCGATCGGCGCGGTCGCGCGGATGTGGCGCGACCGCCCGGAGTTGCGCACGCCGGGGCTGCACGACCGGCTGTTGCGGGCCTGGGTGGAGTGCGAGGTGGCCCGGCTGGGCAACGAGCGGATCCGCCAGCAGCTCGCTGCCGGTACGCCGGGCCCGGAGGGATCGGCGGCCAAGATCGCCTACGCCCGGCTGAACCAGGACGTCACCCGGTTGTGGCTGGAGTTGGCCGGCGAGGAGGGCCTCGGCTACGACGACTGGGCGATGCGCCGCAGCGAGTTGGGTCAGGCCACCCTCGGGGCGCGGGCGCCGGGCTACTACTACCTGCGGGCCAAGGGCAATTCGATCGAGGGCGGCACGTCCGAGGTGCTGCGCAACGTGATCGCGGACCGGGTGCTGGACCTGCCGCGCGAGCCGCGTACCGACACCAAGGTGCCGTGGAAGGAGATGCCCCGGTGAGCGAGCCCAGGATTCCGTCGTTGTTGTACGGCGAGGTCGAGGAGGACCTGCGCGCGGCGCTGCGCGAGGTGTTGCGGGATCGGTGCGGATGGCACGAGGTGCTGGCGCGGATCGACACCGAGGAGGCGTACGACGACGGCCTGTGGAAGGCGGTCGCGGCCGAACTGGGCCTGGCCGGGCTGTTGATCCCGGAGGAGTTCGGCGGGGCCGGGGTCGGGGCGCGGGAGGTCGCGGTGGCGCTGGAGGAGTTGGGCCGCGCGGTCGCGCCGGTGCCGTTCCTGGCCAGTGCGGTGCTGGCCACGTCGGCGCTGCTGGCCTGCCCGGCCGGCGAGGCGCGCGACGCGGCGCTGCGGGTACTCGCGGACGGCTCGCGGACCGCGACCCTGGCGGTGACCGCGACCACGTGGCCGGGGGCGGGTTTCCCGCTGTCGGTGACGGGTGCCCGGGACGCGGACGGTTTGTTGCTGACCGGCGCGGTGACCGGGGTGTTGGCCGCGGATCGGGCCGAGTTGCTGGTGGTTCCGGTGGTGGTGGCCGGCGAGGCGCAGCTGGCTCTGGTCGCGGGCGACGCGGCGCATCTGGCCCGGCGGGCGGTGACCTCGCTGGATCCGACCCGGCCGGTGGGCGAGTTGACGTTGGATCAGGTGCGGGGCCGGGTGGTGGCCGGGCCGGAGCACGCCGAGGCGGCGCTCGGGCACGCGCTGCGGCAGGGGGCGGCGCTGTTGGCCTCGGAGCAGTTGGGGGTGGCCGAGCAGGCGTTGGCCGAGGCGGTGGCGTATCTGAAGGTCCGGCACCAGTTCGGCCGGCCGATCGGGTCCTTCCAGGCGCTGCGGCATCGTGCGGCCGACCTGTGGTCGGACATCGCCGCGGCCCGGGCCGCGGCGCGCTACGCGGCGGCGTGCCTGGCCGAGGACGCGGCGGACGCGGCGGTGGCCACCGCCCTGGCGCAGGCGTACTGCGGCGAGGTGGCGGTGCGCGCGGCGGAGGAATGTGTGCAGATGCACGGCGGGGTCGGCTTCACCTGGGAGCACCCGGCGCACCTGTACCTCAAGCGGGCGATGGCGTCGGCGCTGCTGCTGGGCACCGCGGATCGGCATCGGGCCACGCTGGGCACGCTGGTGGACCTGCCGCCGGCGATCTGAGCGGTCCGGACACGGGTGCGGCCGGCCTCCGGGCGGAGGCCGGCCGTTCAGCTCCGCAGCATCAGGACGATCATCACGACCGCGACCGCCATGAGCACGGCCCACACCGCCGTGACGAGACGCAGGCGCTTTCCGTCCCGGGCGGCGGGGGTGTCGGTCGGACCGGAGTCCGCCGGTTGCGGGTTGTCGCTCATGTCCTGGCTGCCCTCCACGGTGCCGCGCGCGGTGTCCTCCCGTTCAGGATGACACCGCGCGCGGCCCGTTGAGGAGCCCTCGCCCCGGAATGTGGCTCAGTGTCCGGCCGGGGTGGTGGGCAGTACCGCGGTGGCGTCCGCCGCCGGCCCCGCGACCGCCGGGGCGGCCTGCGGTACCTGCTGGGCGGCGATCAGCCGGGCCAGCCAGAACCGCATGAACGTGGACAGCGAGTAGCGGATGAAGAGGGCGAAACCCAGCAGCGAGACCGGGATCGCCGACAGACCCAACGTGATCGCGTCGTTCTGGGTCAGGATCAGCGTCGTGCCGTGCGACATGAAGTAGGCGCCGATGCCCATGCCGATCCCGACCACCATCAGCCCCACGCCCAGCCACATGAGCTGGGTGTCGAGCATGGTCTTGGGCGCACGCAGTTTCAGCGCACCGACGTCGGCGGTGAACTGTCGGGTCCGATCCTGAGTGGCCGCCGGGATCGCCGCATGGCGCGGGGCGAACGCCGGTGGTGGCCCGGCCGTCGGCACCCCCTGCGGAACCGTCGGCGGCTCGCCGGCGGGCCTCGCGGGTGCGGGCTGCCCGTCGGCGTTCACGCTGTTCATACTCATCTAAGTCGTCACCTCGTGGGTCGCCGTGAGGTTGGTACGTATCCGCGGACGGCCATGTGCGATCAGCCGCCCAGGTACGCGCTGTGCAGGTCGCCGGCGATCTCGTCCGGAGTGCCGACCTGAAGGATCCGGCCACCGCTCATGACCGCGGCGAGGTCGGCGACGGCCAGGGCCGTGCGCGCGAACTGCTCGACCAGGAGCACGGTGACACCGGTCTCGGCGATCTTGCCGACCACGTCGTACAACTGGTCGACGACGAGGGGCGCGAGGCCCATCGAGAGTTCGTCGAGCAGGATGATGGCCGGGTTGGTGGCGATCGCCCGGGCGACGGCCAGCATCTGCTGTTCGCCGCCCGACATCGTGCCCGCCGCCTGGGTCCGGCGTTCCTTGAGGCGGGGGAAGATCGGGAAGACCTTCTCCTCGATCTCCTTGCGGGAGACTCCTCGGTAGGTGGCCATCCACAGATTTTCGGACACGGTGAGATTGGGGAAGACCCCGCGGCCTTCCGGGATGCTGCACAGGCCGATCCGGGCCAGGTCCACGGGTGCGGCCCCGGTGACGCACCGCCCGGCGAGGAAGATGTCCCCACCGGTGGGCTCGTGCAGCCCGGTGATCACCTTGAGCATCGTGGTCTTGCCGGCGCCGTTGGGGCCCAGGACCGCCATGACCTTGCCGGTGGGCACCGCCAGGTCCACCTTGTGCAATACCTCGACCTGCTCGTACGCGGCGCTGACGCCGCGCAGTTCGAGCAGCGGCGGGGCGCCGGCCGGTCCGGCGGGGCGCGCGTCGGCCACGTTCAGCGTCATACGGTCTCCTGCAGGACTTCGTCGGCCTCCGCGGCGTCGGCGGTACCGAGGTAGGCGGCCTGTACGGCGGCGTTGTTGCGGATCTCGTCGCACGTACCGTTGGCGATTTTTTTGCCGAAGTCAAGCACGTGCAGCTCGTCGCAGGTGTTCATCACCAGATCCATGTCGTGCTCGACCAACAGCACGGCGACCCCGTCCGAGGCGATCTCGCGCAACAACTGGCCGAAGCCGCGCGTCTCCTCGTCGTCCTGGCCGGAGGCGGGCTCGTCCAGGAGCAGGATCTTGGGCCGGACCGCCAACGAGCGCGCCAGTTCGACCACGCGACCCTGGCCGGTGGGCAGTTGGTCGGCGCGCACGTGCGCGATCTCGGTCAGGTTGAGCCGGTGCAGCAGCCGCGCGGAGGTGTCCTGCGGGGTCTCCTTGGTGCCGCGGTTCAGTCGGCGGTACTGGGCGGCGGCGACCTGGATGTTCTCTCGAACGGTCAACGAGCCGAACAGTTCCAGGCGTTGGAAGGTGCGGGCCATGCCCAGGCGGGCCCGGCGGTAGGGCGCGAGTTTGCTGACGTCGCGTCCGTCCATCCGGACCCGACCCGCGGACGGCGGCTGAAGGCCGGTGATCACGTTGAAGATCGTGGTCTTGCCCGCGCCGTTGGGGCCGATCAGGCCGGTGACCTTGCCCTCGTGGGCCCAGATGTTGACGTTGTTCAGGGCGGTGTGGCCGCCGAAGCGGACCGTGACGCCCTCGACCTCAAGCCCCATGACGCGCTCCAGGCAGGGTGGGTGACGATGATTCGGCCAGCGCGACCGTCGGCAGCGAGGGCATCGCGATCAGCTTGTCCAAGGCCTCGATGTCGGCGGACTTGAACCGGTTGCCGTTCAGGCCCAGTCCCTCGGGCTGCTCGGACAGGCCCGGCGGCAACTCCTGTTCGGTCCGCTGCGCCGTGAGCATCAGCTCGATCTTGACCGCGGCCGGGATGCCGATCACCGCGAGCAGGATGCCGATCACGAAGGCCCAGTTGCCGATCACGTCGGTGAACCGCAGTACCACCAGGACCAGTTGGGCCGCCGCGCTGCCCGCCAGGATGAACGGCCGGCGCAGGGCGGGCTCCCATTCCGGGCGGATCTTGGCGGCGATGAAGCCGTTCGGGTTCTTGCCCAGCGCGATGCCGTTGAGGCCGATCAGGATCGTGGTGAGCTGGGCGTAGTCGGGGAAGAGGTTGGTGATCAGCGGCGTGCCCAGGAAGATGCCCGCGAACAGCGCGGCGCCCGGCGAGGTCAGGCCCGCGATCACCATCAGCATCAACACCGAGAGCCCGGCGGTGAAGTCGAAGCTGACCGGCGACAGCGTGCCGGTCGCGCCGCCCAGGATGCCGCCGCCGACGCCCGCCATCGCGGCGGAGAGGCCGAAGACGGTGAGCGTGGTCAGCTTGTGGTTCATCCCGATCGTCGCGCACGCCGCCGGGCTGTCCTTCATCGCCAGCAGCCTACGGCCGAACTCGCCGCGGCGGATCCACACCACCACGAGCGAGGACAGGGCGAAGAAGACCGCGCCGAAGATGAAGTAGGCCCGGTCGGAGGAGATGTCCACGCCCGGCCAGTCGAAGCGCTCGAAGTTGAGCGTGCCGCTGTTGAACAGGTCGATCCGGGTGTCGCCCCAGGTGAACGCGGGCAGTTGGAAGATCCAGCGGTCCAGCATGACGGCGAACGCGGCGGTGGCCAGGGCCAGGTAGATCCCGGACAGGCGCAGCGCCGGCAGCGCGACCAGCACGCCGATGCCCGCACAGATCAGCGCCGCCCACAGCAGCCCCAGCGGGTTGCCGCCGGAGCCCAGGTGCGAGACGCAGATCGCACCGATGCCCGCGAAGCCCAGTTGGGCCAGCGACATCTTCCCGGCATAGCCCACGAGCGGGATCACCGACAGCGCGATGATCGCGAAGCCCCACATCTTGGTGCTCGCGAACAGGTCCACGGTGCCGAGGGAGTGGGCCGCGACCACCGCGCCCGCGATCACCAGGGCGGCGAAGACGAGCGAACCGGTCCAGGTCGGGCGGTGGGCGATCTCCCGGGTGCGGGAGGAGGCGTGGCCCCGCAGCCGGGAGGTGGGCAGCAGCATGATCGCCACGAACAGCACCAGCACCGGCATCGAGTCGGTGAGGCCGGCGAGGTAGGGGCCCGCGGTGGGGAAGTCGGTCTCGGTGAGGTAGCCCTTGCCGTACTCGGTGACCAGGCCGATGATCATCGCGCCGACGAAGGTCCACGGCAGGCTCTTGAGCCGGCCGATCACCGCCGCGGCGTAGGCGTTGACGATCAGCAGGGTCAGCGGCAGCGCGGCGAAGGAGAGTTTGGGCGCGATCAGGATGCCCGCGAGCGCGGCCAGCATGGTGCCGGTCGCCCAGGCCAGCATGCCGGGCACCTCGGGACGCGAGCCGTTGAGCACCGCGAGGTTGCGGTCGTCGACGGTGGCGCGCATGGCCACACCGGCGCGGGTGGAGCGCAGCAGCACCCACAGGCCGATCGCGACGATCAGCGCCACGGCCAGGGTGATCAGGTCGTGGTAGGACACGCGCGTGCCGGCCATGTCCACGGACTCGCCGGGGAAGAAGTTGACCACGTTGCGCGGGGTCTGCGGGTCCCAGACCCACATCACCGTGGCGAGCAGGCTCAGCAGCACCGCGACGGTGACCATCAGGCGCGTCGTCTCCGACGTGCCCTCCAGCCGTCGCATGATGGCGAAGTGCAGGAACACCCCGAACGCCGGGGCCAGGATGCCCAACACCACGACGATGGACAGCCAGACCGGCCAGCCCCAGTCGAAGTGCAGTTGCCAGTAGGTGAACGCGGCGAGCGCGCCGGTGACGCCGTGGGCGAAGTTGAAGATGCCCGTGGTGGTGTAGGTCAGGGTCAGGCCACCGGCGGTGATGGCATAGATGCCGCCGGTGACCAGGCCGCTGATGGTGAGGATGATGAACTCGTGCACGCGCCCTCCGTTCGGGCCGGGCCGTGTCGCGGGGCGATCGGTCTCGGAGACTGGTGCGGCACGGCTCCTGACAGGTCGTCAGGGCCGTGGGGGCCGTTGGTGCCGCCCTCCCGCCCGGTGCGGGGCGGGAGGACGACGGGTTTCGCCTGGTCGGACCGAGCGGGGTCGGCGGCCGACGGGTTCGGCGGTGGTGCGGGGTGTTGCCGGTGGTGCGGTGTTGCCGGTGGTGCGTTGTCGAGTGGCCGAGGATCGGCTATCGGCTCAGGTGACGTTCTCCGGCGGCGCGGCCGGCGGCGGTTCGCCTCCGTCGGCGGGCGGCGGGGTGTTCGTCTCGGGTGCCCCGGCCGGCGGGGGTGTGCCGGCGGACGGCGGCGGCGTGTTCTGCGCCGCGGGCGCACCGGGCGCGACGGCGACCACGTTGCTCGGGTCGCAGTTGAAGTACTCGGCCTTGTTCGGCTTGGTCAGCGCGGCGTCGTACTCGAAGCCCTTGGGGCTCACCTTGAGCATGGTGAAGCAGTCCGCGGCGCGTACGTCCTTGGTCTCCACGATCGGGCCGGGGGCGAACAGGCCGCCCGCGTCCCAGTTGGCGCGCTTGCCCTTGGCCAGCACGCACTCCGTGGTCAGGTCCGTACCGCACTCCTTGACCGCACTCGCCCACAACAGCCAGGAGTTGATCCCGGACATGTGGAAGAACTCGAGGTCCTTCTTCGGCTCCACGCTGTGCAGGATCTCCAGCGCCTTCTGCACGGCGGGGTTCTTGTCGCCGAGCGACTGCGGCACGAAGGTCGGGTAGATGTAGGTCTCGGGCATCTGCGAGTTCTTGGCGGAGGCGAGCGTGTAGCGGTTGTACGCCGACGCGTCGCTGACGATGACCTTGGGGTGCCAGTTCATCGCGTCCATCTCGCGGAACATCGAGGCCGAGTCCACCGCGAGCCACGTGGTGATCAGCATCTCGACGCCGGCTTCCTTCATCTTCTCCAGCGTGGTGCGGCCGGGCGGCGGGATGACGGGGACGTCTTCCTTGTAGACGACCGTGCCACCGGCCGCCTCGACGCCGGCCTTGTAGCGGACCATCGAGGGCCGCAACGAGGCGATCGCCTGGCCCAGCAGGCCGACCTTGGCCTTGACCTCGGGGTGCGCGGCGAACACCGCCTTGTACGCGCCCACCACCGTGGTGGAGGTCGGCAGGCCGACCGCGAGGTCCTGGAGGTCGCCCTTGGCCGATTCCTCGCCGACCACGTAGGCCGGGAAAGCGCCGAGTTTGCACCCGGTGCGAGCCTTGACCCCGTCGTTGTCGAACGGGTTGCCGCCGCCGACCACCATGAAGTCGCTCTGGCAGGCCGCCGTCATGACCGTGCCGACGTTGCTCAGCGCGGCGTCGCGCTTGGTCAGCTTGATCGTGCGGCCGTTGATCCCGCCGAGTTCGTTGCACCACTTGGTGAAGCCGTCGGCCATCTCGAAGAACTCTTTGCCCAGGCCCGGTTGGGCGGCGGCCCCGGGGTCGCCGGTCACACTGACCGAGATCTCCTTCTCGGTGACGCCCCGGTCGGCCTTCTTGGTGAGCGGCTTGCCGTCGCCCTTGCCGCAGACGTCCTTGAGCGTGCCGAAGTCACCGGGCGCGCCGCCGGCGGCCGGCTTGCCGTCCTTCGTCGATCCGGGCGCCGCCGGATTCCCGGCCGCCTGCGGACCCTTGGCCACCGCGTCGTCACCCGAGCGACTACAGCCGACCGCCAACAGGAGCGGCACGACCAGCAAGCCGGCCGCCGCTCGGCGGCGCGTCCCACGCCGCCCGGCGGAAGTTGATGCCATCAGCCCTCCCGACACTTCGTTTCCGCGGGCCGGGCCGATGTGCCCGGTGCGCTCTCACGTACTTCTCCTGCGCTGTGCTCGCGTCGTTCTCGTCTTGTGCTCGCCCTGCCCCGGGCTCCGCCTGCGAGGCGTCCCTGCGACTGGATCTGACATGCCATCAGTCAATGGGCCATGAAGCAATGGCCGGGACCTTAACGGGGTGTTCCACAGGGTGCAAGGGTCACCGAACCGGCGAAAACCGCTGGCCGGCAGCCCGAGAACAGTCCATCGTGCGGCGGGGCGCGTCACTACACACGTGTCACCGTTTCGCCCGTCAGGGTCGCAATTTCATCGGCTTCGTGATGGCACTGTTATGAGGTGCCGACGATCCGTTTCCCGCGGTCCGCCAAGCGCCCCGCGCAGCGAAAAGGCGACACGGCGACACCCGTTCTCCATAAAGCGACAAGGAGTCAGCGAACCGATGCACCCGATCGATTCGACCACCGACGCACGCGAGATCGAACGAGTCCCGGCGGCGGACGGCGAACTCGTCCTGCGACGTGCGGGCGAGCACTACGAGATCATCAGCAACGGCTGCTTTTTGATGGACACGCGCGCGGGCGCCTCGGAGCGGCTGCTGGTGCGCACCGCGCTCGACGCGCTCGGTGACGACACCGGACTGCGGATCCTGGTCGGCGGACTGGGCGTCGGCTTCACCCTGCGCGAGGCACTGACCGACCCCCGGGTCGCGCAGGTGACGGTGATCGAACGCGAGCCCGCCGTGGTGCGCTGGGGCTCGGGGCCGCTCGCGCCGTTCTCCGGCCACGCCCTGACCGACCCGCGCGTGAGGGTGATCACATCCGACCTGGTGGCGTGGGTGCACTCGGGTCGCACCGGGGCGGTCGCCGAGCCCGCCGGGCGGGAGTCGGACGGGCGCTTCCACGCGCTGTGCCTGGACATCGACAACGGGCCGGACTGGACGGTGACCGACGGCAACGCCTCGCTCTACGACGACGCGGGGCTGGCCGCGCTGCAGGCCCGGTTGTTGCCGGGCGGAGTGTTGACCGTGTGGAGCGCGACGGCGAGCCCGGCCTTCGCCGACCGACTGCGGCGGCGGTTCGGCCGGGTGGGCGTGCATGAGGTGCCGGTCCCGCGCGGGGAGCCGGACGTGGTGTTCGTCGCACGCGAGGGGTAGCGGGTCGCGGCGCCGGCAAGGGATGGCGAGTCGGCGGTGGTGCGGCGGCCCGGGCGTGCGCGAGATGTAACTGACACGACGTCAGAGAAACTTGCGTGTGTCATCCAACTGCTGCCAGCATGCGATCGACGGCTGGTGAAAGGGTGGACATGCACGACGACGAGGCGGATTCGCCCGTATCCAACACTTCGGGCGAACTGCGCGATCGCAGCGAACTCCGGGACGTGGTGCAGATCTACGCCCACGGCGCCGACCGCCGCAAGCCCGACCTCGTCGCCTCGATGTTCACGCCCGAGGGCCGCCTGGTGATCCACCGCGACCCCGGCTCCACCGAACCGCCGGCGGTACGCACCGGCCGCGCCGCCATCGCCAAGGCCCTCACCAGCCTGGACCGTTACCTGGCCACCACCCACCTGATCGCCAATCAGCTCGTCGCCTTCGAGCCCGGCGGCGATCGGGCGAACGCCGAGACGTACTGCACGGCGCACCACATCTACGAATCCTGCGGGGTGCGCCGCGACCGGGTGATGTCGATCCGCTACCTCGACACGTTCGTGCGCACCGACGAGGGCTGGCGCATCGAGACCCGCACCCTGCACTGCGACTGGGTCCAGGACCGGCCGCTGACCGCATGAGCGCCGGCACGAAGGGGGCCGCGCGCACGCCGACCAGGCGCCACGGCCCGACGATGATCCTGGTCGCCCTGTCCTTCGCGGCCACCACGATGGCGGTCATGCAGACCGTGGTCTCGCCGATCCTGCCGCAACTGCAGAACCGGCTCGGCGTCTCCAGCTCGGCCATCGCCTGGGTGCTCACCGGCAACCTGCTCGCCTCGGCGGTGGCCACGCCGCTGCTCGGCCGCCTCGGCGACCTGCGCGGACGCAAACGATTCCTGCTCTACGCGCTGGCGGCGGTCACGCTCGGCTCGATCCTGGCCGCGTGCACCACCTCCTACGTGATGCTGATCGCCGGCCGGGTGCTCCAGGGCATGGGCGGCGGCGTGGTCCCGCTCGCGCTCAGCGTGGTGCGCGACGAGTTCCCCAAGGAGCGCTCGGCGGGCAGCATCGCCACCATCGGCGCCACGATCAGCGTCGGCGCCACCTTCGGCTCGGTGATGACCGGGCTGATCGCCGACCGCTGGGACTACCACCTGCTCTTCTGGCTCTCCGCGCTGGTCGCGGTGGTGTCCATGCTGATGGTGTGGCGGGTGGTGCCGGACACCGCCGAACGGCGCTCCGGCCATGTGGACCTGGTCGGCGCGCTGACCCTGTCCGGCTGGCTGGCCGCGCTGCTCGCCGCGGTGAGCATGGGCAGCCGGTCCGGGTGGGGCGATCCGCTGGTGCTCGGTGGGCTGATCACCGCCGCGGTGATGTTCGCCGCCTGGATCGGCTGGGCGCTGCATCACCCCGAACCCCTGGTCGACCTGCGGGTGATGGCCCGCCGGCCGGTGTTGCTGGCCAACCTGTCCGGGGTGTTCACCGGCATGGCGATGTACGGCTCCTCGCTGCTGTTCCCACCGTTCATCCAGGCACCGTCGGCGCTCGGGTACGGCTTCGGCAAGTCGGTGCTGATCGCCGGGCTGATCATGCTCCCGGGCACGATCGGCAACCTGGCGGCGGCACCGGTCGCGGCCCGGATGACCAACCGGTACGGGCCCAAGCCCGCGCTGGTGCTCGGACCGCTGCTCAGCGGCACGGCCTTCGCGCTGCTGATGCCGCTGCACGGGCACTGGTGGGCGTTCTCGATGGTCGGCGTGTTGTTCGGCTTCGGCCTCGGGCTCGCCTTCTCCGCGATGCCCGCGCTGATCAACGACCACGTGCCGGCGGACATGACCGGGGTGGCCAACGGCATGAACGCGGTGCTGCGCACGGTGGGCGGGGCGACCGGCACGGCCGTGCTCGGCGCGATCCTGAGCGCGTCCCTGGTCGACGCGGGCACCGCTCGGGCGGCGGGCGTCGCCCAGGCACCGGAGCTGGCCGGCTACCTGATCTGCTTCGGCATGCTGGGCATCGGCTGCCTGCTCGCGGCGCTGCTCGCGTGGTCGATCCCGAGCGCGCGCCGAACGGCGCAACCGGTGCGGGTGACGGCCGAACCCGACCGGGTGCAGGCGACCCGATAGGCAAGACTGCCCGGATGATCGGGAACGAACGAGACACCGCCCTGGCCGAGGCGATCGCGCTGCGCGAGGGGGGTCGGGTCGAGGAGGCCCGGGCCCGCTTGGTGCCGCTGGTCGAACGCCACCCGGGCGACGCGCGGATCGCCTACCAGGCGGCGTGGGCGCACGACGTGCTCGGCCTGGAGCGCGAGGCCGTGCCGTTCTACGAATGGGCGCTGATCGGGGACGGCCTGACGGCCGAGGAGCGACTGGGCGCGTTCCTGGGCCTGGGCAGCACGTACCGTGCGTTCGGCGCGTACGACAAGGCGGTGGCGATCCTGCGTCGGGGCCTCACCGAGTTCCCGGGCGACGCGGGCCTGACCACGTTCCTGGCCATGGCCCTCTACAACGCCGGCGACGCCAAGACCGCGATCGAATCCCTCCTGCGCGTCATCGCCGACACCGGCGACGACCCCGGGCTGACGCCTTACCGCAAGGCCATCGAGCTCTACGCGACCGACCTGGACGCCACCCACGGCTGACCCGGTCGGCGCGCCGTCCGGCGCTTGCCGCGCCGGCGCGTCCACGGCGTGGGCGGCGCCCACCGTGCTCACGGCGCTTGCGAACAACCGAACGGGCGACGCCGACGCGCCCGAAGCGGCGTGGGCCGCGGGATCGAGGGAGTCCCCTTGAATGCCCCTATTTCGGTTGCCGAGGCGATTCCCGGGCGGCCATGGTTCAGCGGTGCCGCCGAGTAAACGACACGGCACGGAAGGGACATCGTCATGACCTACCACATCGGGCCGTTCGCCGGCCGCACGGCGTTCACCGCGATCGTGGCCGTGCCGGCCGTCCTCCTGCTGGTCGGCGCCTGCAATGGGGACGGCAAGAACTCCGCGCGCGTCTCGGCCACGGCCACGGCCACGGCTTCCGCATCCGATTCGGTGTTCGCACCACGCACCGCGAGCGCGACGACACCCGTCTCGACCAGGACCCGGGCCACCGAATCCCCGTCCGCGACGAGCCGCGCGACCCGGACCTCCGAATCCTCCGCCACGCCGGAGAGCACCAAGACGGCCTACGACAAGGGCGAATGCCTCAGCGGCAGGATCAGCACGGGCGGGAGCCAGGAGAAGCTGATCACGGTCGGCTGCTCGGACCCCAAGGCCAACTTCAAGGTCCTGCGCGTGTTCCCCTACATGACGGCCGGCCGGCCGTGCGACAACGTGAGCGGCGCGGACTACACGTACTCCAGCTACTGGACGCGCAACGGCATCCCGACGTACGGAAGCACGTACTGCCTCTCCGAAATCGGCTGAGCACCCGCGCCGACCGGCGCGCCGATGCCGACCAAGGTCGATCGGGCATCGCAGCCCGGTCAGCGCCGAACCCGCGACCCGCTGCCCGGGCTGCGAACGTGTCCGAGATCCGCCGTCGCCCGAACGACCCGGCAGTCGAGCCGGCCGCGCGTGGGCGGCCCATCTCGGCTACGCCCTCGGCGCCTTGGTGCTCGGCTCGATGATCCTGGCCGCCGCGCTCCAGGAGGACGACCAGGCGCCGACCGTCCGGGTCGAGACGGTCCTGGGCGGCGTCATGTTCGCGGCGATGTCGCTGTTCCGCCGCGGTCGGGCGACCCAACTCGCCGTGGGCCGGCCGGCCGTCGTCGGGTGGTCTCCGTCGGCCAGTTATCACAGCATCTTGCTCCTCGGCTCGCCGGCTCGCTAACCGGCTCCCGGGAACAGCGACACGAACGCGTCCGAGGCCGCCGTCATGCCCTGGCCGAACGGCGCGTCCAGGTCCCAGATCAGGAACAGCAGGAACGCGATCAGCGCGCTGAACAGCCCGGCAACGATCAACTCCGGTGCGGATCTGCGGATTTGCAGCGTGAAGATCATCCCGACGGTGACCACGGCGCCGACGATCAGGCCGAACCACACCAGCCCCGGCATCGATGAACCGGCCTGCCCACCGCGGGCCTGACGCGCGTCGTCCGCGATCGCGATCTGGTCCAGGATCGGCTGGTACATCTGCGCTTCCTGGTCGCCCTGCGGCGCGTAGTCGGTCACCCCGTGTCGCACCGTGTCGAACAACTGCGAGGCCCGATCGGAGAGTTCGCCGTGGTCGGCCATGTAGGACCACTCCTTGTGGACCACGTACTTCACGTAGGCGTCGATGTCCGCCCGAATCTGGTCGCGCACCGGCGGCGGATAGACCCGGACCCGCTCGCTGACCTCGTGCAACGCCTGTGCCTCGTGCCGCACCTCGTCCTCGGCCGCGCCCCTCCCCTCCCACACGCCCGCGATCGCCAGACCGAGCACGATCGCGTAGACCACACCGATCATCATCGTCATGTATTCGAGGACGTCCGGGGTTGCCGACGGATCGTCGTCGTCCGGCAACCGGCGCTGCTTGAGCACGACAACCGCCAGGACGACCGCGCACACCGCGGCCATCGCGAGCGCGAGTACCACCCAATGGGTCATGGATGACCTCCGGATCGAGGATTCCGATGGAGCCGAGCGGGGGGACGAACTCGCGGGAGTGGCGTCCACCGGGCCCGGGTGGAGAGCGGGCGGCGGCCCGCGACCGACGACGCGGGCGGGCCGAACCGCTCGGGGAACAGCAGGAGTCGGGTATGCCGGGCGTCAGCGCGAGCCGCCGCCCGAACCACGTGCGCCTGCCCGGCCACGCGGCTTGAGCGCGGCGCCGGCCAGGATCGCCGGCGCGGTGATCAACAGCGTCGTGGTGACGATCGACGTCCCGCGCGCCGGTGGGGCCGCCGCGGACGGTCGAGCCGGTGGGCGGCGGACCGCGATCGGTTGCAGCGGCGGTGGAGTCACGACCGGCGCACTGGTCGGCGGTGGTGTGTCGGGCGGCTTCGGCGCCGGCGGGGTCGGCCGTGCCGGTGGCGTCGACGCGGGCACCACGACCGCGACCGGGGTGGACCGGGGCGTGGGCGGCGGGGTGCGCACCGGCGTGGGTTTCGGGGGCGCCTTGGTCGGTGGCGGCGTGGGCTTGGGTTTGGTCGGTGTCGGCGACGGCTTGGGCCGACACGAGCCGTCCCGCACCAGTCGGAAGTCGACCTTCAGCCCGATCCCGCCGGTCGGTGGCCCGGTGGCCGGAATCACGTCGACCCGCACGCTCGCCCCGGGCGAAGCGCCGATCGAAACGCACACATCCACACTCGCGCCCGGCGCATGGCTGCCGCCGGTGCTCGAACCCGCCCACGCCACACCGGCCGGAGCAACCAACAAGGCCCCCGCCCCGACCACGCACCCCCACCGGCGCGCCCGACCCCATGCGCTCATGTGAACGATCATCCGGCAGAATCGATGACTTTAGGCCGAATCTCCATCGGATTCACTCGAAAGGGTTGAGTGGCCGTCAAATACGGTCATCCTGAACGAAGTTGGCGAACAACCGGTAGGTATGCCCAAGGCTTGTAGAGGCAACTATCGGGCGCCGGGCCGCCCCCGCCCCACCCGCCCCTCAATGCGTCCGCGTCCCCGCCAACCAGGTCCCCTCCACCACGATCCGCCCCAGCGACATCGGGTCCACCACCCGCGGATCCGCGCTCAGCCACACCAGATCGGCCACGCTGCCCACCTCCAGCCCCCGCCGATCGTCCGCGAACGCCTGATACGCGACCCCGACCGTGTAGGCGTGCACCGCCTGATCCACCGTCAACCGCTCGTGCGGCATCCACCCCTCGACCGGTACGCCCTCGAACGTGCGTCGGGTGACCGCGACTTGGATGCCCTCCAGCGGCCGATGCGAACTCACCGGCCAGTCGCTCCCGAACGACACCCGCGCACCCGAGTCGACCAGGGTGCGCATCGGATATTGCCGCCCGGCCCGCTCCGCGCCCACCCGCGGGATGGTCAACTCGTGCTGAAGCGGGTCGAGTTGTGCCCACAGCGGCTCGAAATTGGCGATCACCCCGAGCCGCGCGAAACGGTCCAGGTCGGCCGGGTCTACCAGTTGCACGTGGGCGATCACCGGCCGCCGATCCCGCGTCGGGTCGGTCGAGACGGCGGCCTCGATCGCGTCCAGCGCGGTCCGCACGCCCGCGTCGCCGATCGCGTGGATATGGACCTGGAACCCGTCCGCATCGAAGGCGGTGACCGCCTCGGCCAGTGCCGCCGGCGGCCAGACCGGCATCCCACAACTGTGCGGGGCATCGCGGTACGGGGCCAACATCGCCGCCGTACCGCCCTCGATCACCCCGTCCGCGAAAAACTTCACCGTCCGGGCGGACAACAACGGCCCACCCCGCTCCGCGACTTCCGCCCGCGCCGCGACGAACTCGGCGCGCTGGTCCCGCCACCGGTCCGGGTCGGCGCGAAACGCCAGGTCGGCCCGGAACGACAACGCCCCGCGCCGGGCCGCCTCGACATAGGCCGGCACCATCTCCGGCTCCACCCAGGCATCCTGAACCCGGGTCAGCCCGGCACTCGCATACGCCGCACCGGCCACCCGCAGGGCGTCGACCAGTTCGTCCACCGGCCGTCCCGGCACCCGATCGAGCACCAGATCGCACGCGTGCCACTCGCGCAGCGTGCCCAGCGCCGAGCCGTCGGGTCGCCGGACGATGTGGCCGAGCCGAGGCTGCGGCGTCGCGTCGGTGACCCCGGCCCGGCGCAATGCCTCGGTGTTGCACCACACCGTGTGGTAGTCGTACGCGCGCAGCACCACCGGTCGATCGGCCACCGCCGCGTCCAACCAACGCGCGTCGAACTCGCCGTCCGGGACCAGTGTCGGGTCGTAGCTCGCACCGACGATCCACTCCTCGTCCGGATGTTCGCCCGCCCAGCGGCCGACCTCCGCGACGATGTCCGCGACGCCGGTCAGCCCCTTGATCCGCGGTCCGAAGTGTTCGAGGCCGCCGAACAGGGGGTGGGCGTGCCCGTCGCCGAAGGCCGGCAGCAGCAGGCCCTCGCCCAGCTCGACGACCAGCTCCGCGTCGAGCGCGAGCGCGGCCGAGCCGAGCGCGACGACCCGCCCGTCCCGAACCGCCAGCGCGTTCGTGTCGCCCGCGCCGGTGCGAACGGTGCCCCGGAACAGGGTCCTGGTCATGGTGCGCCCTCCGTGGGTCGAGTGGATCCGGCGCAGTCGGTCGGCGACCCTGGGTGAACTCGGGCCCCCGACCGGGCCGGACAAATTAGGCCAGCCTAGCCTTCTCCAGTGAATGTCCTCCCGACGCGGGGTCGCCCGACCGAGCGCCGAGTCCTCTATCTGGTCTCGGCCCTGTTCGTGCTCGCCGCCGCGTGTCTGCTCAGCCTCGCCGTGGGCAGCCGAACCATCGCACCCGGCGCCGTGCTGGACGCGCTCGTGTACGGCGGCGACTCCACCGACGCGATCGTGGTCGACTCGATGCGGCTGCCGCGCACCGTCGTGGCGCTCCTGGTCGGCGCGTCGCTCGGCGTCGCCGGCGCCTGCATGCAGGGGCTGACCCGCAATCCGATCGCCGAGCCCGGCATCCTGGGCATCAGCAACGGTGCCGCCACCGGCGTGGTGACCGCGATCTCGGTGTTCGGCGTGACCAGCCTGACCGGATACGTGTGGTTCGGCTTCGCCGGCGCGTTGTGCACCGGAGTGCTCGTGTACGCGGTCGCGGCGCGCGGGCGCGGCGGCGCCACCCCGGTCAAGCTCGCGCTGTCCGGGCAGGCCCTGGCGGCCACCCTCGGCGCGCTGATCACCCTGGTCCTGACCACCGATCAGGGCACGCTGGACCAGTACCGATTCTGGCTGGTCGGTTCGTTGTCCGGGCGCACCGACGAAGTGGCCTGGCGGATGTTGCCGTTCGTCGGCGTGGGCATGCTCCTGGTGGCCGGCACCGCACGCGGCCTGGACGCCCTCGCGCTGGGCGACGACGTGGCCAAGGGGCTGGGCCACAAGGTGAACCGGATCCGGGTGATCGGCGGCCTGGGCGCCACCGTGCTGACCGGCGTCGCGGTCGCCGCGACCGGCCCGATCTCGTTCGTCGGCCTGGCCGTTCCGCACGCGGCGCGCGCCCTGGTGGGCAGCGATCACCGCTGGGTGCTGGCCATGTCGGCGTTGCTCGCGCCGATCCTGTTGTTGGTCGCCGACGTCCTGGGGCGGATCATCTTCCCGCCCGCCGAGGTCGAGGTGGGCGCGATGACCGCGCTGATCGGGGTGCCGATCCTGGTCGTGCTGGTGCGCCGCAAGCCGGTGGTGTCCGGATGAGCCTCCGCCCGTACGGCCATGTCCTGCTCCGCCGCCCGCGTTTCTCGTTCCTCGTGCACCGCCGCTCGGCGGTGATCGCGATGGTGCTGGCCGTCCTGCTCGCGGCCGTGTTCCTGCTCAGCCTGTGCGTGGGTGTGCGGTTCATCCTGCCCGGCGACGTGCTCAAGGTGCTGTTCGGCGTCGACGAGAGCCTCGTGGTCGAGACGTTGCGGCTGCCGCGTGCCACGGTCGGACTGTTGGTCGGGTTGGCCTTCGGCATCGCCGGCGCGCTGATCCAGACGGTCGCCCGCAACCCGCTGGCCAGCCCGGACGTGATCGGCGTCTCGCACGGCGCGGCGGCGGCCGTGGTGTTCGGCCTGGTCTTCGGCCTCGGCGGACCCACCGCGACGCCGCTGACCGCGGTGGCGGGCGGCAGTATCGCCGCGTTCCTGGTGTACGTGCTGGCCTGGCGCCGCGGCCTGAACGCGCAGCGGTTCGTGCTGATCGGCGTCGGTGTCTCGGTGGCCCTGGTCGCGGTCACCAACCTGCTGCTGACCAAGGCCGACATCGTCCTGGCCCAGCAGGCCAAGGTGTGGATGTCGGGCAGCCTGAACGGTCGCGGCTGGTCGCAGGGCGAACCGCTGTTCTGGGTGCTGCTCGCGCTCGTCCCGGCGATCGTGTGGGCGGCGCGGGCGGCGCGCTCGGCCGGCTTCGACGACGACACCGCGATCGCCCTGGGGGTGCGGCTCGGCCGGATCCGACTCGGCCTGGTCGTGGTCGGCGTGTTGCTCGCGTCGGTGGCGACCGGGGCGGCCGGGCCGGTGGACTTCGTCGCCCTGGTGGCCCCGCAGGTGGCCCGCCGGCTGACCCGGACCCCGCAGGTGCCGCTGGTGTGTTCGGCCCTGCTGGGCGCGCTGATCGTGGTGTCCGCGGACATCGGCGCGCGCATGCTGATCCCGAACGCCGAATTGCCGGTGGGCGTGCTCACCGCCGCCGTCGGCGGCCCGTACCTGCTGTGGATGTTGACCCGTTCCCGTGCCGGAGGCGCCTCGTGACTACCCATCGGCTCGCCGCACGCGGGCTCACCCTCGGCTACGAGGACCGGATCGTGGTGCGCGATCTGGATCTGGAGGTGCCCGCCGGCCGGGTCACCGTCGTGGTCGGCCCGAACGCGTGCGGCAAGTCCACCCTGTTGCGCTCGCTGGGCCGGTTGCTCAAACCGGTCGCCGGCAGCGTGCTGCTCGACGGCGCGGCGCTGCGCGACCTGCCCACCCGGGAGATCGCCCGGCGCATCGGCGTGTTGCCGCAAAGCCCGGTACCGCCGGAGGGCATCACCGTCGCCGACCTGGTGGCCCGCGGCCGGCAGCCGTACCAGCGCTGGTGGCAGCAGTGGTCCGACGAGGACGAGGACGTGGTCGCCGACGCGATGCGGCGCACCGACGTGGTCGAGCTCGCCGACCGCTATGTGGACGAACTCTCCGGCGGCCAGCGGCAACGGGTGTGGATCGCGATGGCGCTCGCGCAGGGCACCGGCATCCTGCTCCTGGACGAGCCGACCACGTTCCTGGACATCGCGCACCAGGTCGAGGTGCTCGACCTGGTGCGCGAGCTCAACGTCACCCGTGAACGCACCGTGGTCGCCGTGCTGCACGACCTCAACCAGGCGTGCCGCTACGCGGACCACCTGATAGCGATGCGCGACGGCTCGATCGTCGCGCAGGGCGCGCCCGCCGAAATCGTCACGGCCGACCTGGTGCGGGACGTCTTCGGGCTCGCGTGTGTGGTCATCCCGTGTCCGGTCACCGGTGCACCGATGGTCGTTCCGGGTCGACCTCGCAAGTCCTGACCGGCGGCGACCTGTTCGCCGCCTTCGTCCTCCCGAAGGAGTTCCCGTGCCCGTCACGTCCCTGCCCCGTGTCACGGCCGTCCTCGGTGTCGCCGGCGCGCTCCTGCTGGCCGGGTGCTCCGCCGAGGGTGCCGACGGCGACAAGGGTGCCAAGGCCGCGCCGGCCGACACCCGCGAAGTGCGTACCGCCAAGGGTGTGGTCAAGGTCCCGGTCGCGCCCAAGCGGGTGGTCACCCTGGACATGGGCGAGTTGGACACCGCGCTGACCCTGGGCGTCAAGCCGGTGGGGTCCGTGGTGGGCAGCCCAGGCGCCGGATTCCCGAAGTACCACGGGGATCGCACCGCGGGCATCAAGGAGGTCGGCGCGATCGGCGCGCCCAACCTGGAGGCGATCGAGGCGCTGAAGCCGGACCTGATCCTGGGCAGCCTGGTCCGCGACGCGGATCGTTACGACGCGCTGAGCCGGATCGCCCCGGTGGTCTTCTCCGAGCAGGCCGGCACCCGGTGGCAGCAGAACTTCCTGCTGGACGCGGACGCGCTGAACAAGAAGGCCGAAGGCGACCGAGTGGTGGCCAAGTTCACCGCGCGGGCCAAGGCGCTGGGCACCGCGCAGGGCGACCCCGGCTCGCTCAAGGTCAGCGTGTTGCGCTTCGTCGCGGGTCAGAACCGGCTGTACGGCAGGGCCAGTTTCGTCGGCAGCATCCTGTCCGAGGCCGGGCTGGGGCGCCCCGACGTGCAGAACGTGGACACGTTCATGGTCGAGGTCAGTGCCGAGCAGATCGAGAAGGCCGACGGCGACGTGATCTTCGTGGCCACCTACGGGCCCAAGGACAAGACGGACCACGACAAGGTGTTCGGCGGCCCGCTGTGGAAGACGCTCAAGGCGGTGCGGGCGAACCGGGCCCACGAGGTGGACGACGAATATTGGATGGTCGGCACCGGGTACACCGCGGCCGACCGCGTGCTCGCCGACCTGGAACGCGACCTGCCGAAGCGGGCCTGACGGGCACCGCCACCAACGATCGAAGGGGCAGCGATCGTCGACCCGAGGTTTCGCGGGCCCTTGGGGTGACAAACATCCAGAATGCCCTTCCGCCCATCGGGCCGGGTTCGGCCACGCGTGAGGGCGGTTCCGGCCGCGACGATCGGGGGCGCACGTGTCGGAGGTCGACGACGGGCGGGCCGGCGGGCCGGCAAGTCTCCCGAATGCGCAGCACGACGGGCAGATCGTTCCCCCGAATGCGCATCGCAACGAACTCGGCGGCACCGTGCACGGGCCGAGTGTGCAGGCGCGAACGGTGCACGGCGGCATCCACTTCTCGGTGCAGCGCCCGGAGGCCGCGGTCGTGCCGTGGCAACTGCCGCCCGGACCGCCGATGATCGATCGGCGCCGCGAACTGGACGAGCTGGACGGCCTGCTCCGCGTCGGCGACAGCCCGATCGTGTTGCTCAGCGGCATGCCGGGCGTAGGCAAGACGACCCTCGCGCTGACCTGGCTGGCCAAGCTGGGCGAGGAGTTCCCGGACGGCCGGTTGTACGCCGATCTGCGCGGGCACGGCGGCGAGGAGCCGGCCCGGTGGGCGGAGATCGTCGGCGGCTTCCTGCGCGGACTGGGCGTGCCGGCGGGCGAGGTGCCGCACGATCCGGCCGAACGGTTGGGCCTGTACCGGTCGTTGACGGCGCGCCGCCGGTTGGGCGTGCTGTTGGACGATGCGGTCACCGCGGCCCAGGTCAGGCCGCTGTTGCCGGCGGGCGCCAATGTGACGGTGGTGACCAGCCGCAGCAGGTTGTCCGGGCTGTTGGTCAACGGCGGGGTGCCGATCCAGCTCGAACCGCTGGATCGAAAGGCCGCGGTGGATCTCCTCGCGGCCACGATGAACGACCGTCGAGTCGACGAGGAGCCGGCCCAGGCCGCCGAGTTGGTCGACCTGTGTGCTCGGCTCCCGCTCGCCGTCCAGCTCGTCGCGGCGCGGCTGGCGGCGCGCCCCAACCGGCCGATCACCACGATGGTGCGGGCACTGACCGACGAGCGGGGTCGGCTGGACGCACTCGCCTTGGACGACGACCACACCGTCCGGGCCGCGCTGGACGTCTCCTATCGCGATCTGCCCGAGGCCGCCGCCCTGCTCTACCGGGGCCTCGGGGTGCATCCGGGGCCCGACTTCGGGCCGGTCGTGGCCGCCGCCGTGCTCGACACCGGCGCGGGCTGCGACCCCGATGCCGCGCAGTTCGTCCTGGAAGCCCTGGTCGATCGCAATCTGCTCACCGAGGCCGCCGACGGGCGCTATCGCTTCCACGATCTGGTCCGCCTGCACGCGGTCGCCAAGCTGTGCGATCGCCCGGACGTCGAGCGCACCGACGCGCTGCGCGCGACCCTCGACCACTACCTCGCCACGGCCACCGGCGCCGAGCGGCTGCTCGACCCCCAACACGCCTCGCTGTCCCGCGACTATGCCCGTGCCGAGGTGCCCAGGGTGGAATTCGCGGACCAGGGCACCGCATTGGCCTGGCTGGAGCAACATCGGGCCACCCTGCTGGCCGCGATCCGGATCGCGGAGAGCGCCGACCTCCCGGCCGTGGCCTGGCAGTTGACCGACGCGCTGTGGCCGTTGTTCCTGCGCGGCAAGTACTTCGACGAGGCTCGCACGGCGCACGAGATCGGTCTGCGCGCGGCGCGGGCGTGTGCCGATCCGGCGGCCGAGTCGCGGATGTCGACGTCGGGGGGACTGTGCGAGCTCAGTGCCGGCGGCCACGACGCGGCGCTGCGGATGTTCACCGAGGCGAACCGGGTGTGCCTGGCCGCCGGCGACGCGGTCGGGGCCGCGCGCACCCGCAACTACACCGGTCTGGCGTTGTTGCGTCTGGGCCGCCTGGACGAGGCGGACGAGGCGTTCGAAGAGGCCGAGCAGCGGTGTCTGGCGTTGGGGGACACACGTCCGGCCGCGCTGGCTCGGTTCAATCGGGCGGACGTCGCGCTGCGCTCGGGCCTGCCGCACCGGGCCGTCGAGTACGCGGAGGCGGCCCGGGTCGAACTGGTCGGGGTGGGCGACGAGTACAACGCCGCTCGGGCGCGGGCGTTGATCGGCCGGGCCCTGTCGGCGGCGGGCCGCTACGACGAGGCGGACGCGCAGTCGACCGCGGCCCTGGAGGTGCTGCGCAGGCATCGGGCGGCGGTGGAGGCGGCCCATGTGCTGTCCGCGCTCGCCGAGTCGGCCGAGCGGCGCGAGCAGTTCGACCACGCGCGGGAGTTGTACGCGGAGGCGCTGGAGTTGTACGGCACGAGGCGGACCCCGGCGGCCGAGATCGTGCGCGCACGGCTGCGCGACCTCGATCCGCCGGGGTGATGTGCCGGCCGCCGGAGTGCTGCGCGAATCAGTGCGGGGCGACCTCCCATACGGTCAACGCGTGCAGGATCGAGGCGTAGACCGGCCATACCCGGGTGGTGTTCGTCCGGCGCGCGCCGCCCGGCGCCGGGGAGCCGAGCCGCACCAGGGCCAGATCCGGGCCGCAGGCGATCAGCGTGACCAGGGCGCCGGGATGCGCCGAGGCCAACTCGCGGTCGTGGTCGAGCAATCGGCTCCAGGACGGCACGCCGTCCTCGACCAAGACCACCACGTCGGCCGATTCCCCGTCGGTGTCCGGAAGTTCGGCACACCTGTGCTCGTCGACGGTGACCCGCCCGTCGGCCGAGCGGACCACCACCGTGACCGAACGCACGTCACGATCGGCCGCTGCCGCCATCGGGCGGGGTCGGGCGTCACCCGGGTCTGCCGCCTGCCCGGCGCACCCCGAGGGCCCCGTCATCGCAGCGGCCCCGGCAACTCGGCGACGCGGGCGAACGGTCGGCTGGGCGGCACCTTGAGCTTGAGGTGGCGATACATCAGCCCGCGCGTGTTCCGTCCGAAGGCGCCCGGCTGGGAGGTGATCCGGCCGGCGACCCGGGCGTAGTCCGCCCGGCGGAAGTCCTCGGGAATCCGGGAGAGTTGCCCGAGCATCGACCGGCGATGCCGGATCCGCGGCGCGAAGTCGGCCAACTCGCCGAGCGGCGAGGCCGGATCGATGTCCGCTTCCGGGTAGGTCGCCAGCGCCACCGGTGCCCCGGTGGCCGTTCCGTACAGGCTCAGCGAGCCGTGATCGCCGACCACACAGTCCGCCGCGACCAGCACGCCCCGCCAGTCGTCCTCCGGCGGGATCAGCGTCAGGCCCTCGCGCAACGACTCGGCGAGCCAGGAGCGTACCTGCCAGGCGCCGTGCCCGCTCCAGACGTTCGGATGCATCAGCGCGGTGACCCGGTAGGCGTCGCGCGGCAGTTCCACGGTCATCCGGTGCAGCAGTTCGGGGGTGCGGCCGAGCAGCGAATTGCCGCCCCAGGTCGAGGTGACCACGATGTGTCGCTGCCGAGCGCCGATCCGCAGCGCGTCGCGATAGCGCGCCCGATCCGGGCGACTGGCCGCCAGGCAGTCGTAGTCGGGATCGCCGGCGACCACGGCGGCGGTCACCGCCTCCGGGCAGGACATGCCCAGACGGGTCAACTCCTCGTGGTGTGCCAGCAGGATCGTCGCCGGCACCAACTGCCCGTCCCGGATCAGCCATTGCGCGGACATCCCGTACGTCTCGCGAGCGGCGACGGTGCGGCCACCGCGTGGGGCGGAGACCCGCTTGTTGTGCCCCGCGCCGTGTGCCATCACCATCACCGGCGCGTCCAGTTCGTGCAGTCCCCCGTGTCCGGCGGCCAACGCGAGGTCGAAGCGCATGTCGACCGCGCGCTGCCAGGGCAACGTGGTGGCCCCGAGCCGATCCAGGAATTCCGCCACGCCCGAGGAGAAGACCGTGGGCGCCATCGTGAAGAACACCTCCACCCGCAAATCCCCTTCCAGGAGCCGAACGGCCTCGATCAGGCGCTGGCCCGACGTGACGTTGTGCACCACGACGAGCACCCCCCGCGTCCCCGATCGGGTCGCCCACCGTGCCGCGTCCGGTCGGACCGGTACGGGTCTCCTGTCGCCTGCCATGATCGTCATCCATGCCTCCATGAGCGTCGTCACCACCGGACGGGCCCCGTTCCCCCGTGGCCGGGCGGTCGGTTCGTTCGGTTCGGTCGATACCGTCGATACGGTCGATACCGTCGATCCGGAGAAGCACCGTCGATACGGTGAATCACCGTCGACAACATGGACATCCCCGACTCACCGGATGAATTCCTTGCAGCCCCGCTGCAACAGGTCTGCAATGGCACCGCACGCGGGTGGGAACCGGAACGAGTCGTCACGCATAGGCGATTTCCGGTCGGATTGCCGGTGTCGCTTCTGGTGGCGCTGTGGCAGGACGTGCCACAGTGGTTGGACGACACCTCGGGACCGGGCGCGTTGGCCAGGAGGGGCTGGGGCGGGGGGATAACGCGGTGCTATCGATCCATGTGCTGGGCCCGATGGAACTGTGGGTGGACGGCGCACGGCACCCATTGGGATCGGTCAAGGAACGATGCGTATTGGCCGTGCTGTTGTACGCCGAAGGCGCGGCGGTATCCACGGACACGATGATCAGTCGGGTATGGGACGACGAACCGCCGAACAAATCGGTCGAGACATTGCGCAGTTACGTCTCCCGATTACGCAAGCGACTGCGCATCGCGGGCGACAGCGTGCAGTTGTCCACGGATTCGCGAACCTACCGACTTCGACTGGATCCGGAAGCGGTCGACTTCCGCCGCTTTCGCGCCCTGCACGAGCGGGCCAACGCGACCGAGGATCCGGCGTCCGCCGCCGATCTGTTGCGGGCGGCCGAACGGCTCTGGCGCGGACAGCCGTTCGCCGGACTGCCCGGCCTGTGGCCGGCCGTCGTGCGGGACCGGTTCGAGGAGCAGCTCGGACAGATCCACGAGCGTCGCATCCACCTGGAACTCGGGCTGGGCAGACATGCGGAAGTCGTGGGCGAGTTACGGGATCTGGCGGCCCGGCACCCGGTCGCCGAGTCGGTGGTGGCGGATCTGATGCTCGCGTTGTATCGCTGTGGCCGCTACAGCGAGGCGCTGGAGACCTATCGGCGCACCCGGGCCCGGCTGAACACCGAACTGGGCGCGGACCCGGGGCCGGATCTGGAACGACTGCACACCCGGTTGTTGCACCGGGACCCGGCGCTGTCGATCCCCACGCAGTCCCGACGGGAGTCGCCGGCCCGGGTGTTGCGGCCGGAGCCGACCACGACCGCACCCGACACGCTGCTCCGCGACACCCGGCACTTCGTCGGTCGGCGCGCCGAGTTGGCCCGGTTGTTGCGCGAGGACGACGTCGGCACCGCGCTGCCGATCACGGTCATTTCCGGTCTGGGCGGAGTGGGCAAGACATCCCTGGCCATCCACGCCGCGCACCGGATGCGGGCCGGCTACCCGGACGGCCGGCTCTACCTGAACCTGCACGCGCACGATCCGCACGAGTCGCCGGTGGAACCCACCGAGGCGCTCGGCTCGTTGCTGATCTCGATGGGCATGCCGGCGCAACACCTGGCGCCCACGCTGGATCTGCGGGCCGCGCAGTGGCGACGGGAGATGGCCGATCGGCGGGCGCTGATCGTGCTGGACGACGTGCGGGACGCCGCGCAGGTCCGCCTGTTGTTGCCGGGCAGCCCCACTTGCCGGGTCCTGGTCACCAGCCGACGCCGGCTCACCGATCTCGAAGGCGCCGGGCCGCTGCCCCTGGAGGTACCGGAAACCGCCGACGCGGCGGCGCTGTTCACCCGGATCGCGGAGGAGACCCGGAAGCTGGACGAGGGGGACCGCGCACTGGTCGAGGAGATCGTGAATCGCTGCGCGAATCATCCCCTCGCCGTGCAATTGACCGCGAATCGTTTCCGGCACCGGGCCTGGCGGGTCAGCGATCTGGTCGCGCGCCTGGCCGAGGCGCCCCGACCGCTGGACGCGATCGACGCGCCGCCGGGCATCTCGATGGCGTTCGCCCTGTCCTATGCGGAACTGGGGCCGGCCGCCCGGTCGGTCTTTCGTCGGCTCGCCCTGCATCCCGGCCCCGACCTCGCCTGGCCGGCCGCGGTGGCGGTGTGCGGCCTGGCTCCGGACGAGACCCGGCGCGGCATCGACGAGCTGGTCGAGTCGCATCTGCTGGGCGAACCCGAACTGGAGCGCTATCGCTTCCACGACCTGGTGCACGACTTCGCGATGCACACCGCACACCGCGAGGAACCGGAGCACGAACGCGCGGACGCGCTGCGGCGGGTGCTGGACCTGTATCTGGATCTGGCCGATCAGGCGGACCGGTTGGCCTACCCGCACGGGCGGCGCTCGGGCCTGCGACCGGTGCCCGCCCGTCGGGCCCGGCCACCGTTTCGCACGGCGGAGGAGGCGGAGGCGTGGCTCGGCCGGGAACGACCGAACCTGGTGGCCGCCATCCGGTCGGCCGAGGTCGAGTCGCCGGAGCACATCCGGATATTGCCGGAAATACTGACCCGGTCGTTGTTGAAGTGGGGGTCCTGGGAAACCGCCCGCGACCTGTTCACCGCCGCCCTGCGGGCCTGGCGCCGCGTCGACCCGCCGAACCTCCGGGCCCAGACGCATCTGCTGATCGAGCGCGCGAACATCCAATGGCGGCTGGGCGCGCACGAGGAGGCGCTCCGCGACGCGGCCGAGGCCCTCGCGCTCGCCGAGCAGGCGAAGGACCCGCACGGCCGGGCCGAGGCACTCGCGCAGAGCGGCGCGACCTTCGTGCGGGCGGGCCGGTTCGCGGCGGCCCTGGACCACCTGGAACAGGCGCTGGCGATCCACCGCGAGATCGACGACCCGCTCGGGCGGGCCGGCGTCCTGCTGTACCTCGGGGTGGCCCTGGGCCATTTACGCAAATTCGACCGGGCAGCCGAACGCATGCTTTCGGCCCGGGACGTCTATGAATTGCTCGGCGAATGGCGCGAGACCGCCAAGATTCTTAATAATTTGGGCGAACTCTATTTCATGCAAAACGACTTCGACAATGCGGAGCGCTACTACCTGCAATCGCTCGACGTGGTCCGCCGCAGCAACGGCCTCGGCGAATTCGGCGTGCTCGATAATAATTTGGGTCAAGTCGAGTTGGCCCGCGGAAATCCGACCGCGGCGTTGGAACGCTACGCCGCGGCGATCCGGGTCTACGAGCAGATCAACGACCTCCGCAGCGAGGCCGACACGCGAATCAACGTCGGCCACGCGCACCTGGCGCTGGGCGCCCCCGGGGAGGCGCTGGAACACTTCGCGCGCGGGCGCGCGATCGCCGAGCGGATCGGCGACGCCCTGCACCGGCAACGCGCCGCCGCGGGCTTCGCGCAGGCCCGCTACGAACTGGGCGATCGCGTCGGCGCCCGCGCGGAGTACCGGATCAGCGCGGAACTGGCCCGCCACATGGGCACCGAGCTGGAGGAACTGCACGCCATCGTCGGCTTGGCACGGACGACCGAGGCCATCGACGGCGGCCCGGCCGCCCGCCCCTTCTGGTCGTCCGCACTCACCGGCTACGAACGCCTGGGCGCCCCGGAGGCAACACACGCACGGGACGCCCTTCGGCGCATCGACGACGCGGCGCCGTGAGCCCGCGGGACTCCTCGACCGGCCGACGAGGGCAAGCCACAACCACTCGGTTACATCATGAAAGTCTCGCGGAGGTTCGAGAAACCCATCATGAATGTATCGCGCATCGACATCATGAATGTCTCGTGGATGCTCGAAAGCATATTCGAATCGAAAGCGGACCCGAGCAGGTCGACCGGCAGTAGGGCGAAGAGAATCGGTGCGGAGAACATGAGCATGCCGAAGCCGTCCTGAAAAAACGAGTTCTTGGACTGGGATTCACTGCGTAGAACGTATCCCATGATCGGCCCCGCCGCACATCCTTGCGATCTTTCGGCCCCGAGTCACAAAACCCAAGACCACTACCGTTCCATCAGTCCCGACTCGCCCGAATAAATCGCTTGTTTCCCCCCACCGAACCCACGCGGGACATATCCGCTTTTCCGGTCCGTACGGCCAACGCCGCAAGCGCCTCGGGCGCTCCGCGCATCTCCCGCATGCCGGGAAAAGCATTCACGTCGATGATCGACGGCACGCCGGCCACCTCCAGGATGTCCACCCCGTAGACGTCGAGGCCGAACGCGGTGCCCACCCGACGCGCGAGCGCGGACCAGCCCGCCGGGAGGTCCTCGGGGCTGATCGGCTTGGTCTCCGCAGGGCCGTCGAGCGCGGTACGGCGCAGGCCCGCGAAAACCTGGCCGTCGACCACCCACAACTTGTGGTCCCAGCCGCCGTTGTCGACGAACTCCTGGGCCACGATGGGTTCGTCCGGCCACTCCCGGGCCAACGCACGCAACGCGTCGCGATCGTCGACGCGGGCCACCAGGTCGTCGCGGCGGCTGTGTCGGCTCTTGACCATGAGGGGGAACCTCGGATCGGCGGCGAGCAACCGGCCGGGCGAGGCAAACGCCCGGGTGTCCGGGAACGGCAGCCGGGCCGCCCAGGCGAGTTCGGCCATGCGTACCCGATCCTGACAAGCACGCGTGGCTGCAGGGGAGTTGATCACCCGGGCACCGGCCCGCTCGGCCCGCTCGGCGAACGCGAGCGCCTTGGCCGTGCGCGCCTTGAGCAGGTACACGTCGGCGCTGATCGGATGCCGATCGGTGACGGTGTCCGGATCGAGCGCCACCACCTCGTGACGCAACGTCAACAGAGCGCGTGCTTCGGCCAGCAAGGGGTGGTCGGGACGGTCGGTGACGAGGCAGATACGCAGCACGTGTGCACGCGCCCCGTCAGCCGACGTACGCGGGCGGCGCGGCGTCGACGGTGGCATTCGTACCGGCTCGCGTGGGCGTGACCACGGCCCGGGAGCGCAACGACGTGCGGGCGGCGACGCTCGGGACCGCGGCCAGGCTCGCGGCGACCGCCGCGCCGGTACCGACTCCCCGGCCTCCGGCCGCGAGATCGAGCACCGCACGGGCCACCCTCGCCACACCGTCCGGCACACAGCGGAAGCTCGGAAAATCGTTGATGTCCACGACCATCGGGCCGTCCGGGCCCTCGATGACGTCCACGCCGAACAGATCGAGCCCGAAGGCTTCGCCGATCCGGTGCATGAGCGCGGCGACCGCACTCGACAACGGCACCCGGGTCTCTCGGACCGCGTGCCCGGGATGCAGCGGCGAGCGCCGCACCGTCGCGTGGAATTCGCCGGAAATCGCGTAGACCTTGATGTCCTTTCCGGAATTCGGGACGTATACCTGGGCCAACAACGGTCCCTCGCCCGCGAGTTCGCCGCCAAGCCGAACCAGGTCCTCCGACGTGGACACCAGGTGCACCGCCCGTCCCGAACTACCGCCGGCCGGCTTGACCACCAACGGATAGGCATCGGCCGGGATCGAAGCGAGCAACTCGGGCACCGCGGCGAACCAGGTGACCGGCATCGGCAACCCGTGCGCCCGCGCGATCACCGCGGCCACCGCCTTGTCCCGCACCGAACGGATCGCCCGCGCGTCGTTGATCGTGGTGAGCCCGAGCGCCGCCGCGGCGTCCAACATGCTCAACCCCGGACCGCCGGAGACCGTCTTGAGCACCCAAGCGTCGTGCGAACCGGCACGAATCAGGTCGGACAGCTCGATCAACGAGCTGCCGGGACGCACGACGTCGACGTGATGTCCCCAGGCGTCGAGTTGGCGGACCACGTCGAGCGGCATGCCGTCGAGGCGGTAGTGCTCCTCGACAAGGAACGCCAAGGCCATTTTCATCCGATATCCCCCCGGGACGGCCGCCGTTCCCCCATCCGGCAGAGCATTGACGGCACAGCATGCCACGCGTGCCGTGGACGACCGGCACACACCCCATCAAACGCCACGGGTGACCACCATCATGGGCCATTTGGGGGGTGATTCGTCATCAGGTCAAGAGTAGAGAGGAATCGGATCCTCCGCTCGGCACCCGGCATAGAGCAGGTCAAGGCGTACGCCGGCCGCGATGGCCCGGGACCGGGCGGGATCGGGGGCGGACGTACCGCAGGTGGTTCAGGCCGTGCGGGGCCCCGGGAAGCGGCCCGGGATCGGTTCGGCGCAACCGCCCGAGACACCGGTGATCCCGTCCAGGAGCCAGGTGATCGCGTCGGTGGGCGCCCGGTGGCCCGGCATCGGGGCGTCGAACACGTCGGCGGCGTCGATCGCCGCGAGCGAGGCGCCGAGGGTGCCGATGTGCTCGCCCGCCGCGACCACCGCGGCCAGTTCGGGCAACACCTGCACCTCCTCCACCCGCAGATGCGCGTCGACCGTCTCCAGCACCGCCTCGACGGCGGCGGCCACCATCCACGAGCGTTCCGGATCCCGGTCCAGGCTGCCGATCATCGCGGTGACCACGGTCAGGTCGTGGTCGATCCGGTGATGGTCGGCCTCCAGGCGATGGAGCAACAACCGCAGTTCCGGCCGGGCCGCCCGCAACACCGGCCACAGACAGGCGTCCTCGTACTCGTGATGGGCCATCAGGATCCGAGCGAGCAGCCGCCATTGGGCGGACAGATCGGCAACGAGCGGGCCCTCGGCGGTGGGTACGGCACGAATCCGCCCCGGCATCGGCGCGAGATCGCGGCGCAGTGCGGTGTGCACGAGCCGAATCCCGGTGAAGCGCAGGAGCGGGGAGAAGGCGGCATGGGGCACGGCGGACATGGGGCGGTTCCTTTTGCGGACGGTGCCGGCACAGGCATCCGGCCGGCGGGAGAGGGCGGCCGAGGCCGCCTGGACGCGCAAGTGTTACGCGCGTCAATCAACGTCCGATGCCCATTCGATCAACGCCGCCCGCGAGGGCGCCCCCGGGCGGACGACGCATCGGGACGCCCCGGGCGATCAGGCCCCGTGTGCCGGGGTTCGTCAGGCCGGCCAGGAGCAGTCGGCGCCCGCTCTCGGGGGAGCGCGGGCTGATCGCCCGGACGTCACCCGGCGCGACCGCCCGCTCGCGGGACCAGTGCGCACCGATCAGGCCACGCGAGAGCACGCCGCACGCGGTGATCCCGATGCCCGGCTCGCGGCACGCGGCACGCGGCCGGGATGTCGCCCTCGATCCCGCACGAGATCAGCGAGTACTCGATCTGCACATCGCTGATCGCATGCACCCGCGTACGCACGGCGTATGAAATGCCACGCAGCAGCAAGCGTCCGCCGACGTCGACGGCGACATGGAAGCACCCGCCGACGTCAATAGGGCAGCTGACGCCCCGACGGGGTGCGCAAATCCGCCGGCGGCTGCGGCCGCGGGGAAACGGGGCGTTTGACGATCCTGATCCGCGTCATGGCCACGTCCTCCTGGTCGTCCCGGTATCCGGCGCAGTCGCCGTGGTGCGCGCGACGCGCACTATCTGCTCCTTCGATACCCACCCGGAGCCGCCGAACCCTCACCCGAAGACGAACAACCGCTACATTCCCCGCCCTTGCCCCCCACCGACCCAAAATTGAACGCCCATTCGACAACCACCCCCCGCCGCACCCCCAACTCGCGGGCAAAGACCCCCGGTTCCACCCGAACCCGCCGGCCGGCAATGGCACCCGGTCGACGATCGAAACCGGTGCCGCCGCCGCGCCGACGAAACACGAGATCCCGCCGACCCTTTCGGGAAGGCGGGATCTCGGGAGGGTTGGTCAGTTGTGCGGTGCGGTGCGTTGGGCCGTCTCGACGACTCCCGTGACGTGGGCCGGGGTCATCTGCAGCAGGCCGCCGACCTGGTCGAGCAGTGCTCGCTCGGCGGAGCCGACGCCGCCGTCGGCCGCGGCGATCAGGGTTGCCCGGGTGAGCAGCCATTCGCGTCCCTGCGGCTGGAGTTGGTCGCCGAGCGGCACCAGCACGGGAGGCAACTCGAAGCCGGCGCCCGCGAGATCGGCGTCCAACTGCGCCACCGTGTACCACGCCACCCCGGCCTCGACGACCGCGGCGGTGGCCACCGTGCGAGCCGCCGTGGACGGCGCACCCGACACCCGCAGCATGCTCACCGCGAGCGCCCGCATCCCCTGCCCCAACAACTCGGAGATCTGCGCGCTCGTCGCACCCTGCAGCACCGTGTCGTGGAACGTCCCACCACAGGTCGTGCACTCGACGTGCGTGCCCTGCTGCTTGAACGGAAAGATCGGAATGAAGAACAACGTGAACCAGCGCCGGGCCAACTTCAGGTGATACTGCCGATCACCCCCACAGCGCGGGCAATGAAAGACGCCCTCGGAAAGCGTCTTGAATATGGACTTGAAGCCCCAAATAAGCATGTTCCCGATTCCCCGTCGTCGCAGCACCAGCCCAGCGGCCCCGATGCTCCCACACCGCGCACCCCCGTCCCCGCCCGGCACCCCGCCCCACCCGTACACGTGCAGCAATTGCCCGATTACCCTGGGCGTCAAAGACTTTCGGTGCGCGAGCGCGCGAGCCGCCGAGCAGCAATGGGCCCGGAAAAGCAAAAGAACCCCATGGACAGGGGTTCTCGCTGGTGTCCGAGGGGGGACTTGAACCCCCAAGCCCTTTCGGGCACTAGCACCTCAAGCTAGCGCGTCTGCCAATTCCGCCACCCGGACGAGTGGACGCAGGGGCGGGGCCCTGCGTGCACGGCAAGGATAGCAAGGTTCGGGCGGGCTTTGCGACACGGTTACCCGGTGGTTGGTTTGGCCGGCTTTCCCGGGTGATTTGTCGGGATCGGTCGACGGGTGTGGGTGGGGGTGTGGCTGGTGAACATCCTGGGAGGAGTCGATTCGGGAGGGGTTTCCCATGCAGCTCGGCAGGCCGGTGGCAACGGGTGTGGTGGTGGAGCGGGCGACGCGGGTCGAGGAGGAGCGGGAGCGGGACGCCGCGGTGCCCGAGGGCACGCAGGGTCGCGGGGGTGACGCGCGGGCCTCGGGGCCGAGTGTGGCGGAGGTGCCGTCGGGGGTCGCCGGGCGATGATCGGCCGGCGGCGGCTGCCCGAGGAGCGGCCGGACGTCGCGCCCGTGGGGTTCAAGGTCGCGGCGCTGTTGTTGTCGGTGGACGGTGATCGGGCGGGCTTCACCGGGGTGTCGATCGGGCGTGGCCAGGCGTACGAGGTCGAGGCCGAGGCGCGCTGTGCGTACGGGCGCCGGCATCGGCCGCCCGCGGCCCGCTGCGACTGCGGGTTCTATTGCCTGACGGCCGAGAGCGACGCGCGCGGGCTGATGTGCGTCACCGAGTATCGGCACGCGGCGCTGCTGCGGGTGGACGTACTGGGCAACTACATCCGCTTCGAACGCGGCTTCCGGTACAGCAGGCAGCGGGTCACCTCGGTGCGGGTGGGGGCCTGCGGCTGTGGCAATCCGGCCGAGCTGCTGGTCGACGCGGGTACGGGGGTCGTGGGCCGGCGCGGCCTGGTCGGCAGTTGTACCGGGTGTGCGGCCGGGCGGGTGGGGCTGTCGTTCGAGTCGTACGCGCGCCTGGCCGGGGTGCCGGTCGGCGCCGACGCGAGTCCCTATGTACGCGGCGAGTACGAGCTGGTGCCGCAACTGGTCGCCGAGGTCACGCTGCTCCAGGCCCGACTCGATCGTTGCCAGGAGCAACTCGGCAGGCTGCTCGGGTCGGATTCCTGAGGCACACGTCCGGGTATGCGCGTCGGGCACGAGTGGATCCGGAGCGGGGTCGGTGGAAGGGGCTTGCGCGGGTGAGCGGGCACGACGAGGCGGCCGGACCCGGGCTTCGGGCGCTCATGTGGGGCTGGGTGCTGTTCGTCGGCACGGTCGTATTGATCCTGGTGGACTCCACGCTCGTGCTCGCCGGCTATTGGAATGCCACCGGCGAATGCCTGGAGCGGTGGGGCTGTCGGGAACCGGCGGTCGGCCCGGCGGACGCGTCGCTGGTGGCGTTCGGCACGAGCCTGCTCGCGCTCTTCCTGGCCACGGTGTCCATGGCGCTGTCCGAGAAGGCCGGGCTGCGCGGCGTGCGGCAGTGGCTCGGTCTGGTCACCGTGGCCGGTCAGCTCATCGGGATCACGACCGTGGTCGACGCCACGGGCTGACCGGGAAGCATCTCCCGGGCCCACCTGTTCTGGCTCGTGTGACGGAAACGGCGAGTACGACGGCGACCTCCACCTCCGCCGCGCGGCGGCCCACCGACGCGCCGAGGCACCCGGGCGTCCTGGACGTCGTGGTGATCGGCGCCGGCCAGGCGGGCCTGTCCGCGGCCTACCATCTGCGCCGCTCCGGCCTGTCCTTCGTCGTACTGGACGCCGACGACGGGCCGGGCGGGGCCTGGCGGCACCGGTGGCCCACGTTGTTGATGGAGGCCGTGCACGGGATCCACGAGCTGCCGGGCCTGCCGGTCCCGGAGATCGATCCGGCGCGGCCCGCGTTCGAGGCGCTGCCGGAGTACTTCGCGACCTACGAGCGCGCCTTCGACCTGGACATCGTGCGGCCGGTCACGGTGACGGCCGTGCGCTCGACGCGGGGCGGGTCGACCAACGGCGCGTCGCCCGGAGGCGCGTCGCCGGAGGCGGCCTCCCCCGCCGACCGAGCCGGCGCCGACCTTCTGCTCGTCGAGACCGACCGGGGCACCTGGACCGCCCGCGCGCTGATCAACGCGACCGGGACATGGCGCCACCCGTTCGTCCCCTTCTACCCCGGCGCCGCCGAGTTCCGCGGCCGGCAGTTGCACACCGCGGACTATCGCGGACCGGCCGAGTTCGCTGGGCAACACGTGGTCGTGGTGGGCGGAGGTACGTCCGCCATCCACGCGCTCGCCGAGATCGCCGAGGTCGGCACGACCACGTGGGTCACCCGCCGGCCGCCGGTGTTCCGGGACGGCGAGTTCAGCGCCGAGGTCGGGCGCTCCGCGGTCGCCCGGGTGGAGGAGCGGGTTCGGGCGGGGCTGCCGCCGGAGAGCGTGGTGGCGGTAACCGGGTTGCCGCCGACGGCCGCGGTGCGCGCCGCGCGCGAGCACGGCGTGCTGACGCGACTGCCGATCTTCGATCGCATCACCGCTGCCGGTGTCGCGTGGGCCGACGGTTCCTCGGTACACGCCGACGCCATCCTGTGGGCGACCGGATTCCGGGCGGCGCTCAGGCACTTGGCGCCGCTGGACCTGCGCGAGCCCGGCGGCGGCATTCGCATGGAGGGTACACATACCGCGCGTGACCCGCGCATCCACCTTGTGGGGTACGGTCCTTCGGCGAGCACGATCGGTGCCAACCGGGCCGGCCGTGCCGCCGTGCACGACCTGAAAGCACTGCTCTCCACCAAGAGCACCGCTCACCTCGCGGCCTGACTCGGGCCGGACCGCAAGTCCCGTGCGCACAGCGCCACACGGCCCGCACACGCACACGCAGCCCCACCGCTCGGCACCACACGCTCGGGCACCACACGCTCGGCCCCACAAGCAACACCGCAGACACAGCACCGATACACGGCACGGCATACGCAACACCGATACTCGGCACCGCGTACGCACAACACCACACGCACCACCAGCACGCACCCGCACACGATTCACCGCACGTGGCCGCACACGATTCACCGCACGTGGCCGTAGAAAATGCATCACCGTACGTGTCGAAGCGCCCGTCGACGTCACTCTCCGCACCTGCAAAGGATCTTGCGCCGGCGACGCCGATGCGGCATAACAATGATCACGCAACGGGTGGGAGACCAGGTGCCGCAGGATGTGCTGTTCTCGATACCGTTCGAGGCCCCGATCAGTCCGTACCTGGACCAGGCCCGGAGCCGCCATCTCGACTGGGTCCGCGCGCGCGGCCTGATCCGCACCGACGCGGGTCTGCGCCAATACACCTCCTGGGACCTGCCGGAGGCGGTCGGCCGCACCTACCCGCACGCGTCGGCCGACGACCAGTACATGCTGATGAACTGGTTCTCGCTGGCCTTCCTCATCGACGACGACTGCGACGACGACGGCGACGACGATCCGGACGCGGCCCCCGAACGCCCGGACCGGGTGGCGGAGATCGCCCGCGAACTGATCACCATCCCGTTCCGCGAACCCGGCACCCCGCCCGATCTGGTCTCCCCGATCACCCTGGCCTGGTCCGAGGTCTGGGCCTCGATGTCCGACGGCACCTCGGTGACCTGGCAGAACCGCTTCGCGGCCAACTGGGCCCGGTTCCTCGCCTCGCACGCCTCCGAACTGCGGCTGAGCGCCTCGCCCACCGTCCCCGCGTTGGACAGCTACCGCGTGATGCGCCGCAACACCGCCGGCATCCCGCACTCCCTCGACGCGATCGAACGCAGCCGCAGATTCGAAGTGCCCGCCCAGATCCAGGCGCACCCGCTGATGCGCCGACTGCGCGAGGCCGCCACCGACACCATCGCGTACATCAACGACATCCAGTCGCCGGGCCGTCAGGGCCGCCGGGTCGCCTCGCACAACCTGGTCGTGGTCCTGCGCGCTCGCCTCGACTGCTCGTACGACACCGCGCTGCGCGAGGCGACCAGGATGACGTACGAACAACTCGACACCTTCATGACCCTCCAGGCGTACATGCCCCAGATCTGCGGCGAACTCGGCCTGGGCACGACCGAACGCACGGCCGTGGAGATGAGCGTCGAGGGCATGCGCAACTGGATCCGCGGCTACTACGACTGGGGCCTGCGCTCCGGCCCCTACACCGCACCGGACGCGCCCCCGGACGAACCCGCACACGGCTACGCGGAGGACGCGCAACACCCGGCGACCGTGCACCTGCGCACTCGCTAGGGTCTCAACGGCCGTACCCGCGCGCCCGGTTCCGCCTCATCCCGGGCGCCGGCCGCCGCTCACCATCCGACGCGCGTCGCCCCCGGTCCCGGTGGCGAGCTCACTGCGGCGGTCCCGGATCCGCGTGCGCGGCCCGGGCCATCCACCCCTGGGTCTCGATCGAGATGACGTTCTCGCATCGCTCGACGAAACGCGCCTCCTCGGCCGGATCCAGCGGCATCCGCGCCGTGCGATCGTCGCGCAGCCGGCGCAACTGCTCGGCCGTGCGGGCGAACGAGATCAGATTCTCCTGGTACCGCACGCCGTACCCGTAGAGCATCACCGAAGCCGAGACCGTGGTGACCACCGGCACCCAGGCCCCGAGCCGGTCGCCGCCCGCCGTGCCCGCCACCACCGCCAACGCCATACCGGTCAGCGCCAACACGAACTCGGCGAACTGAATCCGGACCAGGCCACGCCGCATCCGCACCACCCGGTCGCGGTAGTAGCCGTCCGCCTGGCCGTCGACCCGCTCGCGCACATAGCCGTCCACATCGCACACGGTCGGCGGCGTCGGATCCATCGCCGGGTCCAACTGCGGCAGTTCGGCCAGCAGTTCGCTCGCCTCGTCCTCGAAGGAGGCGCGACGCGCGGACAAGGCCGCCCGGCGCTGGGCCTCGCCGCCGCCGTACGGATCACTCGACGTCAGGTAGAGGTAGACCTCGCTCTTGAGGCCCTCGGCGACCGACCGCAACCGCGTCCACGCCTCGATCCGGGCCGGCTGCAGCCGCAGCGACGTCACCAGCGGGACCAATCCCACACCCAGCGCGCCGATCAGGGACAACACCTTGCCCGGATCGCCGTGCACCTGCGTGCCGGCCGTGGCCAGTATCGCGCCGCTCACCCCGAGCACGAGTCGCACCAGCCGCCAGCGCTGCACCGACGCCTTGGCCGCGGAGGCCGCGAGCGACCAGCGGCGCTGGGCTCGCCAGGTCTGGGCCAACACCGGATCCGTACCGACGGTCACGCGGGCCTCCAGGGCGGGTTCGATCGTTCCGGGTGTCCGGCCAGGCGCATCGCCCGGCCGTGTGTACGTTTCAACTCTCCTTCACCGGACGGCGTCAACGGTGTCAGTTCGGTGACCTCGATCGAACCGCACACGCCCGCCCGGTCGGTGACGAACAGCAGCAACAACAGTGGGAAGGCCGACCGCAGTTCGCGGATCAACGTGGCATCCGGCAGATGTCGGATGACCACCACGATCGGCCCGGTTTCCTGCGCGTGCGCCTCGATCACGTCCCGAAAACCGTCCTCGCCCTCCAACTCCGGGTCGTGATAGCCGTCGTAGTCCAGATAGCCGGCCACCCGGTCCCGGATCGCGGCGATCAACCCCACCGTCACCCCGGCTCCGGCCGGCATCGTGACCTCCAGGTGCGGCCACGGACGCGGGTGTCCGCTCGCCCGGAGCAGGTAGGCCCGCAGGGTCCCGCCCCGAGTCGCCGCGAGCACGGCGACCCGCCCGCCCGCGCGGGTGCGCAACTCGCCCAACTGCGCGGCGGCGATCGTGGGCACCCGCGCGTACACGACGCTGAGGTCGGCCACCGTGCCCGCCGGATCCGGCCGCAACACCGGCAACACCTCGCCCAACGCCCGTACCAGCGGGTCGGGTTCGCGCCGAGGAGCCGCGGCGCGCTCGGTCAGCAGCGCCTCGCTCAACCGTTCCCGCAACACTTCGCGATCGAGCCGCTCGCGCACCCCGAGCAGATCCGCCGCAGCCCGTAACCGGTCCTCGTACGCCTCACCCAGCGCGTACGTCACCGCGTGCCGGGTGGGCGAGGAACGGTCCAGGTGCCACAGCCGGACCTGCGCCAGATCCGCATGCAGCTTGACCGGTAGCCGGCCGCCGGCGATCTCGTCGTCGGCCCAGTCGCACATGTCCGCCTCACCGAGGTGGATCGCCCGGAGCGCACTCGCCTCCAGATCCGCGCGCCGTACGTCCGGCAACTTCACCGTGATGAAGCGATACCGGGTGTCCGCCCGCCGCCTGCCGTCCGCGATGCTCGCCTCGTAGCCGACGTTCGCCGAATCCAGCGCGTGCCGGGAGAGCAGCAGCACGGTGGCCTGGCTGCCGTGCAGTTCCACCGCGATCTCCTGCTGCCACGCGTCACCGCTGCGCAGGAAGTCCTTGTCGTACACCGCCTCGAAGCCGGCCGCCCGCAACTGTTCGACCAGGACGTCGCGTGCGTCCAGGCACCGGCAGCACACCTGTCCGGGCTTGGCCCGGGTGCTGTGGCTGATGAAGATCCGCGGGCGCGGCGCCGACACCGGCACGGCGCCGCGCGGGTCGGGCAGGTGATGGATCGTCACGGGCGGCTCGCGTAGAGCTCGTCGGTGGTCAGCACGCGGAACCACCGGTATTCGTAGGGGGCGAGGGTGAGCAACGTGGGGCCGCCGCTGCGGGTCCGCTCCTGGTGCGGCGCGGCGACATCCAGCAGATCCACCAACCGGCCCGCCGGTACCGAGGGCGTGGTCAGCGCGATCACTCGCCCGTCCGGCCCGAGGTTGGCGGCGCAGAGCACGTACTCCTCCTTGTACCGGCGCAGAAGCGCGACCACGTCCGCATGGATCGACGGCAATCGGATCGCGCTGCCACGGGTGAGCGCGCGCTCTCCCCGGCGAGCCCGCAACAACGCCGCAAGGCGATCCGGCGGGAGTCCGGACGGCACCTCGGCCACGGCTCGAAGTCCCGGTAGTGCCAGCGTGGCCGAGGCGATCGCCATGGCGGACGCCGGGTCGCCGTCGACGGACCCGGCGAGCGAAACGCGCCAGTTCCGGGCCTGGTTCGGTTCCACCGCCCCACCCGACCTGCCCGCCCATCGCCACGGGCGCGTCTCGCCCGCGAGCACCAGGTCACACACGCCCTCGGCGATTCCCCGGTCGCTCCCGCTCCACGCACCGTGGTCGAGCACGAGGACCTGTCCCGGGTGGTCGTCGACCAGCGTCCGCAACCCGCCGAGAAACCCCGCCGAGGGCACCGGAATCGACCCGGCGGCGCTTCCCGCAGGCCCACGCTCCGGCACCAACACCCGCGCCCCTGCGGCTCCGGCCGCGAGCAACTCCGCGCAGTACCGCAACAATCGGGGAGTATCGACCTCATCGGGGCCGACGACCACATCGGCCAGGACTCTGATCCCGGCCGCCCGGGCAGCCCGAAACAAGGCGGGTGCCGTCGAACCGACCACACCGTCGGGAGCGAAGGGCAGGCACACACAGCCGATCCCGAACCGCCGAGCCGTCTCCAGGTCGTCCTGCGTCAGGTCCATGGGCATCGTGCCCACCAGGGTGTCCCGCAGCCAGTCCCTCTTCGCGTCGACCGTTCGACGAGGCGTCAGCAGGAAGGTGCGGCCGTCCTGGGCCCTCAGCTCGACCGGGCCACCCCGCCCGATGATGCCGAATGCGAAGGGGCTCGGCGCGGAGACATGTACTGCCGAGAACGGCAGTCGCCGCTCCTGTAGACGATCGGGGGCCGGCTCACTGCTCCACTTGAGCAGCCGCCCGGACACGTCCACGGCCAAACCCGAGCGTCCGTCGGGATGTGCCGCGAGTGAACGAATCTCCCGAGACAGCTCGGGTCCCCGAATGGCGTAGCTGGATGCGGACGTCAGGCTCACGACCAACTCCGGCCCCGGCCTGGCGAACACGAGGGGGTAGCCGGCCACCCCTCCGGACAGGGCCGTGATGGGGCGCTGTTCGGTTCCCGAGTCGTGCATGGGCGAACCGCCGTCGACGTGGACGAACTCCAGGTGCCCGTCGGCGAACGCGACCACGACTTGCGACGACTGCGCCGGTGCCCAGAGCCGAGGGTTCGGCCCGGTCGATCGGGACAGGATCCTCGGTGGTTCGGACGGGGCATCCGGACGAACGGCCCAGATCCCGCGTTCGTTGGCCAGGATCACCTCCGGCCGACGGCCCGTCCTCCGCGGTGGGACCACCACCGCGTCGTGAATTCTTCCCAGGCCGGACACCCTCGAGACCTCGGCTCCGCTATAGCCGACCACCACCAAATCCCCGTGGGAGCTCAGGAGTACCGTGCCGGTCGCGTGGTCGACCCGCAGCAGTTCCGGGGTGCCGATCAACCCCACGGTGACCGGCGTCGCATTGCCGAAGATCAGCAGGTCCGTGTCGTTTCCGACGCGCCGCAGCACCGCCCGCAGACCGCCGTCCGCGAGCGCTGCCGAGCCGCCGAACACCACCTCGACGCTGCGTAGTTGCGCAACAGACCCGGGCTGCGGCCGAGTGGAGTACGCCTCGTCGACCAACTCGGCGAACACCGCGACCGCCACCCGCACCGTCTCGGCCGCACCCACCTCCACCGCGTACCCACCCGCACCGGCTGCCCCCGCCCCGGCCAACTCCACCCACACCCGATCCCCACCCGGCACTTCGAGCACCCGCGCGCCCGGCGCCGGTGGGCGGCTGAGGGTCAGCCCGTTGTCGTCGAGCCATACGCCCAGCTCCGTATGGCCGCGCACCGCCGCCCGAGCCGCCGCGACGCCGGCCGGGCCGTGCCGGTCGAGCACCCACTGCGGCAGGTCGACGGCCAGCCGGGTCGCCGCCGAGATCAGCAGCGTACGGGCGAGCGCGTCGGTCGCGAGCACTCCGGGCAGCCGGGGCAGGAAGTGCACCAGCCAGCGGGACAGATCCTCGGCCGCGTCGTCATCGCCGGCATCGACCGCCAGGGCCGCCGCGAACCCGGCCAGTTCCGCGTCCACAACCCCCTCCGCGTCCGGCCCACCGGCGTCCGCCAGCGCCAACCGCGTATAGCGCCGCACCAACTCGGGCGCGTGCCGCTGCATTTCCTCCGTCAGAGCGTGGACCGCCCGTCGGCGCACCGGGTCCCGAACCAACTCGTGCCGCAAACCCGCCGCATACAACGGATCGAGCACGACCGCCCGCGCGTCGGCGGACTCGACCAGCGGCGAGAACCACAGGTCCGCCTCCAGCCCGGCCGCACTGGCCGGGACGAACTCCAGCCGGGCCCGCCGGACGAACGCCGTCGTGGCGTGCGGAGCCAGACACAGGGCTTGGGCGAGCGTGTACAGCAGCGGATCGTCCACCGCCAACCGGCGCAGGAAGTCGAGTTCCGCCGCGCCGGGCTCGGCCCGCCCGCCGACCACCGCGTGCCCGCCGACGACCGGGTCCGGATCCGTCACCGGATCGCCCCTACCCGCACTCGTCGGCTCTCCCGCCACGCCGCGCGAATCGAGGTCCGCCGATCCAGCGACACCAGGGCCACCCGCCGCCGCAGCGTCCACGGATGTGCCCCCGCCTCGTACGGCGTCAGGCACACCACCGGACAACCGGCCCGGTGCACCGCGTCGAGCCAGTCCCGCCATTCGGCGACGCCGGCCGCGGCGGCACCGCTGAACGGCAGTCGGCGCAGGCCCAGATCCGACACCACCACCACGGGCGTGCCCGGCGCCGGTGCCCGGTAGCCCACCCGTCCGTGCCGCCGCATCGCCCGCACACCGCGCCACGGGGTGCCCTGAAAACGCAGCACCTCGACCCGTCCGCGGCCGACCACGGCGTCCGCGAGGTCCCGCAGCCAACGCTGGTCGGCCCCGAAGGGCAACATCGATTCGCCGCCGTCCAACAGGAGTTGCAGGCCCAGTCGAGTGGTCGGCCGAGGCCGGAACGGCAACCTGCGCACCGGGGCGCCGTCGACCACCGCACGAACCAGCGCGCGTTCGTCGAGGACTCGGCCGAGCACGTCGGTCGAGGCCACCGCGAACATCACCCCCGGCGCCCAACGCACCGCCCACGGCGGCTGCGTCGGCTCCTCGCCCGCACCTGGATCGAGCAACCTCCGTACACCCACCGCATCCGCCTCGGCCGGGCCGTCCGAATCCACCGCGCCACCCACGCCCGCCCCGCCCCGGGTCGGTCCGCGCAGCGTGAGCACCGAGCAGGCACCATCCGCCTCACCCGGGGGCGGCGCCGGGGTTCCCGGGTCCATCGCGGGTGGTTCGTCCAGGTCGGCGGGATCCGGCACGTCGTCGTCCGCCTCCGCCGCCGGCTGTGCCGCCACGTCGGTCCCCTCCCGCGGGTCCGCCGCACCGGTCGGCCCCAGCATCCGGGCGATCTCCGCCGCCGCCGCGACGTCGGTGACCTCCAGCGCGACGATCGCCCGGACCAGGTCGCCGAGATGCACCTGCCCGCGTGCCGTGCTCACCCGTGCGGCCTCGCGCTCCCTCGGCCCTTGCTCAGTGCGACCTCCACGACCAGGTCCCAGGTGCGGCTGCCCGCGGTGACGCCCAATTCGTGGCAGGCCCGCAGGGTGTCGAGGAACTCGGCCGTACTCGGACCGGCCACCCACGCGGACTCGTTCGCGACCTTCAACAGATGGTCCGCCACCTGCTCGGCCATCGATTCGTCGTGATCGGCGCCGAAATGGCTGCGCGCGACCTTCAACAGGTGCGGCCGGTCCGGGGCTTCGAGGGACAGCAGGATGCAGCGGCGGACGAACGGCGCGGGCAGTTCACGTTCGTTGTTGCTGGTGATCACGACGAGCGGTTCGGCGCCCGGTCGCGCCCGGACCGGTTCGCCGTCCGGCCCGGTGAAGCGCAGGGTGTCGAGCGGCACCAACAGGCTGTTGGGCAGATCCGGATCGGCCTTGTCGATCTCGTCGATCAGCACCACCGACTGCGGCGCGGGCCCGGTGTGCCGCCCGTACGCGGGTTCGACGGGCCGCTCCCCCGCGCGCCGGGGCACGGTGCGGTACGGATCGAATGCCTTCCACAACACGCCCTGTACGCAGTAGGCGCCGATGGTCGGCGCGACCTTGTGGATCTGCGCGTCGTTGAGCCGGCGCAGCGCGTCGAAGCGCCAGAGCAGGTCCTCGGGTTCGGTCCGCGCGGTGATCACCTCGGTGTGGCAGACCCGCCCCAGGTGCCGGGCGACGTTCGGCGCGAGGGTGGACTTGCCCGATCCCGGCGGGCCGAGCACCAGGAGCGGTCGGCGGGTGGCCAGCGCGACGTTGACCGCGAGCACGATCCGCTCGTCGTCGAACACGTATGCGCCGTCGCCCACCGCCGCGTCGCCGTCGTCGCCGCCGGTAGCCGGTACGGACGGAGCGGGAAGCGGCCGGAACGGGTCGAACGCCATGGCTTTGGGCACGGCTCCAGTGTGCCGTTCGAGTGACCGACCCGGTACGGATTCCGTTGCAAACGCACCCGATCCGGCCCCGCTACCGAACCGGCGGACCAGGGAGCGGACCCGGTGCCGATCCGGCCCTCGGTCTGACAGGATCCGAGCCGTGCGGATATCTCCGATCCATCTCGACGAGGACACCGCAGGCGTGCTGCGTCACGACCTGCCGGTGATCGCGGGCGCGTTCGTGCTCACCGGCGGCGCGCTGGTCTGGCGGGTCGGCCTCCACGCGGTCCTGCCCGCCTTCCTCGCCTTCGCGTTGCTCGCCTCGGCTCTCGTGGTGTGCGACGCGCGCCTGATGCGGCTCCCCGACCCGCTGACCCTGCCCGGATACCCGGTGCTCGCCGCGCTGTTGCTGATCCCGTTCGACCGGGACGCCTACCTCCGGGCGCTGTTCGCGATGGCCGGGGCGTACGCCCTGCACCTCGTGCTCGCGCTGTGCGGTGTCGGCATCGGCCTGGGCGACGTGAAGGCCGCGGGCCTGGTCGGCCTGGTCCTGGGCTGGACGTCCTGGGCCGCGCTCGCGCAGGCACTGGTGCTGGCGTACGTCTGCGTGGGGGTGTACGCGACCGGGCTGGCGGTCAGCAGGCGCGCGGGCCGCGGCAGCGTGGTCCCGTTCGGCCCCTTCCTGCTCGGCGCCGCAATGCTCGTCCTGCTGCTTCGCGGCGCCTGATCGGGCGGGCTCGGGAGGCCGACCGCCGCGAACGAGCCGGTGGGCGGACGGCGTCCCGCGCCGCTCCGCCCATCGCCCGATCAGTCGTCCAGCAGGTCGCGGAGCAACTCGACGGTGAGCGCCTCGGGTTCCGCACCGAGGCCGGCCAGCAGGCCGTCCAGCCGATCCACGTAGTAGTCCAACTCCGCGCGGTCGCCCGTTATATGTGTCGCCCGGAACATCGTGCGGTAGAGCATCTGCGACTCGGGGCACACCACCAGGCCGACCGAGCAGGCCCGCTTGGCGGCCTGCGGGTCGTGGTTGTCCAGGTGGTAGTCGGCCAGTCGGGCGGCGACGTCGACGATCTCGGCGATCATCTGCTGCCGGAACGGCTCGGCCCAGACGTAGCGGCGCGGACCCACCCCGTCGAACGGCGCGTCGCGCACTATGTCCAACGCCCGCGCGTAGTCCATCGCCACCTCGTGGCTCCCGTACAGGCCGGGTGCCACCAGTTGGCGGAAGCGGAACCAGTCGCAGGCGAACCCCGGCCCGAATCCGTAGCCCCCGCCGCCGACCGCGGCCGGCAGGTGGCTCGTACCGTCCTGGGCGGTGCCCACCCAGCGGCGCAGTTGGCTGATCGCCGAGTTGCGCGCGGTGGCGGTGACACCCAGCGGCCAGACGGCGGTGTCGAGTTCGGCGAGTGGACGACCGGGGTGCAGGGCTATCCACGCGGCCAGTTCGGTCAGCCGGGCCCGGCGGCCGTGCTCGACCTCCTCGCCGACGCCGATCAGGTCCACCTGACCCAGGATCCGGATCTCCGGGTAGGTCGGCGCGAAGCCCTCCGAGGGCTGCCCGGGCGCGGCCGGGGCCTCGGCGGGCGGCGCGGCGACGGGCAGCGCGACGTCCCAGGTCGAACCCACCTCCGGGGCCTCCGGCGCAGCCGTCTCGGTGTCCGGCGCGACCACCAGGAACATCCCGGAGTCCTCTACGCCGAGGCCCTCCCGCACCTGCCCCGGCGCACCCCAGTACTCGGCGGACGGCATCTCGACGCCGCCGGCGACACTCTCCGCCGGACTCGCCTGCGCGGGTCCCGGGTCGGTCGGCGCCGGTGCGCCGCGCTCGCGGCCCTGCATCAGGTCGACCTCGTCGTCCGGACCCAGTACGTGGACTCCCGAGCCGCTGAACACGTCGGCGCGAACGCCCCCGTGTCCGTTGGCGGCATGGGCCGGGTAGGCCGCGTAACCGCCCTCCGGCGCGTCCTCGACATCCCACCGCGGGGCTTGTTCTCCGGTGCTGGTCCGAGCGTCGATCGGCACTGCTGTTCCCTCGTCCGGGGCCTCTGCGGCCGCCGCCGGATCGGCCGGGTGTCCGGCTTCCTCGGCGGATGCGTAGGGGTGGTCCTCGGGATCGTCCACCCCTTCGAGTCCTGTTTCGTCCTGCCCGACATCCGACACCGACCGCTCGTCGACCAACCGGTCGCGCACGGCCGCCTGTTCGGCATCGACGGGCGCTCCGAACACCGGTTCGCCGAGGGTCGAATCCGCCGGGACCGCCGGGTCGCCCACCGTCGTCCCGGCCGCCTCGAACACCGGGTCCTCCGTCACCGGTTCGCCGTGCTGCGACGTGGCGACGACGGCTTCCCGAGCGTTCGGTTCGGCATACACCGACCCGGCACGAACCGACCCGTCGGCGGTCGGCTCCTCGAAGGATGGCGGCACCGGCGCTTCACCGCCATATGGCGGATTCGGGTACCGCGGTTCCGCATACGGCGGTTCGGCATATGACTGTTCCGGATAGCCGGGCTCCGCGCCGACCCCGGCGGTGGGCCGCGGGTCGACCGCCGACTCCCCCGCGCCGGTGGACTCGGGGTATCCCGGAGACGTCGCGGGATCCGGGCCGTCCGGACCGACCGGCGCGGGCTGGAACAACGCGGGCTCGTCGACGCGTTCGCCCGGTGTGGGGGCGTACTCGTGCGGGTCGTCGGGCAACCACGGCAGCGGCAGCGAACCGGTGTCCTCGGACGCTCCGCCACGCCGCTCGATCCGCTCCGGCGGGGCCAACGGCCGTCCGGCGATCGGGTGGATCGCGGCGCCCCAGGAGCCGGGGCCGCCCCGGCCGGCCGTGTTCGGCGCGGGAGCCGCGAAGGCCCGCTCGTCCGGCTCGGGGTCGGTGGGATCGGGCTGGTAGTAGGCGGGAGCCGCGTCGGGCCCGGCGTCCACGTCGGTCGCGGTGCCGCCCCCCATCCGGGCCGGCCGCTCCATCCCGCCGACCGCGGACCAGGCGGCCGAGGAGATGCTGCCGGCCGCTCCGGCGCCCACCTGGACCGGCTCCGGCTCGTGGTCGTCCCGCTGTCCCGGGATCAACACCTCGTCGGCGGGCACCCCGTCCAGGTCCCGGGAGACCGTGAACATGCTCACCAGCGCCTGGTACTGCGGGTCTTCGAGGCGCTGCACGTGTACGTCGGTGTTGATCCGACTCGGCGTCACCACACCGGGCACCGTGGGCAGTCGGGTCACCCCGAGCCCGCTGAGCCAGGGCTCGGAGTGGATCGGCGCGATGATCGCGGCGGCCGCGCGCGGGTAGCTGTTGGTCAACCGCTGGATGTGCGGCACGTGTGCCTCGGTCAGCGGCTCCAGGGACAACACGATCTCCGGCGGCCAGGTGTCCGGCAGGATGCCCTTGGTCCGGGCCTGGCGCGGCGAGGTCAGCTTGGCGTCGTCGAGCAATCCGACCACCTCGTCGGACCAGGTCGCCAGTCGGCCGAGAGCCTCGTCCAACGAGTAGGCGTAGCGCAGTTGTTGCCGGCCCTCACGTTCGACGTCGCGCAGCTCGCGGCCGAAGCCGACCACCGTCACGCACAGATCGTCGCTCCACACGTTGGACAACAGCTCGACCGCCAACGCGCGCAGCACGGCCAGGTTGTCCTCACCGGATCCGTCGGTGAGTCCGACCACGCCGAGCGATTCGAGATCGATCAACAACTGCCTGCCGTCGTCGGTTTCACCCAACACCGCGAGCGCGGGGTAGGGCGCCGGCACATTGGCCGCCGCGCTGGTGTGCAGCAACTCGGCGTCCGCCGGGCAGGTCCAGTGCATGTGGTCGCCGTGCACCGCCTCGAAGGGATACAGCGGCGGGGACGGCGCGGCCAGGTGCAGTTCGAGTCGACGGTCGGTGAGCTGCACCGAGTCGATCAGCGGCAGGGTCCGCCCGGTGTCCGACATCCGGGCGCACAACGTCCGGAGCGTGCGGTCGAACAGGTCCAGGGCGTCCGGGGTTTCGGTGGCGCGCAGTTGTTGTTCGAGGTCGGCGGCCTCCGGCGCCGGCATCGCGATCCGACGGCCGTCCCGGCGGACCGACTGTTGGAGCCGGCGACGCACCAGCAGTGCGCCCAGCACCGCCGCCGCGCCCACCGCGCCCAGGGCGATGGCGCCGATCGGCACCGAATGCTCGGCGCCGCCGGTGCTCGGCGCCTCGGCCCGGCTGCCGGTGGGATTGGGGTTCTCGGACTTCTGCTTCGGCGCCTCGCTCGACTTGACGGGGGCGCTCGGCGCGGCGACCGGGTCCTGCTTGGCGATGTGCGGCGGCGTCTCGACGAACGGCTTCGGCTGCGCGGCGGGCGGTTGTTGCTGCTGTTGTTGCTGAGGCGGTTGCTGCTGAGGCGGTTGCTGGGGTGCGGGTGGTTGTTGTTGCGGCGGCAGTTGCGCCTCCGCACTGGCGGCGCCCGGGATGGACAACGTCCAGCCGGGTTCGATCGCGTTCGGGTCGGTCAGGGCCGAGCCGCTCGACTGCGGCTTGTCCTTGTTGGCGGCGAAGATCTCCGGGTAGCGGTCGCCGTCGCCGAGCAGTTCCTCGGCGATGTCCGACAGGGTGTCGCCGGGCTTGACCGTGACCGTCTGCGGCAACGCCTTCTTGTCGTCGCGCTGGGCCCCGGACCCGCTCTCGGGCGCGTGCGCGGCCTTGACCTCGGCGGGCGGCGCGGCATTCGCGGGCAGCGCCAGTACCCAACCCACCTCGACGTAGTCCGCCGCGTCGAAGCGCTGGCCGTTCACCATCACCTTGCCCTCGTTGAGCTCGGCGATCTCCGTCCACCGCTTGCCGTCGCCGAGTCGTTCCTCGGCGATAGTCCACAACGAATCACCGCGCTGGACGGTATGTGTGGGCCCGGCACTCGGCCCGGGTTCCTGGACCCGGACCGGGATTTCCTGCTCCACGACCCGGCTGGGCGCGCTCGCCACGGTGTCCGCGAGTTGTGGAGCGGCCTGCGCCTGGCCCGCCGCCAGCGCGGTACCGGTCGGCAACAGCAGCATGATGCCGCCGATCAGCGCGCCGGCCGCCTTCTGACTCCAGCCCAAACCGCGGATCCGCGGCGCGGACAGCCCTTTCACCTGGGCCGGGATCTCCACCACGACCGAAATCGCGAAACACAACCAGGCGATCCACGCGATGATCGCGAGCGCGGCGATGAAGCCGCTCCCGTCGTCGGGCGCGGTGAGGATCTTGGTGACCTCGTCCAGGCCGGGTAGTCGGCGCGGCAACAGCGTCGTGGTGGCCACGACGAGCAGCGCGGGAAGGCCGATCAGCAACGCGAGCAGCACGACGAGGCTGAGCAGGCCACGCACGAGGTCGAAGAGGAAGCGGCCGGGTCCGCGGCGCCTGCCGCGGTCGTCACGGCTGCGAGCGTGCGCCCCGGGACCGGAACCGGCGCCGGAGCGAGAGCCTTGAGTAACGGTCACGGTGCGGCCTCCGGGGCTTGAATCCCATGGACGAGCCCGGCACGGGCATGGCCTTTGACGGTGACGGTGGAGACGCCGAAGAAGGCGGCCACCTTGGTGTTGTACTCGATCGTCACATCGACGTCGATGTAGCGACCGTCGGACGTGACCTTGGCGTGGCCGGATTTCACCACGGCGTGGGCCCTCAGATACTCGCCCGCCGCGGTCTCGGCGGCCTGCTGTGGAACCACGATCGCCGTCCCCGGAATGGCCTTGGTCGGGTCGATCGCCTGACCGGCGGCGCGCGCCGCCTCCTGGGCGTAGGCGTCGGCCTTGGAATCCGCGCGCAGCTTGCCGCCGCCGTCGACCACCAGTCCGACCAGCAGGATGATCACCGCCATCATGATCGCGAGCATGATGGCGAGCGAACCCCGATCCCGGGGCTCGCCGGTAACACCGATGTGAAGCACCCGGGTTCGCCGCCCGGCCGTCACTTCGACCGCTCCCGGTAGGTGTCGATCACGGAGGTGAAGGTCCCGTTCATCGTCTTCGAGCCGGGAATGCCGGGGAAGGCGACGTCGGAGAGGGACACTTTGCACGTGACACTGACCGTGACCGTGGCCGCCTTGCCGACGTCGGTGGCGAAGCCGGTGATGTCGACGTGGGTCACCGGGGCGCAGGCGATCCCGTCCTGGTCCAGGGACTTCACCACGGCCGCCCTCGCGGCCGACTCGGCATCGGACGCGTTGCGTGCGATCGACGCCTCCCGTGCCCCCGCCTTCGCCGCCGCGTCGACCCCGTTGCCGGCCAGCGTGGTGCGTCCGAACGCGATGACCAGACACAGGAACGCGATCAACACCGGTGCGAGCACCGCTGCCTCCAGGGCGAACGACCCCTCGTCCGCCCGCAGGCTCCCCCTGTACACCCTCGCCCCCCAGCTCTTCATCGGCCCGCTGTCGTCCACCGCTCGACAACGCCGTCCGCGTGCTGCCTGATGGTCAGACTCCCGAGTCCCGGCACGATCGACAACGACGTGCCCTGAACGGTCACGGTGAGCCGCGCACCGGCCTTCCGCTCCGGAATCACCTTCAGGTCCTTGAGCATTCCCCCGCCGAGGTCCTTCGCCACATCCCGGCCGCGCTGTTCCGCCGCCGCGCTGTCGCCGCCCCTGCGCCGTCCCTCCTCGACCCCCTCCTTGGCCGCCTGCAAAGCGACTTCACGGGCGTACCACCACAGACAGCCCTGAATCACCGTGAGCAGCACGAGCATGAACACCGGGAAGATGATCGCCATGGTGATGGACATGCCGCCGCGATCCGGCCCGCCTGCCTTGCGCAGACGGCGCCGGATCGCGTCGACAAGAGAGCCGCATGGCATCTTGTTCACGAGGACGGTCCGGATCCTTCGCGTCGGATCTCTAGTTCGGCTTCGGTTCCTGGTACTTCGAGTCGGAGTTGTCCAGATCCTTCTGGTACTTCTGGTACATGGCGTAGATGACCCCGGCGATGCTGACCGCGGCGACGATCAGCACCGCGACGATGATCGCCGTCTCGATGCTGACCGCGCCGTGGTCGCGCTCCTTGCGCAGACGCCGGTAGCGGTCCACCACACCGCCGGTGACCATCAAGACGAAGGCGATCGGGGCCGGAGCCAGTCTGTGTAGGGCGGATTCCGCACGATCGAGCACCGCGGGGGATGAGGAACCGGTTTGCATTGCCTGTACTCCTTCCGGAGAACGGCTCGAGATCCGAAGGTCGTTCATACCGAGAAAATCCGGGATATGGCCGGAAATCCAAGCAGGATTCCCATGATTACCACGAGCATCGTGCCCGGAACGGTGAGCCGTTCCGAATCCGCGTTCGCCTGTTCGTGTTCGTTCGCCAGCAGTTCGATACGCAGGGACTGGGACCGGGCTCGCAACGTGCCGTACACCGCGGCGCCTTCGGTGCCGGCCATCTCGATGATGTCCGCCACGTCGGCGAGTTCGGGAAGGTCGAGATCCTTGGCCAGGTCGCGCAGGCCGTCCCAGGGGTCCGCGCCGCTCACCCGGGCCCGCGCCAACGCGTCCTGGATCCGGGAGAAGGCCCAGCCGTCCCCCACCGCCGCCGCCCGCTCCAACGCCTCGCCCGGACCCGCGTCACCCGCACGGCCGAGCGCGACCAGGTCCAGATAGGCGGCGGCCGCGTGCTGGAACTCGGTCCGGGCGGCCTTGGCCTGGTCGCGCAGCGCGAAGTCCGGGATGAGCCACATCCCGGCCGCCACCGCCAGGGACAGGAACAGCGGTACGTAGAAAGCCACTCCGATGCCGGTGGCCAGCAGCACCGAGGACAGCATCGCGGGCAGCAACAGGCCGAGCAGCGCCAGCAGTGCCTTGGTGCGCACGAATTGCGCGACCGTCTCGCCGACCAGGTCCAGTTCGCGATGCGGCACCCGAAATCCCGGCACGCGCAGGGTCAGCGCGACGAGTTGGTCGTCGTACCTGCTGCCGGTCTGCTCGGTACGCCGCTTGGGCGTGCCGGAGAGTCGATGCAGCGCGTTGCCCAGGTCCGGCGGTGCCGGCCACAACTCGCGCACGAGCAGCGCGACGCCGGCGCCCAGGACACAACCGCTGACGATCATCACGGGTGGGATCACGACCACTCACCCCGCAGCACCGGTGCCGTGTGCACGCCTTCCGCGTTCTGTGCGTCCGCCGCCTGCGCGGCCTTGACCACGCTGCGCGGATCCGCGACCAGGAACCGGGGCTTGAACCGATCCGTGGCCAGCGACCGCATCCACATCAGGGTGCCGATGTAGCCCATCGCCAGCAGCAGCAGGACCAGTTGGCCGATCACCGTCCCGTACGGCTCGGCGTAGTCGCGGTTGATCACCACGACCAGGGCGGTCACCCCGAGCGTGATGTAGGTGATCCAGCGCACCGCGATCCGGGCGCCGGCCCGGTCCGCCTCGATCGCGCGCCGCTGGCGCACCTCCTCGCGCACCGTGCCGGCCAGGTCCTTGAGGGCCATCGCCAGGCCCGGGCCGCGGTCCGAGGAGCGCAGGATCAGCGCCGCCGCGATCTTGTCCGCCGTGGCGTCGCCCAGATCGGCGGCGAACGCCCGTAACGCCTCGTCCGGGCGCCAGCGCGACTGCAATCGGCTGACCAGGTCGCCGACTTCCTCGACGATCGGCTCGGGGCAGGTGCCCCGGGAGGTGAGGATCGCGTTCTCCAGACCGGCGCCCAGCTCGATCAGGTCGGCGATCCGCCGAGTCCACTCGGCGAGCGCGTCCAGCCGGTTGATGACGGTGCGATCACTCTTGGTCGGCGCGAGCAGCCAGGGCAGTCCGGTGAAGGCGACGACCACCAGGAGACCGGCCACCAGAAAGCCGGTGAACAGCCAGACCAGCGCGGCCACCGCGAGTCCGATGCCCAGGCGCACCCGCCGGGCGGTACGTTGCCGGGCGCTCACCGGCCCCGAACGCATCCGTCGTACGGCCAGCTCCAGCCGGCCGGGCGGCTTGGGCGTCGGATCGTCGTACGTGCCGACGACGCCGACCACCAGACCCACCAGGCCGCCCACCAACAGGCAGCCGCACACCGCGACCAACAGGGCGTCACCCATGTCCGTCACCCGACCTGATTCAGTTTGAGCTGCAACGGCCGCCAGCCGTGCGGCTCGTCGAGCAGATGCGGACTGAATCCGGCCCGGATCAGGTCCGGCATGTCCGAGGGGTACATCCGGGCCATACCTCGCGGGTCGTCGCCGGTGGGCGCGAAGATCGTGTTCACGGCCGGGCGGCGGTGCTCACCCATCCCGGTCACCTCCAGCACGTGCGACACGAAACGATGCCGCTTCCCACCGATCGCCGTCTCGTCGATCATCCGTACGAAGACCACGTAGTCGACCGCGTTGGAGGCGAGCCGGTAGGCCAGTTCGGGGCTCATGTGTGCGCCGTACTCCAGGCAGAGTTCGGCGATCCGGTCGAAGATCATGTCCGGCTCGCGCACGTGCAGCGTGCACATCGAGCCGCCCTCGCCGTTGGTCATCACCCGCAACATCGGCACGATCTCGCTGGAGCGCACCTCGCCGACGATCATCCGGGACAGCGACATCCGCAGCGCGGAGGGAATCAACTCGCCGATGGTCAACTCGCCCGCCGACTTGCCGTCGATGCCCCGCTCGCCGTTGCCCTCGCGGGCCTCGATCGCCACCACCTGGCGCAGGTGTCCCAACTCGTGCAGGAACAATTCGAGTTCGGTCTCGAAGGTGCCGATCCGCTCGTCCCGGGGGATCTCGTGGGACAGCGCCCGCAACAGCGAGGTCTTGCCCACCCCCTGGGTCCCGCAGATGATCAGGTTCTTCTTGGCCCGGACCAGCGAGCCCAGGAAGGCGGCCAGGGTCCGGTCCAGGGTGCCCAGTCCGATCAGGTCGGCGAGCCGCACGTCGCGCACCCGGTGCCGACGGATCGTCACGTAGGTGTGCGGGGTGACCTCGGTGATCGCCTGGAGACGCGAGCCGTCCGGCAACCGCAGGGCCAGGGTGGGCTGCGCGGTGGACAGGGTGCGTTCGCCGCTGCCGTGCCGGCGGGCCAGGTCCCTCAGCAGTTCGCGGAGTTCCTCGTCGGAGGCGGTGAGCGGCGGCACCTGGACGCGGGGCCGGTCGGCGTAGTCCACCCAGACCGTGTCGTAGCCGTTGACCAGGATGTTCTCCACGGCGGGGTCGGTCAGGTACGGCTCCAACGGCCCGGCCCGGAACAGCCAGTCCCACACCGCCCGGGCCATCGCCCGGTCCTCGGCGGGGGTGGTGGAGATGCCGCGCTCACGCGCGGTGATGTCGGCCCATTCGGCGACCACCTGGGCGACGATCGCCCGGCCGCGCTGTTCGCGGTCCTCGTTGGTCAGGCCGGGCGACATCTTGTCGAATTCGTGGAGTTGCTCGGCCGCGCGGTCCTTCAGTATCCGGACCAGCGCCGGGTCCACCACCGGTTCGCCGGAGGGATTGCGCGGCGGCTTGGCGGGTCCGGTCGTGGCGGGCGCCCGGCCGGCGGGCGGGGGTCGCCGGCTGACCGTGCCCACGCCGTTCGCACTCACGCTCGCGGTCGGCGGCACGGTGAACATGCCGTCCCGGCCGCCCGCGTGCCGGACCGCGCCGTTCAGCGGCCCGTTCGGGTGCGCCGTCGCGGCGGGCGAAACCGGGGTGCCGTTGGCGGGCGTCGGCGGTGGAGTGTGCCCCACGGCGGGGGTCAGCGAGCCCGCGCCCGCCGACCAGGTCGGCGGGGGAGGCGCGTCGGGTCCGGCCGAGGCGCTTCGCTGGAAGCCCTCGGGCCAGGTGCGCAACGGCGGCGTGGGCGGCGCGTACACCACGTCCTCCGCCTCCGGCAGGCCCGGCACGACATGCATGTGTGGGCGATAGCCGGTCTCGGCGGCAGGATCCGGTTCCGGTTCCGGCTTGTTGTGCGGGTCCGGGTGCAGGGGTCGCGCGTTATCGAACATGACCCGCCTCCTCGCCGGCCGGCCGGTGCGCCGGTTCGGCCTCGGGTCGGGCTTCGGGCTCCGCGGGTCGGCGGATGTAGGCGGCGGCCTGGGCCCAACCGTCGCCCGGCAGCGGCGCGTCCGGCCCGGCGGGCAACTGGCCGCCGGGCGCCGGGCGCGGCGCCAATCGCATCCGGCGCTGGTTGGCCAGGGCCAGCGCGGCCTCCGCGGTGGTTCGCGCGGCACGCATGAACTTCGACCGCAGGAACCGTTTTCCGGTGTCCCCTTCGCCGTCGGACAACACCCGGGCCCGTTCCGGATCGAACGGCAACAGGCCCAGCACCGGCGCCTCCAGGTGCTTGCCGATCTCCTGGCGCGCGTAGCGCCCCTCCTCGATCACCACGAGCGCGATCGAGTCCGAGCCCGTCCCGTGCGTGTCCAGGTCGTGGCGCAGCGAGGCCAGCCGGGGCTGTGCCTGGGCCAGGGAGGGCAGCGTCCCGCGCACGACCGGCAGTACCAGGTCGGCTCGGCGTGCGGCGATGGCCGACGCGCCCGTGGTGCCGCGCCGGCCCAGATCGATGATCACGTCGTGCGGGATCTGCTGATTGCCCAGACCGGCCGCGAGTTGCGAGATCGGGTCCCACGTGTAGGCCAGTCCGGAAGCCTGGGTGGGGTCCACCAGGCCGGGCAGCAGCAGCCGTTCGCGCCGGCCGTCGGACAGGTCGACCAACTGCCGAAAGAACGCGTCCACCAGGTTGCCCTGACGGTGCGCGACACCCAATTGGTGCAGCCCGTACTCGGCCGAAACCCGACCCTGGAGCGCGCCGGCCAGGATCGAACCCCCGTCCGGATCGGCCTCGATCAGGATCACCCGGCGACCGGCCGGCAGCGGCCAGGTGAGCAGGAGCGCCAGCGCGGTCGAGGTGGCGCCGGGCGCACGGGTGCCACCGGTGACCGCGACGACGGTCATGGGGCTCCTCCGGTCCTGGCCGGTGCCGCGTCCGCGTTGCCCGTGTTCAGCACGACGATGGAGAACCTGCCCTCGGCCACCTGGAGCGCCAGCACCGGGCCGTCCTTGGCGGGTACCGCGACGTCCAGGACGGCCTTGCCCGAGCTCGAATTCGAGTCCGTGTTGCCGGAGCGGATCACCGTGGCGGCGGTGGTGATCGGCTGCGTGGAGGTGGAGTTGGCGGCGCCGCCGACCGGGGGCGCCGACGTCACGACCAGGATTCGGGTGCCGGGAGTGACCCGCTGCACCGGCATCTTGGTGATGTCCAGGGCGATCGGGACGAGGGTCTCGCCCGGCTGGATCGCGATCCGCTCGGTGACCTGGTCCGAGGTCAGCAGGGTGCCCGCGCGCAGCTCGACGGCCGCGCGTTTGCCCACGATGACGGCCTTGGAGCCGGATCCGATCGGGCGCAGCCCGGGCGCGTCGTTGATCTCCACGACGCGCAGATCCTCGGCGGCGATCGTCTGGCCGTAGGGCACCGTGCGGGCGACCGCGAGCACGGGCACCCGCTTGTCGCCCATCTGATAGAACGCCGCCGAACCGAGTCCACCGGCCGCGATCAGCGCGACCGAGAGCGCGATGAGCGCCGGCCGCCGGCGTCTGGCGCCGAGGCTGCGCGTGGGCGTGACCGGCATCGTGCCGGCGGCAGCGCCCTGCGACACGACGCCATTACCCGATGGCCGTTCCGTAGCTGCCTTCACCACCGGCTCCGCCCCCTTGCTCTGCCGGGTCCACCCAGGTTCCGTGCGGACCGTGATCCACTTCGGAGCTACCGCTCGTATCTTCCACCACACACACTGTCAGGTGAATGGTGAACAGCCCGAAAACAGTCGTCGAAGTCGATCATTCGAAGCTTTCCGGAACGACTTCCCACCACGTCAACCAGCACGATCGCGGACGCCGTATGACGAACCCGACCCCACCAAAGATCACGGGCAAGCATCTCGTTCCGGACATCGAACGGGCCCCACGATGGTCCCGAAACGAGGCGCTCCGCAAGCACTTTCGGGCAATTGTTGGCCGGCCGAGTTCTGCGCGCACCGTGATCGGCCGAACGTGATAACGCACTGCCGTCCCGACGCTGCGAACCGTACTCGACACGCTGCGTGGGCGCGCGCGGGGCCTCGCCGGCGAATCCGGCGAAGGGGTGGAAGTGTCGTCAAATTGCTTAGGCGCTTACCAGGGCCGGGAGTTGCCGGCCGAGGGCGGGTCGCCTCAGGTCCTTCGGCGGACGGCCGTGACCGGGAGATGCCCGGGGCGCGGCAGCGCGCTCGTCCTCGGGCGGGACGGTTTGCCGGGCACCGGCCGCAGTTGCCAACGGGCGGACACGGTCGCGACGGTGGTCACGATCTGGGCCAGGAACAGGTGTTCGCCGATGCATCGATGCACCCCCGCGCCGAACGGCATGTAGACGCCGCGCACCCGCCCGGGAAAGCCCGGTTCGGCCCATCGGTCCGGATCGAAGCGCTCGGGTTCCGGAAACAGCTCGGGGTCCCGGTGCAGCGCGTGGTGGCTGTACAACACGTCGCCTCCGCTCGGGATGTGATGACCCATCACGTCCACCTCGCGATTGGCCCGGCGAACCACCAGCCAGGGCGCGTACAAGCGAAGCGTCTCGTCGACAACACACCTTGTATATACGAGAGCCCCGATGTTCTCGGCGGTCACCGGTCCGCCGGCCAGCACCTCGTCGAGTTCGGCGTACAGCCGTTTGCGTACGTCCTCGTGCCGGCCCAGCTCGAAAAATACCCACGAAAGGGTGGCATTCGTGTTGTCGTTGCCGGCGATCAGCATCGACACCACCTCGTCGCGCACCAGTTCGGGCGCCATGTCCATCCGGGCGAACTCGCCGAGCAGCCCGGTACCCGCGTCGGCGTCCACGGCCGAGGCGATCGCCGCCCGCAACCGGCGGCCCGTCTCGGCGAAGCGCCGGTTGCCGGGCGTGGGCAACCGACGGGCCCACTCCGGCAGCACGGTGCGGGTGAACACCTCCTGGATGAACACCGGCAACGAACGCCGCACCTCGGCCACCGCCGCGTCGGCCGCCGGGCTCTCCCCGAAAATCAACCGACCGAGCGTGTCCAGCCCGAGTTCGCTCATCTCCCGATCGAGCGCGAGCGTGGACCCCGGCAACCATTGCGCGCTCGCCTGCTCGGCCCGGCGACGGATCAGCTCGACGTAACCGCCGATCCGCGAGCGCTGGAACGCGGGTTGCAACGTCCGTCGTTGGCGTCGATGCAGGGGGCCGTCGGAGGCGGCGAGGCCGTCCCCGATGTGCAACCGGGCCTGCTTGAAGAAGCCGTCCCGCTCGATGGTGTCCGCGTGTTCGACCAGGACACACCGAACCAGGGCGGGGTCGTTGAGGACGTACAGCTCCCTCGGCCCGACCCGGATCCGCACGATCGGCCCGTGGGCACGCAGCGACGACACGAAGTCCCAGCGGCCGCGCAGCAGCGCCGGGGTGTGGCCGAGCAGCGGAACTGCGCCCGGGGCGATCGGGACCACGTTGCGACTCCTTGGGGTTGACCGGCGTGCCGAGCGTATTGGACACACCCGCGGAGGCGGAGCGGCGGTCGGAGGGGTTCGCGGGCGCGGTTCCCGGCCCGGGCCCGTCATGTGCGGCGGTGGTCAGGGCTTCGCCGGCGCGGCCGAACCTCGGTTGCGCGCCGCCAGGGTCGGTTCGACGCCCCGGTCCACGTACGGCTTGCCGGGCGTGACGACGCCGGCCCGGCCGGGCCCGGGCGCCCGGAGCCTGCGTGGCGCGACCGCCTCGGGGTCGTTCGTGGCGGGCCGGTCGGGAGCGGCGATCGGCGGCGGATCGATCCGCCGGCCGGCCCCGACCGAGGTCACCGAGGCGGGCGGCGGCTCGTCCGCGTCCGAGGCGGGCGCGATACCCACCCAGGCACCCAGCGCGATGCCGACGGTCGCGAGTACGGCCCCGACCGGACCGGCCCGTCGCATGGTCCGGCCGGGCACCCGGTCTCGACGGTTCGACACGGAAGCACTCCTTCGCTGTCACCGGTGTCGGGCGCCGCGCACGGCGCCGAACGTTGCACACGGAAATACGGCTCCCGAGCGACCCGCGTTGCACTCCACGCCCGTCTCGCACACGTGCGGAACATCTCCCGGGCCCGATGCAACCCGGGGCGGCCGAGCCGCGTATCCCGTGGATGACAGGCCCCTCGACAGGCAGACGAACAGGCGCCCGGCACCGGCCGGGCGCTCCCGCGTTCGCGGCGCGGGCCCGGTGAGGAGGAGATCACGGTGCGCGACCCCCGCGACCACCCCCTGGCAACCCCGCTGCCGAACGCGTGAGGGAGGCCGCCCGTGAACGGGAGTTCCGCGAATACGCCGAGGCCCGGCAGGCCCAACTGCGCCGCTCGGCCTATCTGCTGTGCGGCGACTGGTACGAGGCGCAGGACCTCACGCAGACCACGCTGATGAAGATGTACACGGCCTGGGGCCGACTGCGCCGGGACGGCAACATCGACGCCTACGCCCGCGTGGTGATGACGCGCACCTACATCGACCAGCATCGCAAGGGCCGTTGGCGGGAGGAGCCGGTCGACGAACTCCCGCAGCGGCCGAGCGACGAGTCCTCCTCGCCGGACCTGCGGTTGACCCTGCGGGCGGCGCTGCTGCGACTGCCGCCGCGCTACCGGGCCGTGCTCGTGCTGCGATTCTGGGAGGACTGGAGCGTCGAACAGACGGCGGAGGCCCTGCGGATCAGCACCGGAACGGTCAAGAGCCAGAGTTCGCGCGGCCTGAGCCGACTGCGCGAACTCGTCGGCGAGCACATGTGGGAGCTGTCCGAACGGTGAGGCCGGCCATGAACGATCACGACCTGTTCCAGCTCATCCTGGACCGACCCGAGCCCGATTTCCCGAGCGTGGTGGACGCGGCCGTCGCGGGTGGCCGACGGGCCCGGCGGCGGCGCCGCGTGGCGACGCTGGCCGCCGGCGCGGCCGTGCTGGCGATCGCCGGCGCGGGGGTGTTGCTGACCCCCTCGGCTTCGGAGCAGGTGGGCCCCGCAGCGCCCGTCCCGCCGCCGCCGGCCGCGGCGTCGGCCCGGCCGACGCCGGAGTCCGCGGCGCCCGACGTCACCGCGACGCCGCGCTCGACCGAGCCCCCGACGACACCGCCGGAGGACGGCACGCGCGCCGACGCGAGCATCGCGCCCGAGGGGCCGCCGGAGGCGGTCGAGGCGGACAACCCGCCCCGGCTACCCACCCAGAGCTCCCGGACGATCAGGTGTCAGGCCACCGACGAGGGCAAATGCTCATCATCCGCCCGAAATTGACGGATTGTCACTCCCGAATCGCACCGGTCGTCACCCGCCGATCACGCCGCAATCGCGCACCCGGCCCCTAATCTGATCCCGGATCACTTCGTCCGGAGGGAAGAGAGGCCCGGCGTGAACAGCACGGACCCGTGGACCGTGGATCGCATCGCGCATGCGCTCCCACACCCCGAAGCCCGCCACGAATTCCTGCGACTGGTACACCTGACGCCGATCGGCGATCTGCCCGGCCTGCTGGCCCGCTACGCGCAGGTCGCGGAGGAGTTGATCGCCGCGCTGCCGCACGCGCGTGCCCTCGCGGCCCAGGTGCGGGCCACCGGCAAGGACCCGGACCTCGACGAGGTGGACGAGGAGATCGTCCGCAAGTGGATCGCACGCGGCCGAGCGCAAAGCAGTGCCGCGTGACGTGGCGCCCGAGGATCGGCATCGAGCACCAAGAGGTCATCGACCGCTTCCCCGAAACCACGCTCAACCACTGGGGAATGCTGCTGTACAAGCTGGTCTGCGACCCGTACACGGCCACCGTCCGCTACGGCGAGGACGATCGCATCGTCCGCACCGCAGCGGCGGGGCCCTTGATCGTGGTGGTACTGCTCAACGAGGGGACGACGACCGTTACCGTGCTGCAGGTCGTGCACTTGGGTTGATCCGGCGCTTCCCGCCACCCGGCACGCAGTAGTGGTCGGCCACTTCCCCCATCACGCCTTCGTGCCGCTGGCGGCGCACCCCCGGCGCACCGGTACGACCGTCATGGTTTGCCCGCTTGGCGTGCTTGGTCTCCGGGTCGAGTACCCGACAGACCTTGCGGACCTGTGGGTGCTGGCCGGGAATGGCGTAGGCGGAAGCCACTCCCGCGAACGCGAGACCGAAACATGCCACAACCATGATCGCTGTCTTACGGATCCTGCTCATTCGGCAGAAGATAGCGGAGCCGGCGCCGACGCACTAACCGTCTTCGCGAACCGCCGAGACCGGGTGGCACGACAACGCCCCACCATCGCCCGCTCCACGGACCGAGCGGCCGCGACACCCCCGCACCGCCACCGCCTCCTCACCCACACGGCCCCGCACCGAGCAACCGCCCGACAACCGCACCACCGGACACCGACACCCCCGAGGACCAGCGGAATCCTCGTCCGACCCGGACCCACCGAACCACCCTCTCCCCCTCTCCCCCATCCAGTCGGGTGGTTGACCGACCTTCCCTCCGCCTAGGCTGCCGCCCGCTCCGCCGTCGGTAGCCACCGGAGGGATCCCGCATGCCCCGAACCCCCACCCACGCCAAACTCCGCGGTCGGGCCATGGTCCTGCTGGTCGTCGTCCCGGCCATCGCACTGCGCGACCTCTTCGCCTTCCTCGACATCACCGGGATCGACGCGTGGCTGGCCACCGTCGCCTCGCTGGCCCTGTTGTGCGCCGTCGTACACCTCGCCAACTCGACCCTCGACGCCCGCACCGATCACCCGGACGACCGCGCCTTCGAACTCCGGATCGCCGACCTCTGCCGCCGCGACGGCCTACTCGCGGTGCAACTCGCCCCCGGCGCCGACATCAAGGCCTACCTCCCCAACGGCAGCCTGGTCCTGATCCGCTGCGGCCCCACCGACCACCCGGCCCGCCCCCTGGACCTGCACGCCTTCATCGGCACGGCCCACCACGACCACCGGGCCGACATCCCGGTATTCCTCACCCTCCACGGACTCACCACGGAGGCGCGTGAGTTCGCCCGCCACCACGGCATCGTCCTGCTCGACCGACCCCGCCTGGACCAATGGCAACAGGGCCACGGCCTGACCACCCTGGTCGGCACCACCCACTGACCACGGCAGGACCACCGACGCCCCGGCCACCCGACACGATCCCGCGCGATAGCCACCGTTTTGCCCCGACCCGTGCCCCAAACCCACTACACGCAGCGATCCGCCGAAGACGCTTACGGCCCACCCGATCAAGTGCAATGATGCTTCGGATCACCGTTGAGCACCGAACTCCGAAGATCGCACTGCGGGGGTGGCAGTTTTGGCCGGACCAATCAAGACCCAACTCCCCCCAACCCTCCTCGCAGCCCTAACCACCCTCACCCTCCTGACCACCACCACAGCCTGCTCATCAGACAAAACCCCCAAACCCCCCAAAATCAACCAAGCCGCCCCCAAAACCGCCGCCCCTCCCCTCCCGGCGGCGTCGAATGCCCCACAAGCCCCGGCACCGGTGGCACCTCCGGTCAGCGAGAGCGAAGCCAAGACCATCGCTCAGAACTATTACGACCAGAGCAAGAAGACAAAGTCGAGTCATGACATCGCCGGGCTCGATCAGCTCGAAACCGGCACGCTGCTCGATATCTCAAAGGCCCGACAGCAAAGAATCATCAAGTTTGGCAACAACATCCAGCTTGCCGAAGAAACTGCCGCTACGAGTGACATCCAAGTCGCCAAGCCCCAGGACGGGCCGAATGGCAGCGACAGGTGGCTTCTATCTATCGGTACACAGCGGTTGGGCAGCGATTCCCGCCCGGCTCTTGGCGTACTGCGTCAAACACAGGGAACGGGTCCCTGGAAGATGGCGTTTCTAACCTTCGGCGAAGTCAAGAAGACTCTGCCCGGCGTTGCTCAAATCTCCACCGTTGACGGAACCCCAGAAATCGACTACGGAGACAAAATCTGTTCCGACTTTTCCTCCAGCCTCACGGAGGGGCCGACTTCGACAACCTGGGGAGCCTCGGCACAGAAGTCGATTCAGCTCGAAAAGACCAACAAGCAAGGCCTGGTTTCGGTAACCAAAGGAGGCAACGTCTCGGTGCGATCCGAGGCTCTGACTGCAAATCATATTCCCGCTTGGAACACTACCGACGGCGCAAAATTGGTCATGTGTAGCGTGAAGTTGACGTCAAGCATGACGGCCGGACCTTCCGGCACTTTCACTGTTAATCAAAGCGCGACTTATGAGAACCTAAGCGGTCGCATCACAACATGGCGCAACTTGGAGATCGCAAATATAGGAATGTATGCATTCAAGGTTCCCGCCACAGGCAATGGGCCGGTCGAGTTGATTGCCAGCTCCGGGCGCCCGTATTCCGTCGATGGGACTTCGGCATGATCCGTCCACGGAAACACCTCCCTCTCCCCAGCACAGGCATTCCAAGGAGATGTCATGGCAGGTCGTAGAGTTGTACGCAGCATCGCCATAGCTTGCACGGCCGGTGTTTCTGCCGCCCTCTTGGGGCTTCCTTCGGCGACCGCAGACGTCAATCAATGCGGGAATCTACTCATCTGCATTGACATCCGCGTGCCGGGGGGAACTACCGGCGGAAGCACAGGGGGAAATACCGGAGGCACTGCCGGAGGGAGCTCCGGAGAGCAAGGCTTCCCGCCAGATGGTGGAATCGGCACCAGCGCTGGAAATGTTCCAGGCCAGACAGGCAACCAAAACCCTCCGCCCCCCGCGCCGGCCGACGTTGCGCTGAGGGCCCTTGCGACACTCGGACTGGAGAATCCGGAGATCGCCGTCAACCCGGCGCCCGGAAAACTCGGCCTGGTAGGGCTTCCAGTTTGGATGTGGATCGCCGGGAACAGTAAAACCACATGGTCCAAAGAATGGCTGAGCCAAACTCTGACCGTCGGCACCGTCTCTGTCACCGCATTTGCGCGTTCCACCAAGGTCGAGTGGAATATGGGTGACGGCGGGAAGGTGACGTGCGACTCGCCCGGAAGGCCGTACCAACCGTCGGATCTCAACAACATGAGCGAGTGCGGCTACAAATACAAGAACACCTCACAGGGTCAGCCAGGCGATAAGTTCACCGTGACCGCAACCGTGTTCTGGGAGACCTACTACACCGACGCGACGGGCTCGCATCCCCTGCCCGGTTTGACCGGCACGGATACCGCCGAAGTCCGCATCGGTGAACTCCAGTTGATCAACTGACCTCGCAGCGGACCGCCGTGGTGAGGCTCATGTATGGCGCGAGGGAATCACCTCGCCAGCGGAGTGGGCGTGGCCCTGGCCGGCGAGAAGGCGCGTAGGGCGGCTTCCGATGGGGAGGTGGGGGCGGCGGTGTAGGTGACGAGGGTTTGGTCCGGGTCGTCGGAGGTGCGGAAGCTTTCGTAGGACAGGGTGAGTTCGCCGATGGCCGGGTGGCGGAGGTGGTAGCCGCCGTGCGTCTTGTCGCGGACCTCGTGCGTGGCCCACAGGCGGCGGAAGTCGGGGCTGGCCGCCGAGAGTTCGGTGATCAGCTCGGTGAAGGCCGGGTCGCCGGGGTGCCGGCCCGCGTCCAGCCGCAGGTAGGCGACGACGTCCTGCGCCTTGGTCTCCCAGTTGACGTACCGCGCCCGCAACTGCTCGTCGCAAAAGACCAACCACGCCTTGTTCCGCCGCTCGACCGGCACCGCGTCGAGGTCGATGAACACCAGAGCGAACAGCGAGTTCCAGGCGAGCAGATCGGTCCGCCGGCCCATCACGAACGCGGGCGTCTCCGGCATCGAGTCCAACAACCGGCGCAGCCCCGGCCGAACCCGCTGAGTCGGCAGCGCCGTTGCCGCCGCCGACTCCCGGCGCTCCGATCCCGCCCGGACCAGATCGCGCAGGTGTCCGTGCTCGTCCCGGTTCAGCCGCAGCGCCGACGCGATCGCGTTCAGCACCTCGTCGGAGACGTTCTCCGCGCGGCCCTGCTCGAACCGCACGTAGTAGTCCACGCTCACGCCCGCCAGTCGGGCGAGTTCCTCGCGGCGCAGTCCCGGCACTCGGCGGCGTTCGCCGAACCGGGTCAGGCCGACGTCCTCGGGCTGGAGGCGGGCCCGGCGGGTGCGCAGGAAGGCGCCCAGGTCTGCTCGCGTGGTCATTGTGCCGATCCTGGACGCGGGCCGGCGTCCGGGACCGGCGAAGGTGGTTCTGCCGGACCCAGGAAAGCCTGTTCCCAGCCCGCGCAAGGCCCTGGGTAGCCGGTGCGGCCGCCTCCAGGATGAGGGCACGGCGCAATCGCCCTCTCGCAGCACCGAGTCGAGTACGGAGTACCCACATCATGAGTCTGTCCACCACACCCTTCGGCAGCACCGACATGGCCATCACCCGGGTCGGCTTCGGCTCGTGGGCGGTGTCCGGCGCCGGCTGGAACTACAGTTGGGGCGCCACCGACGACGCCGAGTCGATCACCGCGATCCGGCACGCGATCGCCGCCGGCGTCAACTGGATCGACACCGCCGCCGTATACGGCCACGGCCATTCCGAGCGTCTCGTCGGCAAGGCCGTCGCCGATCTCCCCGAGGCCGAGCGGCCGTACCTGTTCACCAAGGTCGGCCTGGTCTGGGACCCGGAGAACCCGGCCGCCGCGGAGCGTCGGGTGATGAACCCGGCAAGCGTGCGCCGCGAGCTCGAAGACTCGCTGCGTCGGCTCGACGTCGAGCACATCGACCTCTATCAGGTGCACTGGCCCGACACGGGCAAGGCGTTCGAGTACGGCGCCGATGTCTCGAAGCCGTCGCCCGACGCCACCCCGCTGGAGGAGTACTGGCAGGTGATGGCCGACCTCAGGGCCGAGGGCAAGGTCCGCGCGATCGGCCTGTCCAATCACGACGTCGCGCAGTTGGAGATCGCCGAACGCATCGCGCACGTCGACGCGATCCAGCCGCCGTTCTCCGCGATCAACCGTTCCGCCGCGCCCGAGTTGACCTGGGCCGCCGCGCACGGCACCGGCGTGATCGTGTACTCGCCGATGCAATCCGGCCTGCTCACCGGCGCGTTCTCGGTGGAGCGCGTCGCGGCTCTGGCCGACGACGACTGGCGCAGGACCCACGGCGACTTCACCACGGGCCTGACCGCCAACCTCGCCCTCGCCGACGCGCTGCGGCCGATCGCCGCCGCGCACGGTGTGTCGCCGGCCGAGGTCGCGGTGGCCTGGACGCTGGCCTGGCCGGGCGTCACCGCCGCGATCGTGGGCGCCCGTACGCCCGCCCAGGTGGACGGCTGGACCGGTGCCGCCGATCTGGTCCTGACCGCCGCCGACCTGGACGCCATCGCCGCCGCGATCACCGCGACCGGTGCGGGCACGGGCCCGATTCGGCCCTGACCCACACCACCCGCTCGGCGGGGTGCCGGGGGTCGAACGCTACGGCGAGGAACTGATGGCCTGGGTCAAACTCCGCCCCGGCGCCCCCGAACTCACCGCGGC